>NZ_JBEPAL010000057.1:16139-47573 GCF_040298625.1 Streptomyces sp. NPDC001532
GCCACCGCGCTCGCCGTCACGACGCTCGAACGAACGGGCGCCACGGTCACGGTCGCGGTCGAACGGACGACGGTCGTCACGACGGTTGTCGTCACGACGGTTGTCGTCGCGGCGGTCGTCCCGACGGAAGCCACCGCGCTCGCCGTCACGACGCTCGAACGAACGGGCGCCACGGTCACGGTCGCGGTCGAACGGACGACGGTCGTCACGACGGTTGTCGTCACGGCGGTCGTCCCGACGGAAGCCACCGCGCTCGCCGTCACGACGCTCGAACGAACGGCCACCGCGGTCACGGTCGAAGCCACCACGGTCACGGTCACGGCGCTCGAAGCCCCGGTCACGGTCCCGGTTGAACCCGCCGCGGTCGCCCCGCTCGTAGCGGTCACCGCGCTCGGCGCGCTCCGCGCGGTCCACGTCCTGCGCGGCCGGCTGCTCCGGCACCGCCACGGCCTCGACCCGCTCCTCGGCCGCCGGGGCCTGCGCGGCCTCGGCCGCCTCGGCGACCGCCGCCTCCGGGTCCTCGCCCCGCTCGCGGGCCATCCGCGCCACCAGGCGGTCGGCCTCGTCGCGCAGCTCGGCGGCCCGGCGCTGGGCGCGCTCCAGCTGCTTGGTGAGCTGGGCGACCTCGCGCTCGGCCTGCTGCGCCGCGTGGCCCGCGGACTCGGCCTGGACCTCGGTCATGGACCGGGCGCCGGTGATCTCGGCGACCTCCGGCTCGAAGGCGCCGCCGCCCTGGATGATGTGGCGCGAGGCGTCGACGCCCGCGTCCTCCATCAGCCGGAAGATCTGCCGCCGCTGGTGCGGCAGCGAGAGGGAGACGACGGTGCCGGTGCGGCCGGCCCGCGCCGTACGGCCGGCCCGGTGCAGGTAGTCCTTGTGGTCACCGGCCGGATCGACGTTCAGGACGAGGTCGATGCCGTCCACGTGGATGCCGCGCGCGGCGACGTCCGTGGCGACCAGCACGTTGACGTAGCCGTCCTTGAAGTCCGCCAGGGTGCGGGTGCGCGCGCCCTGGGTCATACCGCCGTGCAGCGCCTCGGCCTTCGCGCCGGCGTCGCGCAGCTGCTCGGCGACGCGGTCGGCGCCCAGCTGGGTGCGGACGAAGATGATGGTGCGGCCCTTGCGGGAGGCGATCGCGGCGGTGACCGGCGCCTTGTCCTTGGGCTTCACGATCAGGATGTGGTGCGACATGGTCGTCACCGCGCCCTGCGCCGCGTCCACCTCGTGCAGGACCGGGTCCTTCAGGTAGCGGTCGACGAGGGTCTTGATCTCGTTCTCCATGGTCGCGGAGAACAGCATCCGCTGGCCGCCCGCCGGGACCTGGTCGAGCAGCTCGGTGACCTCGGGCAGGAAGCCCAGGTCGGACATCTGGTCGGCCTCGTCGAGGACGGCGATCCGCACGTCCTCCAGGGAGCAGGCGCCGCGGTTGATGATGTCGCGGAGCCGGCCCGGCGTGGCGACCAGGACGTCGACGCCCCGCTCCAGGGCGTAGATCTGGTTGCCCATGGACGTGCCGCCGCAGACGACCTTCATCTTCAGGCCGAGCACGTCGCCGTAGGGCTGGAGCGCGTCGGCGACCTGCATGGCCAGCTCACGCGTCGGGGTGAGGATGACGGCGCGCGGCCTGTGCTTCTCGGTGCGGCCGCCGGCGAGCTGCGCCAGGGTCGGCAGACCGAAGGAGAGGGTCTTGCCGGAGCCGGTGCGGCCACGGCCGAGGATGTCCTTGCCGGCCAGGGCGTCCGGGATGGTCGCGGCCTGGATCGGGAAGGGGGTGGTCACACCGTTCTGCGCCAGCTTGCGCACGACACCCTCGGGCAGACCGAGGTCGGCGAAGGTCATCTCGGGGGCGTCCTGGGTGGCCTCGGGGGCGTCCTCGACGCTCTCGGGCACGACGATGTGATCAGTGCTGGAAATGGACATGCGTATGCGAAACCTTCCGGAGTCTCGTCGGCACGCGCCCGTCAACTCCGTGATTTCGCAATACGACCGCCTCGATGCGGTCAGCCACGGCAAAGGAGAGTACGCGCCACACGGCGCGCTCTGTGTCGGCGCCGGGCAAATGGGATCAAACGATCTACCACCATACGCACCCACCCCCCTGGAAGGCAAACCGCCAGCCCAGCGGCCCTGCGGCCGCCGTCTACACCGGCGCGCCGGCCTCCGGTGCCGGCTCCCGCTCCACCAGCTGCGGCCCCGGCTCCGGGTGCGCGGACGACGACGGCTCGGCGACCGTCGGGTCCGGGGAGGCGGGCGGCTCGGGCGACGGCGGGGGCGGCTCCGGCGCCTCGCTGGTCCGGGTGGGCGTCGGCTCGGCGGGCGTCGGTGCGGGCCCGCCGCCGGGCTTCCCGGTCTGGCCGGGCCGGGCCGGCGGTGAGCCGGACGCGCCGGGCGCGGCCGAGGCGGAGGCGGACGGCTCCGCCGAGGCGCCCGGCTCGGCACCCTCGCCCTTCTTGCGCTTGCCCTTGCCCTTCCCGTCCGCGCGCCCGGCGTCCCCGACGGCCACGCCCTGGTAGCCGGCACCGCCACCGGACACCCCGGAGCCGCCGTCGGCCGCCCCGCCGCCCCCGGGACCCGCCGAGTGGGAGGGCCGGGCCGGACCCGCGTCGTCGTCACCCACGCTCATGCATCCGGCGGCGGCGGCGACGGCCACGACGGTGGCGGCCAGGCGGACGGGTACGTACAAGGGGCGCACGAGCAGCCACCTCCGGGGGCCGGTGAAGAGTCAACCTGCCCAACTCCCGCCGCCCACAAGAGGACACGCGCCACCCTCATCCGTACCCGAGCGCGTGCAGCCGCTCGTCGTCGATCCCGAAGTGGTGGGCGATCTCGTGCACCACGGTGACCTCGGTCTCGGCGACGACGTCCTCCCGCGACTCGCACATCCTGAGCGTCGGCCCCCGGTAGACGGTGATCCGGTCCGGCAGCACCCCGGCGTACCACTCGCCGCGCTCGGTCAGCGGGGTGCCCTCGTAGAGCCCCAGCAGCTCCGGGTCGTCGGCGGGCGGTTCGTCCTCGACGAACACCGCGACGTTGTCCATCAGCCGCGTCAGCTCCGGCGGGATCCGGTCCAGCGCCTCGGCGACCAGTTCCTCGAACTCCTCGCGCGTCATCTCCAGCACAGGCCCATTGTCCGGTACGACGCCGCCGAACGGCTGCGGCATGCCCACCCGCGTACCTGGGCATACGGCACCAATGGCCCGCGTCCCCGCCGCAGTCCTGAACGTCCTGACCCGTCGTCGCCGGCCGCCCGGCCGCCGCCCGCCCAGCCTCGAACTGGCCGCCCGGCCCAGCCCCTGGGTGCGCGCGCTCGGCCTGGTCGCGGTGGTCCTGCTCGGCGCCTGGCTGGGCCTTCTGGTCGTCGGCCAGGTGCGTGTACCGGTCGGGCCGATGGACACCACGATGACCCTGCGGCCGTCCTTCACCGGTGGCACGAAGATCAACGTCTCCCCGCTGGGCGCGCTCCACCTGGACAGCCATGTCGCCCCGGTCCGCCTGGACGTCAACGTCGACCAGCTCGACCCGGTCCGCTCCCAGGCCCTCGTCGACCACCCCGAACGCCTCTCCGGCCTCCAGGACGAGGTCACCCGCGACGTCGGCCACGGCACCCTCGACCTCGCCGTCCGCTCCTGCGCCGCCGTGGTCGTCGGCGCCACCGCGCTCGGCCTCGCCGTCTACCGCCGCCCCCGCCGCGCCCTGGCGGCCGGCGGCCTGGCCCTCGCCCTCCTGGCGGCCTCGGGCGCCACCGCGTACGCCACCTGGAACCCGAAGTCGGTCCTGGAGCCGCGCTTCTCCGGCCTGCTCTCCTCCGCGCCCTCGCTGGTCGGCGACGCCCGCAGCATCGTCACCGAATTCGACGTCTACCAGAAGGAGTTGGCCCGCCTGGTGACGAACGTGACGAAGCTGTACGACGCCACGTCCACCCTGCCCGCCTACGCCCCCGACCCCACCACCATCCGGGTGCTGCACGTCTCGGACATCCACCTGAACCCGGCGAGCTGGAAGATCATCTCCTCGCTCGTGGAGCAGTACGAGGTGAACGTGATCGTCGACTCCGGCGACACGATGGACCACGGCACCGCCGCCGAGAACGGCTTCCTGGACCCGATCGAGGACCTGGGCGCCCCCTACGTCTGGGTCCGCGGCAACCACGACTCCCGGGTCACCCAGCGCTACCTGGAGGGCCTGAAGCACGTGCACGTCCTGGACGACGGCCGCGCCGAGACGGTCGGCGGCCTGCGCTTCGCGGGCATCGGCGATCCCCAGTTCACCCCCGACCGCACCGGCGGCACGGGCGCCGAGCAGTCCCAGGAACTGGCGGGCGCCCGCCTGGCCTCCGCCCTGCGCGACGAGCGGGCGGCCGGTACGCCGGTGGACGTGGCCGTCGCCCACGAACCCTCGGCGGCCCGCCGGACGGACGGCGAGGTGCCCCTGGTCCTGGCCGGCCACATCCACCACCAGCAGACGGAGGTCATGAAGTACGGCACCCGGCTGCGCGTCGAGGGCTCCACCGGCGGCAGCGGACTGCGCGCGGTGGAGGGCAGGGACCCGGACCCGATCGAGGCGTCGATCCTCTACTTCGACCGCGACACCCGCCGCCTCCAGGCCTGGGACGCCATCCGGCTGGGCGGTCTGGGCCTGACGACGGCGGAGGTCAGCCGCCACCTGGTGGAGGAGAACCAGCCGGGCGCCTCCCCGTCCCCGCCGGGCGCCTCCCCGTCCCCGACGCCCTCCCCCAGCCCGCCTCCGACTCGGCCCCGCACCCCGTCCCCGTAAACCGTTTTGGCGATACCTCCCGCCATCCCATATGCTTCTCACGTCCCCGACGCGCTGAGAAGCGCCCAGGCGGGCCGATAGCCCTCATCGTCTAGCGGCCTAGGACGCCGCCCTTTCAAGGCGGTAGCACGGGTTCGAATCCCGTTGGGGGCACGCAGTACCGTGTGCGACACTTAGCTACGTTGGTTTCGCACACAAACCACACCTGGTCCTGTGGAGCAGTTTGGAGTGCTCGCCACCCTGTCAAGGTGGAGGCCGCGGGTTCAAATCCCGTCAGGACCGCTGAGGTTTCGTTTCACGTGAAACCTCGTGGCTGGGTAGCTCAGTTGGTACGAGCGATCGCCTGAAAAGCGATAGGTCGCCGGTTCGACCCCGGCCCCAGCCACAAGAACGAAAACCCCCACCGGTTCACCCGGTGGGGGTTTTCGTCGCTCACAGAGAGCCTGAGGGGGGTTCTTGAGACGCATCACCCGAGGACTGATGACGGCCGGCGCCGTCCTGTTCTCCACGCTCGCGATACCCGGCACGGCCCACGCCGCGGGACCGAACGTCATGGAAGCGCACAGCGACCAGGCCGACTGGTCGGTCATCGACGTACGACTCAACTACAGCGGCGAGATCGACGAGGTCACCGCCACGCTCCGCCCCGTGGGCAGCAGCGAGTCGGACACCCCGGTGGCCACGGTCACCGACTTCGAGCAGACGTACTACACCAGTCAGTGGGACGGCGTCTGGTCCTCCCCGCCCGTCCATCTGGACGTCCTCGGCGACTACACGATCGACGTCGAGGCGACGAACACCGCGGGCGAGACCACGGTCAAGAAGAACGCCGGCACCCTGCGGTACCAGAAGCAGCCCGTCCTCAGCGGCTTCTCCGTCACGCCCACCGCGCCGACCATCGAGGACAGGACGGTCACCGCCGAGGGCGACCTGGTCGTCCGCGACCCCAGCACCCGTGAGACCGTGCCGCTGCCCGGCGCCACCGTGGATCTCCGGCTCGGCCAGGACGGCGAGACGTCCGCCGTGACCGACACCGCCGGCCACTTCACCGTCTCCCACGAACTGACCCAGGGCGGCTGGGCCTGGGCCGAGTACCGGGGAGAGCTGGGCTACGCCACGGTCCCCTGGGTCGACATCAGGCCCGAGGCCGCGCCGACCCGCTTCGTCCTCGACCGGGACAAGCGGCACTTCCACGTCACCGCGGGCTCCAAGATCGCGGTCACCGGCACGCTGGAGTACCTGAGCGGCGCCGAATGGAAGCCGCTGGCCGGCATCCCGGTCGAGATGGACTACAAGGACTGCACCACCTGCAGCCCGGTCGAGGCGACCACGGACGGCAACGGCCGCTTCTCCCTCGTGACCTCCCCGTACGGGCGCAGCGTGTACGAAATCGGCTTCCCGCCGTACCCGTACAACCCCTGGATCCAGCGCACCGCGAGCGTCGACGTCCCGGTGGCCGTCACCGCGACGACGAAGTTCTCCGAGTTCACCGCACGGATCGACGAGTACGCGCAGCTGGAGATCACCGGCATCCTCCAGCAGATCGGGCGGGACACCGACGGCGGTGTCAACGTCGACATCCAGTACTCGCCCGACGGCAAGACCGGCTGGACCACGCAGAAGACCGTGAAGACCCGCTTCGGCTCGCAGTTCATCGTCGAGGAGCTGCCGGGCTACACGGACGGCTACTGGCGGCTGCGCTACGCCGGCTCCACCGCCAAGGACATCAAGGGCACCGTCAGCGGCAGCCTGCGCCGGTACCGCGACCTGACCCGGATCAAGGACGCCAACGCGTCTCCCGAGCCGGTGTACAAGGGCCGGACGATCACCGTGAAGGGCGTGCTCCAGGAGCGCAAGGCCGGCACGACGACCTGGAAGGCGTACGCCGGCCAGAAGGTGCAGATCCTGTTCCGGCCCAAGGGCCAGAGCAGCTGGTACCTGATGACCACCGTCACCTCGAAGACCGACGGATCCTTCAGCAAGGGCTTCACCGCCCGCGAGGACGGCACCTGGGTGCCGGTCTTCCTGTATCCCGACAGCAGGCACTTCGCGGGCAGCGGCACGGAGGACTACGTCGACGTGCGCTGACGTGCGCTGACGCCCGCGGACGAGGCGAGCGGGTGAGGCGGGAAGGGGCGGGCCCAAAAGGGTTCGCCCCTTCTTCACAGGGGATGAGATCCTGGATCGCGTATGTCTACGCATCCCGCCCCCGCCCTCGGCGCTCTCGCCCCCCGCCTGACCGAGCTGTCCCTGCGCGACGCGCACCGGCTCGGGCGCAGGCTCGAAGGCGCACGCAAGATCCGCAAGCCGGAGGCCCGCGCCGCCGTCCTCGCCGAGATCGAGGCGGAGGTCGCGAGGGCCGAGCAGCGGATGGCCGAGCGTCACGCCCGCGTCCCCGCCGTGACGTATCCCGAGCAGCTGCCGGTCAGCCAGAAGAAGGACGCGATCGCGGCCGCCATCCGTGATCACCAGGTGGTGATCGTCGCGGGTGAGACGGGCTCCGGCAAGACCACCCAGATCCCCAAGATCTGCATGGAGCTGGGACGCGGTGTGCGCGGCATGATCGGGCACACCCAGCCCCGCCGGATCGCCGCCCGTACGGTGGCCGAGCGGGTGGCCGAGGAGCTGAACACCCCGCTCGGGGAGGCCGTCGGCTGGAAGGTCCGCTTCACCGACCAGGTGAACCCGGACGCCACCTTCGTCAAGCTGATGACGGACGGCATCCTGCTCGCCGAGATCCAGACCGACCGCGAGCTGCGCGCCTACGACACGATCATCATCGACGAGGCCCACGAGCGGTCCCTCAACATCGACTTCCTGCTGGGCTACCTGGCGCAGCTGCTGCCGAAGCGGCCCGACCTCAAGGTCGTCATCACCTCGGCGACCATCGACCCCGAGCGCTTCTCCCGGCACTTCGGCGACGCGCCGATCATCGAGGTCAGCGGCCGCACCTACCCGGTGGAGGTCCGCTACCGGCCGCTCCTCGAAGAGGACTCCGACGACGCCGACCGCGACCAGATCACCGCGATCACCGACGCCGTCGAGGAGCTGATGGCGGAGGGCAAGGGCGACATCCTCGTCTTCCTGTCCGGCGAGCGGGAGATCCGCGACACCGCGGACGCCCTCACCAGGAAGAACTACCGGTTCACCGAGATCCTGCCGCTGTACGCCCGGCTCTCGCACGCCGAGCAGCACCGGGTCTTCCAGCCGCACACCGGCCGCAGGATCGTTCTGGCCACGAACGTCGCCGAGACGTCCCTGACCGTGCCGGGCATCAAGTACGTCATCGATCCCGGCTTCGCCCGGATCTCCCGCTACAGCCACCGCACCAAGGTCCAGCGGCTGCCGATCGAGCCGGTCTCGCAGGCCAGCGCCAACCAGCGCAAGGGCCGCTGCGGCCGTACCTCCGACGGCATCTGCATCCGGCTGTACAGCGAGGAGGACTTCCTCGCCCGGCCGGAGTTCACCGACGCGGAGATCCTGCGCACCAACCTGGCCTCCGTCATCCTCCAGATGACCGCGGCCGGCCTCGGCGACATCGAGAAGTTCCCCTTCATCGACCCGCCGGACCACCGCAACATCCGCGACGGCGTGCAGCTGCTCCAGGAGCTGGGCGCGCTGGACCCGGCCCAGAAGGACCCCCGCAAACGGCTCACGGACAGCGGCCGCAAGCTGGCCCAGCTGCCGGTGGACCCGCGGCTGGCCCGGATGGTCCTGGAGGCCGACCGCAACGGCTGTGTCCGCGAGGTGATGGTCATAGCGGCCGCGCTCTCCATCCAGGACCCGCGCGAGCGCCCGGCCGACAAGCAGGCCCAAGCCGACCAGCAGCACGCCCGCTTCAAGGACGAGACCAGCGACTTCCTCGCCTACCTGAACCTCTGGCGGTACATCCGCGAGCAGCAGAAGGAACGCGGCTCCTCGTCCTTCCGCCGGATGTGCAAGCAGGAGTACCTGAACTTCCTGCGCATCCGCGAATGGCAGGACATCTACAGCCAGTTGCGCACGGTCGCCAAGCAGATGGGCATCCACCTCAACGAGGACGACGCCCCCGCCGACCGCGTCCATGTCTCCCTCCTCGCCGGTCTGCTCTCGCACATCGGCATGAAGGACGTGAAGGACGGCAACAAGAACGAGTACCTGGGCGCCCGCAACGCCAAGTTCGCGATCTTCCCCGGTTCCGCCCTCTTCAAGAAGCAGCCGCGCTTCGTGATGTCCGCCGAACTGGTGGAGACCAGCCGCCTGTGGGCCCGCGTCAACGCCAAGATCGAGCCGGAGTGGGTGGAGCCGCTCGCCGCGCACCTGCTCAAGCGGACGTACAGCGAACCGCACTGGGAGAAGGACCAGGCGGCCGTGATGGCCTTCGAGAAGGTCACGCTGTACGGCGTCCCGATCGTCGCCCAGCGCAAGGTGAACTACGGCCGGATCGACCCGGAGGTCAGCCGCGAGCTGTTC
This sequence comes from Streptomyces sp. NPDC001532, assembly GCF_040298625.1. Lineage (NCBI taxonomy): Bacteria > Bacillati > Actinomycetota > Actinomycetes > Kitasatosporales > Streptomycetaceae > Streptomyces > Streptomyces sp. NPDC001532. Next base: position 25,365 of record NZ_JBEPAL010000057.1, read on the forward strand.
ATCCGGAACGCGCTGGTCGAGGGTGACTGGCGCACCCACCACAAGTTCTTCGCCGACAACCGCAGGCTGCTGAGCGAGGTCGAGGAGCTGGAGCACCGCGCCCGGCGCCGCGACATCGTGGTCGACGACGAGACGCTGTTCGACTTCTACGACCAGCGGGTGCCCGAGCACGTCGTCTCCGGTGCCCACTTCGACTCCTGGTGGAAGCGCAAGCGGCACGAGCAGCCGGAGTTCCTGGACTTCGAGCGCGAGATGCTGATCCGGGAGTCGGCGGAGGCGGTCACCAAGGCCGACTATCCCGACTCGTGGCGGCAGGGGCCGCTGAAGTTCCGCGTGACCTACCAGTTCGAGCCGGGCGCGGACGCGGACGGTGTGACGGTGCACATCCCGCTCCAGGTGCTCAACCAGGTCACCGACGAGGGCTTCGACTGGCAGATCCCGGGCCTGCGGGAGGAGGTGGTGACGGAGCTGATCCGTTCCCTCCCCAAGCCGATCCGCCGCAACTACGTGCCGGCGCCGAACTACGCGAAGGCGTTCCTGGAGAGGGCGGTGCCGCTCCAGGAGCCGCTGACCGTCACCATGGCCCGCGAGCTGAAGCGGATGGTCGGGGTGCCGTTCGAGGCGGACGACTTCGACTGGGCGAGGGTGCCGGACCATCTGCGCATCACCTTCCGGATCGTCGACGAGCGGCGCCGCAAGCTCGCCGAGGACAAGGACCTGGAGGCGCTGAAGCTCCGGCTGAAGCCGAAGGCGCGCCAGGCCCTGTCGCAGGCGGCGGCCGCCACCGCGGTACGGGAGGGCGGTGAGTCGCTGGAGCGCAAGGGCCTCACGGACTGGACGATCGGCTCGCTCACCCGCGTCTTCGAGACCCGCCGGGCCGGCCAGCCGGTGAAGGCCTATCCGGCGCTCGTCGACGACGGTGACACGGTCTCCGTGCGCCTGTTCGACACGGAGGCCGAGCAGGCGGAGGCGATGTGGCGGGGCACGCGCCGGCTGATCCTGCGCAACATCCCCGTCAACCCCGCGAAGTTCGCGTCCGAAAAGCTGACCAACGCTCAGAAGCTGGCGCTGTCGGCCAACCCGCACGGCTCCATCCAGGCGCTCTTCGACGACTGCGCGATGGCGGCCGCGGACCGGCTGATCGCCGACTTCGGCGGCCCGGCGTGGGACCAGGAGTCGTACCGGAAGCTGTACGACAGGGTCCGCGCCGAGATCGTCGACACGACGGTGCGTACGGTCGCCCAGGTGCAGCAGGTGCTCGCCGCCTGGCAGGCCTGCGAGCGCCGTCTGAAGACCGTGCGCAGCCCCGCGCTGCTGGCGAACCTCCAGGACGTGCGGGGGCAGCTGGACGCGCTGGTGAAGCCGGGCTTCGTCACCGAGGCCGGGCTGCGCCGGCTGCCGGACCTGATGCGCTATCTGGTGGCCGCCGACCGGCGTCTTCAGCAGATGCCGACGAACGTCCAGCGCGACACCACGCGGATGGAGAAGGTCCGCGAGATGCAGGACGAGTACGCCTGGCTGCTGGAGCAGATGCCCCAGGGCCGTCCGGTGCCGTCCTCGGTGCTGGACATCCGCTGGATGATCGAGGAGCTGCGGGTCAGCTACTTCGCCCATGCGCTGGGCACCGCGTACCCGGTCTCCGACAAGCGGATCGTGAAGGCGATCGACGCGGCGGCGCCGTGATCGGGCCGGTACGCAGGGTGAGTTCGACCAGGCGGCCCGGCTCCTGTAGAGTCTCTTCTCGCAGCGCAACGCAGGAATCGCGCCGCGAAACCTGGTCCTGTGGAGCAGTTTGGAGTGCTCGCCACCCTGTCAAGGTGGAGGCCGCGGGTTCAAATCCCGTCAGGACCGCACAGAAAGTAGGAAGGCCCGCTTCCCCGCGAGGGAAGCGGGCCTTCTTCGTGTGCGGCAGCGGGCCGTGAGCCGGCCTCTTCGCCGCACTCCGCCACGGGCAAGGGCCCTGACGCCCCCTCACGCCCCGCCGGAGCTCTAGGCGTGCCGAATCCGCCTGCGGGCCGCGTGCGGCGCTCCTGGCGCGTCCGGCGCCCTTGACGGCGTCACATTCGGTCGGTACCCCAGGAGTCAGGGCAGTGTTTCCCGTACGGCCCCCGGAGGTGGCGTATGGCGGCATCGGCGAGGCACGAGACGCGGGCACTGCTCCGCGCGCATCTGTCGGCCGCGTCGTCGTACCGCCATGTGACCCGGCGCTGTCCGATCTGCCAGCGGCTGCTGCGGCTGGCGATGCAGGCCGGCCCCGAGGAGCAGCGGCCGGAGCCGGTCGAGGACGAAAGTCCCTCCCCGGCGTGACCCTCGGCGGCCTCAACACCCGTGTGCGCATGGGACGCTGGAACACGTGCTTCCACTAGCGCACATACGCCAGAGGCAACAAGTAGCCTGGCATGTGACGGGAGTCACCGCATGAGTTTTTGAAACCGCGGTACTTACCCCGGTCATACAACTGGTCAATTTAATATGTGCAATTGCACTGGTGCCCAAGGGTGTCTCACAGCCGTTGCGACACCCCTCCCCAGACTCCGACAAGCCCGCTCACAGGGCGGCCCGGGGGAGCGCGCCCACGCGGTGACCCGCACAAAAAAGATCGCGCTGGACCCGGCGGAGTCCAGCGCGATCGACGACGCACCCTGTCACTTGCCTCAAGACCGTGGGCGTGAGCTCTGTTGGGGCAGAACCCGCGTCGCTTGGAGCTAGGGTTTCGGGCGCCTCGGCATGTTGGGGGACCTGCCGAAATGCCCGGTTATGCGGTTGTTCAGGCCTCGCTGCGCTGCTGAGGGATACCCGCCAGCAGAGCGCGGACCTCGGCCTCGCGGTAGCGGCGGTGTCCGCCGAGCGTGCGGATGGAAGTGAGCTTGCCGGCCTTCGCCCACCGCGTGACCGTCTTGGGGTCGACGCGGAACATGGTGGCGACCTCAGCCGGGGTCAGCAGCGGCTCGGCATCAGGGGTGCGAGCGGTCATGAGCGGCCTCCTCGGGAGAACCGAACCTTCTCGGTTCTTTCCTCTAAATTCTGCACCTTGACCCGCGTTGCCCGAAATGGCGGACGCGAGTCGAGTCGGTTATAGGACGAACGGCTTGTCCTCGGCACTACAACTACACCATCTGTCCAGCCGCGTCGGCCAAACCGATGGAATTGCCCTCCCAGGTGTTCATCAGCGACGGAAGCCGATGGACCATGCCATAGCGGACAGTCACGCCACTGTGACGATCAGTCACAGGGCGATCAGGAGTCACCAGACCCCCCAAAGCGTGCAATGCTGAGATTCCACCCACAGTGGAGCACAGCGGGGCGGACAGAGTCCTCCCCGGACTCCTTGTCCTATTTTGGCACGAGGAGGGGCAAGGGACGCAAGGGCGGCGTACGTGCGGTCCGTCACCCTTGACACACCGTCGTCACATACGCCCGGATCGGGACCTACGTCCTTTGTCGACGAATCGTAAGGTGTCCTGGCTCACTCGTTCGACACTCGTACACAGCCGCCGGTCTGGCGCCGGGTCAGTTCGCCGACCGCCGGTCCCGCACCGAGCGCCACCGCTCCGCCAGCCGGCCGTACGCCTCGCCCGCGGCGGCGCCGTCTCCCTGGCGCAGCGCCTCGATGCCCGCGGCGACATCGGCCGCCGAGTGGTCGTCCTCCAGCTCGCCGGCCGGCAGGGCGTGCACCAGGCCGCCGTAGTCCAGCTCGACCAGCGAGCGCGGGTGGAACTCCTCCAGCCAGCGACCCACGTCGAACACGCCGTCGATGAGCGGCCCCTCGTCCATGGCCTCCTTGAGGGTGCGCAGACCGCGGGCCACCCGGCGGCGGGCCTGCACCATGGGCGTGCGGTAGCGCAGCACCGGGGCGGCGGCGTCGCCGACGGGTGCGCCGTCGGAACCCCTGTCGTACTCCCGCTCCTCGTCGGCGACCAGGACGAACCAGGCCAGCGGCACCTGCCAGGTCGCGGTGCGGATCCAGGGGCGGGCGTCGGGATTGCGGACCAGCCAGCGCTCGTAGTCCTGGGTGGCCTGGCGGCGCACGACGGGCGGCAGGACGGCGTCCAGCACCGGCTCCGGCAGTTCCTCCGCGAGATCGCCGAGCGCCTGCCAGCCGCGCAGCCGGGTGCGCCACGGGCAGACGTACACCACCTCGTCGTCCTCCAGGACGAACGCGTCGCCGCTCTCGTGCACCGGTACCGGGACGGGCGGGGTGGGCAGCAGGTCCGCCAGCGAGCGACGCAGTTCGTCCTGGTACGAGGGACGGTCGGGGCGGCGGGCGTAGCGTGCCCAGTGGGCCCGCTCCGGCTCGGGGAAGGCGGCCAGCGGTTCGTACACGCGCAGGTAGGCCGCGTACGGGACGATCACCGAGGACACCTTGGGCACGCCTGCTCCCTCCCCCGCCGGGTGCCGGGGAAAACCGCGGGACCCGCTGACGAAGTCGCGGGAAAACCATGCAAATCGTCGCACGGCCGTACTCCGTGAGGAGGTGATCCTGAACACTGTCCGTTCGGCGGCGCCTGCAGGCTCTACTCTCGTGCTCACAGCGCCCGCCACCCCTACGGGAGCTGACCCGAACCGCCGTTTTTCACCTCAGGAGTCACCACAGTGACCGACGTAACCGACGGCGTCCTGCACACCCTGTTCCAGTCGGACCAGGGTGGTCACGAGCAAGTCGTGCTCTGCCAGGACCGTGCCAGCGGCCTCAAGGCCGTGATCGCCATCCACTCCACCGCCCTGGGCCCCGCTCTCGGCGGTACGCGCTTCTACCCCTACGCCACCGAGGCCGAGGCCGTCGCCGACGCGCTGAACCTCGCGCGCGGGATGTCGTACAAGAACGCCATGGCCGGTCTGGACCACGGCGGCGGCAAGGCCGTGATCATCGGTGACCCGGAGAAGATCAAGACCGAGGAGCTGCTGCTGGCCTACGGCCGGTTCGTCGCCTCGCTCGGCGGCCGGTACGTCACCGCCTGCGACGTCGGCACCTACGTCGCCGACATGGACGTCGTGGCCCGTGAGTGCCGCTGGACGACCGGCCGGTCCCCGGAGAACGGCGGCGCCGGCGACTCCTCCGTACTCACCGCCTTCGGCGTCTACCAGGGCATGCGGGCCAGCGCCCAGCACCTGTGGGGCGACCCCTCGCTGCGGGCCAAGCGGGTCGGCATCGCCGGCGTCGGCAAGGTCGGCCACCACCTGGTGGAGCACCTGGTCGCGGAGGGCGCCGAGGTCTTCGTGACGGATGTGCGCGAGGAGGCCGTGCGCCGCATCACCGAGCGGCACCGCGATGTGCTCGCCGTCCGGGACACCGAGGAGCTGATCCGGGTCGACGGCCTGGACATCTACGCCCCCTGCGCGCTGGGCGGCGCGCTGAACGACGACTCCGTCCCGGTGCTGACCGCGCGCGTGGTGTGCGGCGCGGCCAACAACCAGCTCGCCCACCCGGGCGTGGAGAAGGACCTCGCCGACCGCGGGATCCTCTACGCGCCGGACTACGTGGTGAACGCCGGCGGTGTCATCCAGGTCGCCGACGAGCTGAACGGCTTCGACTTCGACCGCTGCAAGGCGAAGGCCGCGAAGATCTACGACACCACGCTGGCCATATTCGCACGTGCGAAGGCGGATGGGATTCCGCCGGCCGCCGCGGCCGACCGGATCGCCGAACAGCGCATGCACGAGGCCGCCGCGGCACGCGGATGGTGAGGTTCCGCGGGGCGCTCCCGCGGGTTTGAGCGGTACCCGTCGGCGGGCAGTTAGAGAGAACTCTCACTCCCACCGGCGGGTCGTCCGCCATTAAGTGGTTAAAATCGCCACTGACCAGCGAGGACGGGGCGCCTCGAAGGTTCTGGGCGCGGGCACGTCATGCGGGCGACGTACCGTATGGGCGCGGGCTCAGGTACCGTGGAAGCCCTACGGACCGGTCTCTCCACGGAGAGCCCGTTCCGGACCATGAACGCGTGTCAAGACTCTGGGGCCGTCGAGCCCCGTCGTTGAGGGGGTCGAGCCATGGGGCGCGGCCGGGCCAAGGCCAAGCAGACGAAGGTCGCCCGCCAGCTGAAGTACAACAGCGGTGGGACTGACCTCTCACGCCTGGCCGAGGAGCTGGGCGCATCGACGTCGAATCAGTCGCCAAATGGCGACCGTTTCGAGGACGATGAGCATGACGACGACCTGTACGCAAAGTACGCCGACCTCTACGAGGACGACGACGAAGACGAGGACGAAGACTCCTCGCGGCAGCGTCGCGGCGCTTGACCTTGTACTGAGCATCAAACCCGGTCGGTGACCTCGGTCACCGGCCGGGTTCTGTGCTGCCCGCAGGGCCTCAGCTCGCGTAGTCGCCGATCAGGGCCGCACCGGTCTCGTGGTCACCGCGGTCGGTGATCTCACCCGCGACCCAGGCGTCGACCCCGCGGTCGGCCAGCGTCGTCAGGGCCGCCTCGGTGGACTCCTCGGGGACGATGGCGATCATGCCCACGCCCATGTTCAGGGTCTTCTCCAGCTCCAGGCGCTCGACCCGGCCCGTCCGGCCGACGAGGTCGAAGATCGGGGCCGGGGTCCAGGTGGAGCGGTCGACGATCGCGTGCAGCCCGTCCGGGATGACCCGGGCCAGGTTGGCGGCCAGGCCGCCGCCCGTGATGTGGCTGAAGGCGTGCACCTCGGTGGTCCGGGTGAGGGCCAGGCAGTCCAGCGAGTAGATCTTCGTGGGCTCCAGCAGCTCCTCGCCGAGGGTCCGGCCCAGTTCCTCGATGTGCGCGTCGAGGGGGAGACCGGCCTGGTTCAGCAGGACGTGGCGGACGAGTGAGTACCCGTTCGAGTGAAGACCGGAGGCCGCCATGGCGATCACCGCGTCACCCGTGCGGATACGATCCGGGCCGAGCAGCCGGTCGGCCTCCACGACGCCCGTACCGGCCCCGGCGACGTCGAAGTCGTCCTCGCCCAGCAGGCCCGGGTGCTCGGCCGTCTCACCGCCCACCAGGGCGCAGCCGGCCAGCACACAGCCTTCCGCGATGCCCTTGACGATGGCCGCCACCCGCTCGGGGTGGACCTTGCCGACGCAGATGTAGTCGGTCATGAACAGCGGCTCGGCACCGCAGACGACGATGTCGTCCATGACCATGGCGACCAGGTCGTGGCCGATGGTGTCGTACACGCCCAGCTGCCGGGCGATGTCGACCTTCGTGCCGACGCCGTCGGTGGCGGAGGCGAGCAGCGGGCGCTCGTAGCGCTTGAGGGCGGAGGCGTCGAAGAGGCCGGCGAAACCGCCGAGGCCGCCGAGGACCTCGGGGCGCTGCGTCTTCTTCACCCACTCCTTCATCAGCTCTACGGCGCGGTCTCCCGCTTCGATGTCGACGCCCGCGGCCGCGTAGCTGGCACCAGTGCCCGCGTGCGGAGCGCGCTGATCAGATGCTGAAGACATGAGGGTGAGTACTTTCCTGTCGTACTGCAGGTGATACGGGCTGTCTACGGGCGGCGGATCGCGTCGGCCGCGGCCGTGGCGGCCGGACCGGCGGCCAGCTCCGTCTCCAGGAGCTGCTTGCCCAGCAGCTCGGGGTCGGGGAGCTCCATCGGGTACTCGCCGTCGAAGCAGGCGCGGCAGAGGTTCGGCTTGGCGATGGTGGTCGCCTCGATCATGCCGTCGATGGAGATGTACGCCAGGGAGTCGGCGCCCAGGGAGCGGCCGATCTCGTCGACCGACATGCCGTTGGCGATCAGCTCGGCGCGGGTGGCGAAGTCGATGCCGAAGAAGCAGGGCCACTTCACCGGCGGGGAGGAGATCCGGATGTGGACCTCGGCGGCGCCGGCCTCGCGCAGCATGCGGACCAGGGCCCGCTGGGTGTTGCCGCGCACGATGGAGTCGTCGACGACGACCAGGCGCTTGCCCTTGATGACTTCCTTCAGCGGGTTCAGCTTCAGACGGATGCCGAGCTGGCGGATCGTCTGCGAGGGCTGGATGAAGGTACGGCCGACATAGGCGTTCTTCACCAGTCCGTTGCCGAACGGGATGCCGCTGGCCTCGGCGTAACCGATCGCGGCGGGGGTGCCGGATTCGGGGGTCGCTATGACCAGGTCGGCCTCGACGGGTGCCTCCTTGGCGAGGCGACGGCCCATCTCGACCCGCGAGAGGTACACGTTCCGGCCGGCGATGTCGGTGTCCGGGCGGGCCAGGTACACGTACTCGAAGACACAGCCCTTGGGCTTCGCTTCCGCGAATCGGGAGGTGCGCAGGCCGTTCTCGTCGATGGCGACGAACTCGCCCGGCTCGATCTCGCGGACGTAGCTGGCGCCGCAGATGTCGAGGGCGGCCGACTCCGAGGCGACCACCCAGCCGCGCTCCAGGCGGCCGAGGACCAGCGGGCGGATGCCCTGCGGGTCGCGGCCGGCGTACAGGGTGTGCTCGTCCATGAAGACGAGCGAGAAGGCGCCACGGACCTTGGGCAGGACCGTGTGGGCGGCTTCCTCGATGGTCAGCGGCTTGCCGTCATCGTCGACCTGGGCCGCGAGCAGCGCGGTCAGCAGGTCGGTGTCGTTGGTGGCAGCCACGCGGGAGGAGCGGCTGTTGTTGTCGTTCGGGAGGTCGGCGACCATCTCGGCCAGCTGGGCCGTGTTGACGAGGTTGCCGTTGTGGCCGAGCGCGATCGAACCGTGCGCGGTGGCGCGGAACGTCGGCTGGGCGTTCTCCCACACGGAGGCACCGGTGGTCGAGTAGCGGGCGTGTCCGACCGCGATATGACCCTGGAGCGAACCGAGAGAGGTCTCGTCGAAGACCTGGGAAACCAGGCCCATGTCCTTGAAGACGAGGATCTGGGAGCCGTTGCTGACCGCGATTCCCGCGGATTCCTGGCCCCGATGCTGGAGGGCGTAGAGCCCGAAGTACGTGAGCTTGGCGACCTCTTCGCCCGGAGCCCAGACACCGAAGACGCCACACGCGTCCTGGGGGCCTTTCTCACCGGGGAGCAGGTCGTGGTTGAGTCGTCCGTCACCACGTGGCACGCCACCGAGTGTAGGCGAGATCGACCACTGGTCCGAATTGGGGACAGCGGCCGGACATGGATCACTCGGCTGCGACTGCTGTCACACTCTCGCCGTTCTCGCTGGTCAGCGTGAGGGTGCGGTGATCCAGGCGGTACTCGACGGTGCCTCCGAAGAGCCGCAGGAGGCGCTTTTCGGTCTCCATGAGTGAGGCGTCGCACATCATTCGGGTGGTGGACGGCGTACCGAGGGTGATATGCCCGTCCCGTACCGTCGCGGTGGCGTTCACCTTGTTGCAGCCGAGACGGCCGCCGACCTTGCCGTCGTCGTCGAAGGTGAGGTGGGCCTCGGCGCCCTCCGGGAGGGACTGGGCGACGCCGTCCGAGCCGATTGCCGTGACGTTCCAGCGGGTGCCGAGCAGGGGTGCGTCCTGCTCCTTGGTGAGCCGCACGGTGTCGCCTCCGTCCGTGGTCAGGGTCAGCCGGTCCTTGGTCACGTCCGCCTTCAGCGCGCCGCCTGCGAGGGCGCGGGCCAGGGTCTCCTCGAACTTCATGGGCTTCTCCTCGCAGCCCATCTCGGTCATCGAGGGGTCGGCGAGGCGGACGCGGTCGCCGTCGAAGGCGGCCTCGGCGCTGAAGTGGTTGCAGCCGAAGTTGCCCTGCGCCCGGCCGCTGTCGTCGATCGTCACGTAGGCGGCGCTCGGGGCGTCGTGGGTGGTGCCGTCGACGGTGACGCTGTCGACGGTCCAGTGGACGCCGGTGATCCCGCCGACCGTCCGCGCGGCGCCGGCACTGGCGTCGTCGCCGCCGGCCCCCGCCCGCTCGGTGCCGCAGGCCGCCGCGAGCGGCAGCAGGGCGAGGACGGCCGTGATGAGGGTGATGCGCTGCTTCTGCCTGTACATGCCGCTTCGACGGGACAGGTGGGGTGATCGGTTCCACCCCGGGTCCACCCCCGGTTCCACCGTCAGCCGAGGATCGGCAGATGGGCGCTCAGATCCGCCCGCTCCCCGCTCGCCCGGACCTTGGCGTCCGCCAGCGCCGCCGGCCAGGCGATCCGTCCGGTGGCGAGCCGGATCCAGGTCAGCGGGTCGGTCTCCACGACGTTGGGCGGGGTGCCCCGGGTGTGCCGGGGCCCTTCGACGCACTGCACGACCGCGTACGGCGGGATCCGCACCTCCGTCGACCCGCCGGGCGCCTTCGCGGCCAGCGCGTCCGCCAGCAGCCGGGTGCAGGCGGCGAGCGCCTGGCGGTCGCAGGGGATCTCCAGGCCCGGCACGGCGGCGTTCAGGTCGTCGGTGTGCACGACGAGTTCGACGGTGCGGGTGACCAGGTAGTCGTCGAGTCGCATGGCCCCGGTGCGGGCGGCGAGCAGACGGCTGCCGGGGGCGGTCGCCAGGGATTCGGTGATACGCGCCTCGGTACGGGCGTACAGCGCGTCCAGGTCGGATTCGGACGCGGCGAGGAGACGGGTGCCCTCGGCGATGTCGGCGGCCCGGTCCGCGGTGGCGAAGGGCCACTCGAGCAAGGTGAGTTCCGGCTTCGCCGGCTCGTCCCGCTCCAGGTTCCGGCTGACCGTCTCCACGGCCATGGTCACGTGCGCGGCCAGATCCCGGACGGTCCAGTCACCGAGCCGGGTGGGCAGCGCCAACTGCTCCTCGGTGAGGCCGCGTACGGCCTGCCGGACCGTGCCGAACTGGGCGAGGACCGCGGCGCGAATCTTCACCGGGTCGTAGGTGCGGGTGCGCTTCTTGGCCGGGGGCATGACGGTGAGCCTAGGGGGTGCCGCGAAAGCCCCGCCCGGCCTTACCGGCCGGACGGGGCTTCGTACGGGCGGCCGGTTACGACAGGAGCGCCGGGATGGTCGCCTCGTGGGCGGTGCGCAGCTCCGTCAGCGGGAGGCTGAACTCGCCCTGCACCTCCACGCTGTCGCCGTCCACGACGCCGATGCGGGTGGCCGGGAGGCCCCGGGCGCCGCACATGTCGTTGAAGCGGAGCTCCTCCGAGCGGGGCACGGCGACGACCGCGCGGCCCGCCGACTCCGAGAAGAGGAAGGTGAAGGCGTCCAGGCCGTCGGGGACGATCAGGCGGGCGCCCTTGCCGCCGAGCAGCGCCGACTCGACGACCGCCTGGATCAGGCCGCCGTCGGACAGGTCGTGCGCGGAGTCGATCATGCCGTCGCGGGAGGCCGAGATGAGGATCTCGGCCAGCAGGCGCTCGCGCTCAAGGTCGACCTTCGGGGGCAGGCCGCCGAGGTGGTCGTGGATCACCTGGGACCAGGCCGAGCCGCCGAACTCCTCGCGGGTGTCACCGAGGAGGTAGACCAGCTGGCCCTCCTCCTGGAAGGCGACCGGCGTGCGGCGGGCGACGTCGTCGATGACGCCCAGGACCGCGACGACCGGGGTCGGGTGGATGGCCGCCTCGCCCGTCTGGTTGTAGAGCGAGACGTTGCCGCCGGTCACCGGGGTGCCGAGCTGCTGGCAGCCGTCCGCCAGACCGCGCACGGCCTCCGCGAACTGCCACATCACCGCGGGGTCCTCGGGGGAGCCGAAGTTCAGGCAGTCCGAGACGGCGAGCGGCTTGGCGCCGGTGGTGGCCACGTTGCGGTAGGCCTCGGCGAGGGCCAGCTGCGCGCCCGTGTACGGGTCGAGCTTGGCGTAGCGGCCGTTGCCGTCGGTCGCGATGGCGACGCCGAGGCCGGTCTCCTCGTCGATCCGGATCATGCCGGAGTCCTCGGGCTGGGCGAGGACGGTGTTGCCCTGCACGAAGTGGTCGTACTGGGAGGTGATCCAGGACTTGGAGGCCTGGTTCGGGGACGCGACCAGCTTCAGGACCTGGTCCTTCAGCTCCTCGCTCGTCGCCGGGCGGGGCAGCTTGCCGGCGTCGTCCGCCTGGAGCTCGTCCTGCCAGGCCGGGCGGGCGTAGGGGCGCTCGTAGGTCGGGCCCTCGTGGGCGACCGTGCGCGGGTCGACGTCGACGATCTTCTCGCCGTGCCAGAAGATCTCCAGCCGGTCGCCGTCGGTGACCTCACCGATGACGGTGGCGATCACGTCCCACTTCTCGCAGATCTCCAGGAAGCGGTCGACCTTCTCCGGCTCGACGACCGCGCACATGCGCTCCTGCGACTCGCTCATGAGGATCTCCTCGGGCGAGAGCGTGGAGTCGCGCAGGGGGACGTCGTCCAGGGTGACGCGCATGCCGCCGGAGCCGTTGGAGGCCAGCTCGCTGGTGGCGCAGGAGATTCCGGCGGCGCCCAGGTCCTGGATGCCGACGACGAGCTTCTCCTTGAAGGCCTCCAGGGTGCACTCGATGAGCAGCTTCTCCTGGAAGGGGTCACCGACCTGCACGGCCGGACGCTTCGACGGCTTGGCGTCGTCGAAGGTCTCGGAGGCCAGGATCGAGGCGCCGCCGATGCCGTCGCCGCCCGTGCGGGCGCCGTACATGATGACCTTGTTGCCCGCGCCGGACGCCTTCGCGAGGTGGATGTCCTCGTGCCGCATCACGCCGATGGCGCCGGCGTTGACCAGCGGGTTGCCCTGGTAGCAGGCGTCGAAGACGACCTCGCCGCCGATGTTGGGCAGGCCCAGGCAGTTGCCGTAGCCGCCGATGCCGGCGACGACACCCGGCAGCACGCGCTTGGTGTCGGGGTGGTCGGGCGCACCCATCCGAAGCGGGTCCACCACCGCGACCGGGCGGGCGCCCATCGCGATGATGTCGCGGACGATGCCGCCGACGCCGGTGGCCGCGCCCTGGTAGGGCTCGACGTACGACGGGTGGTTGTGCGACTCGACCTTGAAGGTGACCGCGTAGCCCAGGCCGACGTCGACCACACCGGCGTTCTCGCCGATGCCGACGAGCAGGGCGTCGTTCTCGGGGGCCTTCTCGCCGAACTGGCGGAGGTGGACCTTGGAGGACTTGTACGAGCAGTGCTCGGACCACATGACCGAGTACATGGCGAGCTCGGCACCGGTGGGCCGGCGGCCGAGGATCTCGACCACGCGCTCGTACTCGTCCTTCTTCAGGCCGAGTTCGGCCCAGGGCAGCTCGACGTCGGGGGTCGCGGCCGCGTGCTCGACCGTGTCCAGAGGCGTCCGGCTCATGCGTTGACCAGCTTCTTGAGGATCGAGGTGAAGAAGGGGAGGCCGTCGGTGCGGCCGGTGCCGATGAGCGGCTCCACGGCGTGCTCCGGGTGCGGCATCAGACCGACGACGTTGCCCGCCTCGTTGGTGATGCCGGCGATGTCGTTGAGCGAGCCGTTGGGGTTGAAGTCCAGGTAGCGGAACGCGACCCGGCCCTCGGCCTCCAGCTTGTCCAGCGTGTAGCGGTCGGCCACGTAGCGGCCGTCCATGTTCTTCAGCGGGATGTGGATCTCCTGGCCGGCCGTGTAGTCGGTCGTCCAGGCGGTGTCCGCGTTCTCCACCCGCAGCTTCTGGTCGCGGCAGATGAAGTGCAGGTGGTCGTTGCCGAGCATGCCGCCGGGGAGGAGGTGCGCCTCGGTGAGGATCTGGAAGCCGTTGCAGATGCCGAGGACCGGCAGGCCGGCCTTCGCCTGGTCGATGACCGTGTCCATCACCGGCGAGAAACGGGCGATGGCACCGGCGCGCAGATAGTCGCCGTAGGAGAAACCGCCGCACAGCACCACGGCGTCGACCTGCTTGAGGTCCTTGTCCTTGTGCCACAGGGCGACGGGTTCGGCGCCCGCGAGGCGGATCGCGCGCTGGGTGTCCCGGTCGTCGAGGCTGCCCGGGAAAGTGACGACGCCAATACGAGCGGTCACTTCGCGGCCTCCGCGACTTCCTCCACCTTGACGGTGAAGTCCTCGATCACGGTGTTGGCGAGGAAGGATTCCGCAAGATCGTGGATGCGGGCGAGCGCGGCCTCGTCGACCGGCCCCTCAACTTCCAGTTCGAATCGCTTTCCCTGACGTACGTCGGCGATGCCGTCGAAACCCAGCCGCGGCAGTGCGCGCTGCACCGCCTGGCCCTGGGGGTCGAGGATCTCCGGCTTGAGCATGACGTCGACTACGACGCGTGCCACTGGCACTCCCGGTGTGTGGTGCTGAGCAGGTCCCTTCAGACTACCCGCACAAAATTTCTACGCGGGTAGAGTTGTAGGAACCTACGGAAACGGCGTCACGATCCGGCATCGGAGCGACCGCTTCACGAAAAGTTCAGGGAAAGATCCCGGATCGACCCACGGCAGCTATTGCGCCGGGACACGCGGGCAGATTTAGTCGGGCTTCACATTGCTTTGCCGGGCACTGTACAAATGAATTGGCAATAGCCGATACTCGGCACGTCATCGCAGATGAGCTGCATTGAGGTGCCGCACGAAGGGACCGATATTCGTGGCGCAAAAGGTCGTGGTCACCCTCTTTGACGACATCGACGGCTCGGAAGCGGCGGAAACGATCGCCTTCGGACTCGACGGCAAGTCGTACGAGATCGACCTGAATGAAGCCAATGCCAGGAAACTGCGTAAGGCGCTCGCGCCCTACGTGGAGGCCGGCCGCAAGCGGTCGAAGTCGGGCCGGGCCTACAAGCAGACGGAGGTCGCCCCCGACCCCGCCGCGGTGCGCGCCTGGGCGCAGGCCAACAAGATGGACGTCCCCGCGCGCGGCCGGATCCCCAAGAAGGTCTACGAGGCGTTCACCGCCGCGCAGTGAGCCGCCGACGCAGCGGGCACCCGGCACCGGAACCGGACCGGAACCGAACGGGCCCCGAGCCGGAACCGCGCCGCGACCCGCCGGCCACCGGGCGTCCGAGCCCCGGCCGACGGCAGTTCAGTCGCCCCTCGCGACAACCGACTTGCGCAGCACCCCCGCTGATCAGCTAGAGTCTGGAGCACGCCGAGGGGCGAGGCCGAAAGGCCCGGCTCACGGACATGCGGGTGTAGTTCAGTAGCAGAACATCCCCCTTCCAGGGGGAAGGCGCAGTGTGCAATTCCTGTCACCCGCTCTGCACCGCCGGTCGGACCACGCTTGTGGATCAGGTAGGCTGGTGCTCGCACCGATCGGTGAAAGCCGGTCGGAGGCAATGCGGACGTAGCTCAGTTGGTAGAGCGCAACCTTGCCAAGGTTGAGGTCGCGAGTTCGAGCCTCGTCGTCCGCTCCAGTCACCAAGGCCCCGGTCATCGACCGGGGCCTTCGGCATATCCGCCGCCGCTTTTCGTGATCTGACATTTGTCATGTGCGCCGGTGACAGCACGCACTGCCGACCGGCCCCGATCACCGGAAGGCTGACGGCATGAAGACAGACGAACACGAGCACGTGATCGAGGTCACCGACCTCAGGCGTGTGTACGGGGGCGGGTTCGAGGCGGTGCGCGGAATCTCCTTCCATGTGGCGCGCGGGGAGGTCTTCGCGCTGCTGGGAACCAACGGCGCCGGAAAGACCTCCACCGTCGAGCTGCTGGAAGGGCTCGCGCCGCCGAGCGGGGGCCGGGTGCGGGTGCTCGGCCACGACCCCTACGGCGAGCGGGAGGCCGTCCGGCCACGGACCGGCGTGATGCTCCAGGAGGGCGGGTTCCCGGCGGAGCTGACCGTCGCCGAGACCGTGCGGATGTGGGCCGGCTGCACCAGCGGGGCCCGGCCGGTCGCCGAGGCGCTGGAGACCGTCGGGCTCGGCAGGCGCGCCGAGGTGCGGGTGAAGCAGCTGTCCGGCGGTGAGCGGCGGCGGCTGGATCTGGCGCTCGCGCTGCTCGGCGGCCCCGAGGTGCTGTTCCTGGACGAGCCGACCACCGGACTGGACCCCGAGGGGCGGCGCGAGACCTGGGACCTGGTGCGCACGCTGCGCGACGGCGGTACGACGGTCCTGCTGACCACGCACTACCTGGAAGAGGCCGACGAGTTGGCGGACCGGCTGGCGATCCTGCACGAGGGGCGCATCGCGGCGAGCGGCACCCCGGAAGAGGTGACCGCCGCCCAGCCGTCCCGGATCTCCTTCGAGCTGCCCGACGGCTACTTCCTCGGCGACCTGCCGGCCCTCGGCGAACTCGGTGTCGTCGGTCATGAGGTGGACGGCCGGGCGGTCCGGCTGCGGACGCACGAGCTGCAGCGGGCGGCCACCGGGCTGCTGGTGTGGGCGCGGGACGCCGGTGTCGAGCTGCGCCGGCTGGACATCCGGTCGGCCTCGCTGGAGGAGGCGTTCCTGGGGATCGCCGGGCGGGCGTCGGCCCTCGCGGCACAGAAGGAGGAGGCCGGCGTATGAGCACCACGACTGTCACGGGGCGGATGGGCGCGCTGGCGCGGGCCGAACTCACCCTGCTCGGACGCAGCCGGGCCACGCTCGTCTCGGCGGTGCTCGTACCGCTGCTGCTGCCGTTCAGCGTGCGGGCCGCGGCCGACGAGATGGACCTGAAGGACGCGGGGCTGACCATCGGCACCGTCATCCTGCCCGCCGCCGTCGGCTTCTCCCTGCTCTTCGCCGTCTACGCCGCCCTCACCACCGCCTATGTCACCCGCCGCGAGGAGCTGGTGCTCAAGCGGCTGCGCACCGGTGAGCTGCGGGACCGGGAGATCCTGGTCGGGGCAGCGCTGCCGGCCTCCGGGATCGGGGTCGCGCAGAGTCTGCTGCTGGCGGTCGGCTGCGGGGTGCTGCTCGACCTCGGGGCGCCGTCCGCACCCCACTACGCCGTGCTGGGGCTGGCGTTGGGGATCGTGATGTGCGGCGCGCTGGCCGCGGTCACCGCGGCCTTCACCCGGACCGCGGAGAGCGCCCAGGTGACCGGGCTGCCGATGATGTTCGTCTCCATGCTGGGCTCGGGCATCACCATCCCCCTCGAAGTGCTGCCCGACCGGGTGGCCTCCGTCTGCGAACTGCTGCCGCTGACACCGGTGATCACCCTGATCCGGGCCGGCTGGACCGGGGACCTGTCCGGCTACGAGGCGCTGGGCGCCCTCGCCACCGCGCTGGCCTGGACCGCGGTCGCGGTGTTTGCTGTACGGCGGTGGTTCCGGTGGGAGCCGCGGCGCTGACGGAGGGGGAGCGGGGGTTGTCCGGTCCGGGGACATGGTGGCGGGGCAAGAGCACACCGGCGAAGGTCGAGACGTACACGCGCTGGTCGTTCCACTTCTTCGCGCTGGCCGAGATCGCGGTGTTCGGACTGCCGGTGTTCGGCCAGCTGCCGCCCCCGCACGCGGGCTGGCTGGCGCTGCTGGTGTGCGTGCACGCCGTGTCCTGCGCGGTGGTGAGCTCCCGGGCGCTGGACTGGACACGCGGCCTGCGGCCGCAGCCGCTGCGGCTGATGTCGGCGCTCGGGGTGACCAGCGCGCTGTTCGCGGGTCTGGTGCTCGTGCTCGTCGACCGCGGCCTGGGCGGTGAGGACGGGGCGAGCGCGCTGGGCACGGTGATCGCCGGTCTGCTGGTCTTCGGGCTCGGGTCGATCACGCTCGGCGTCCGCAGCAGGCGCCGGGTGCTGGCGCTGATCCTCGGCTTCTCGGCGGGTGTGGGGCTGCTCACCCTGGCACTGGGCGGCGGTATGGCCGCACTGGTCACGGCCCTCGCGGCGCTGCTCGCCACCAGCTTCTTCGCCGTCACCTCGATCTTCTCCGTCTGGCTGCTCAACGCCGTCTACGAACTGGACGAGGCGCGGGAGACCCGGGCGCGGCTCGCCGTGGCGGAGGAGCGGCTGCGGTTCGGGCGGGATCTGCACGACGTCATCGGCCGGAACCTCGCGGTCATCGCCCTGAAGAGCGAGCTGAGCGTGCAGCTGGCGCGGCGGGGCCGGGAGGAGGCCGTGGAGCAGATGATCGAGGTGCAGCGGATCGCGGCGGAGTCGCAGCGGGAGGTCCGGGATGTCGTCCGCGGCTACCGGGAGGCCGATCTGGATGTGGAACTGCTGGGCGCGCAGGGCGTGTTGAAGGCGGCCGGTATCGACTGCGAGGTCACCGGCGAGGCGGCGGGGCTGCCCGACGAGGTGCAGTCGGCGCTCGGGTGGGTGGTCCGGGAGGCGACGACGAACGTGCTGCGGCACGGGAACGCCGCCCGGTGTCGCGTGGGACTGCGGATGACGGAGGGGCGTGTGGTGCTGACGGTGGAGAACGACGGGGCGGAGACGTCCTCCGGGAGCGGTGGCGGGTCCGGGCTCGCCGGGCTGCGGGAGCGGCTGCGGCAGGTCGACGGGACGCTGGAGGCCGGGTTCGCCGGGGCCGGGGTGTTCCGGGTGGTGGCCAGGGTGCCGGTGGCTCGGGAGGCCGTGGCGTGACCGTGCGTGTCCTGCTCGCCGACGACGAGCACCTCATCCGGGGCGCACTGGCGGCGCTGCTCTCGCTGGAGGACGACCTGGTCGTCGTCGCGGAGGCGGCGAGCGGGCCGGAGGCGCGGGCGATGGCGCTGGCGCACGCACCCGACGTGGCCGTGCTGGATCTCCAGATGCCGGGGGCGGACGGTGTGAAGGTCGCCACATCGCTGCGGACCGAACTGCCCGGGTGCCGGGTGCTGATCGTGACCAGTCACGGCCGGCCGGGGCATCTGAAGCGGGCGCTCGCGGCCGGTGTGCGCGGGTTCGTCCCGAAGACGGTCAGCGCCCAGCGGCTCGCCGAGATCATCCGGACCGTGCACGCCGGAAACCGTTACGTGGATCCCGAGTTGGCCGCCGACGCGATCTCCGCCGGGGACTCGCCGCTGACCGCGCGCGAGGCCGAGGTGCTGGAGCTGGCCGCGGACGGGGCGCCGGTCGCGGAGATCGCCGAGCGGGCCGCGCTCTCCCAGGGGACCGTGCGCAACTATCTGTCGGCGGCGGTCTCGAAGCTCGGGGTGGAGAACCGGCATGCGGCGGTGCGTCTCGCGCGCGAGCGAGGTTGGGTATAGTTGCTCTCGCGCCACGGCGCAATGCGGACGTAGCTCAGTTGGTAGAGCGCAACCTTGCCAAGGTTGAGGTCGCGAGTTCGAGCCTCGTCGTCCGCTCCAGTCACCAAGGCCCCGGTCATCGACCGGGGCCTTCGGCGTGTCAGCTCCAGCTGGTGCTGGTCAGGCGCTCGTACGCCTCGATGTACTTCGCCCGGGTCGCGTCCACGACCTGCTGCGGCAGCGCGGGCGGGGGCTGCTCGCTCCTGCGGTCCCAGCCGGACTCGGCGGAGGTCAGCCAGTCGCGCACGAACTGCTTGTCGTACGACGGCTGGGCGCGGCCCGGCTGCCACTGCTCGGCCGGCCAGAACCGGGAGGAGTCCGGGGTCAGCACCTCGTCGGCGAGGACCAGGCTGTCGCCCTCGAAGCCGAACTCGAACTTGGTGTCCGCCAGCAGGATCCCCCGGTCGCGGGCGATGTCCCGGGCCCGGGAGTACACGGCGAGGGTGGCCTGGCGCAGCCGGGCGGCGGTGTCGGCACCGACCTGGCGGGCGACCTCCTCGTAGGAGACGTTCTCGTCGTGCTCGCCGACGGCGGCCTTGGTGGCCGGGGTGAAGATCGGGGCGGGCAGCTCGGAGCCGTCCGAGAGGCCTTCGGGGAGGGCGAGGCCGCAGACCGTGCGGGACTCCTCGTACTCGGCGAGGCCGGAGCCGGTGAGGTAGCCGCGGGCCACGCACTCGACCGGGACCATCTGGAGCGACTTGCAGATCAGGGTGCGCCCGGCCCACTCGGCGGGGGCGCCGGCCGGCAGTTCGGTGCTCAGCACATGGTTGGGGGCGAGGTCGGCGAGCTGGTCGAACCACCACAGGGAGAGCTGGGTGAGGACCCGGCCCTTGTCGGGGATCTCGGTCGGCAGCACCCAGTCGTAGGCGGAGATGCGGTCGCTGGCGACCATCACGAGGTCGCCCGCCTCGTTCTGGTACAGGTCGCGCACCTTGCCGGTGTGCAGATGCACCAGGCCCGGAACCTGGATCGGCTCGGGCTTTTCGACGAATCCGGACACGGTTCCTCCCCGTGGTTCTGTCCAATGGCCTGATTGTCCCGTACGCGGGAGAGATCACGGACAGTGGGTCAGTCACGTTTGCAGATGCGGTCCAGGAGGTTGGCGGTGGCGCGCTGGACACGGGGGTCGACATGGCCCGGGCGGTCCAGCGCCGGGGACCAGGCGAACGTTCCGGAGGCGAAGACCCAGGCGCCGGAGGGGGCCCGGTACAGGGACGTCTCCTGGTGGCGGGTGACGCCCTCGGCGTCCGTGTACGGGGAGTGGGCGAGCAGGACGCGCTCGTCGTGCTCGGGGAGCGGGGCGCGCGGGAAGTAGCGGTCGGCCTCGCCCGCGACCAGGCCTTCGATCGCGTCGCCCTCGTGCGCGCCGGTCGCCTCCCACAGCCAGTGGCCGGCGTTGCGGACGATCAGCGGGTGGGGTTCGGGGACCCGGCCGGCGTACTGGATGCCGAGCAGTTCCTGTTCGGGCCGGTCGATCTCCCGCCACAGCACGGGCTTGCCCGGGCCCCGGCGTTTGCGGCAGGTGAGGAGGCGGTCGGGGCTGCCGGAGGGGGACGGGCCGAGCTCGACCTGCCAGTAGACCGAGTTGGAGGAGAGGAAGACCAGGGAGGTGCCGTGGTCGCGGGCCTGCTCGGCGGCGCGGCGCATCTGCGGCGACCAGTACTCGTCGTGGCCGGGGAAGACCAGGCCCCGGTAGCGGCTGGGGTCGATGCGGCCGGCGTGCAGGTCGCGGGCGTCGGCGTAGGCGAGGTGGTAGCCGTAGCGCTCGGCCCAGCGGATGAAGTCGTAGGCGTGGCCGACGTGCAGCGGGAGGCCGGCGCCGGCGTACGGGCGGTCGAAGGAGACGGTGGTCGCGGCCTCGCGCTCGCCGAGCAGCCGGCCGTCCTCGTCCCAGGCGTGGTAGAGGCTGGCGCCGGTGCGGCCGTCCTCCGGGTAGAGGTTGTACGCCTGCCAGGTGACGTCCGGCAGGACCAGCAGCAGGTCGGCCGGCTGGTCGTCGCGGACGGTGAAGGGCACGTGCGAGCGGTAGCCGTCGGCGGTGGTGAGGACGGCGACATGGGCGCCGACGCTCCAGTCCTTCGGGATCTGCAGCCGCCAGGACAGCCACCAGTGGTGGCAGGAGACCGTGCGGTCGGCGGCGAGCGGCGGGGCCTGGACGATGCCGGAGAGCCGGGGGCTGGTGGTGATCTTGGCGGCGCCGGCGCCGCCGTGGTGGCCGATGCGGTAGACGTCGACGCTGAATTCCTGGGGCGGGTCGACCGTGATGTGGAAGTCGACGGCCTCGCCGGGGGCGACCGCGCCGGTGGAGGTGAAGCCCTTGATCTGGCGGCGCACGTCGTCGGCGGAGCGGATGGCGCCGGAGCCGGACCGGGGGCCGGGGACACGGGTGCCGTCCCTGCGGATGCGGCGGCCCGTCCCGCTCGTGTCGGCGGCCGGGGTGTCGGGCACCGGGTCCGCGTACCAGGCCACGACCTTGCCGTCGTCGAAGTAGGTCTCGCTGCCGCGCAGCCAGGGGAGCGGGCCCTGGCCGAAGGGGTCCGTCACGGCGTGCGCCAGCGCTCCCGACTCCCAGCGGCGGATGTGCTCCGAGTCCATGGCCTTGCTCCCCTCCCCTGGCGTATGTCAGCTGCCCTTGCCATGTGCGTGTTCGGTCCCAGCACATCACATTGCGCACGGACTCCGTCACCGTTCGTTTCGAATTGACCGAAAGCGGAACTGCGTGCTCCGAGAGAGGGGACGCCCGGAGTGCGGAAGCGGCTCTCAGACGAGGCGTACGGGCTTCTCGGGGCGTATGCCGACCTCGGTCAGCCAGGCGCGGAGGGGTGCCGGGTCGCCGTCCTCCATCAGGCTCAGGACCTTCGGCGCGAGGTCCGCCGCCCGCTCGCCCTTGATCAGCAGCGAGGGGCCGTCCAGCCAGTCGAGGCCCGGGGTGGCGCCGGCGGTGTCCATCGCGGCGCAGCAGACCATCGCGGTGATGTGGTCGGCGAGCAGCTCGCGCGGGGTGCGCGGGGGCTGGAGGGGGAACAGGGGCAGGCTGCCGTCGTCCCAGAGGGGGGTGTCGGGGGTGCTGGTCGCCGCGGGGGCCGTCGGCGGCGGCTCGGCGGCCGCGGCGGCCTGCTCCTCGCGGATCAGCTCGTCGGTGAGGCCGGCGGCGAGGGCGGCGCAGCGGGGGTTGGCGGTGGCGGGGTGGTCGAGGTCGTCCTCGTCCTCGTCGGAGAGGCCGAGGCGGGTCACGTCGAAGTCGGTGCCGGCGAAGTCGGTCCGGTCGAGGCCGGTCCGGTCGAGGCCGGTCCCGTCGACGTCAGTCCCATCGGGGCCGGTCCGGTCGAGGCCGGTCCCGTCGACGTCAGTCCCATCGGGGCCGGTCCGGTCGAGGCCGGTCCCGTCGACGTCAGTCCCATCGGGGCCGG
>NZ_JBEPAL010000057.1:47671-51964 GCF_040298625.1 Streptomyces sp. NPDC001532
TGTCCGGTCGAGGCCGGTCCCGTCGAGGCCGGTCCCGTCGAGGCGGGTCTCGGCGAAGCGGTCGAGGTCGTCGGCGGCGAGGTGGCCGAGGGTGTCGGCGTCCTCGGGGTCGGGGGGTGCGGGGTCGGGAGCGGTCGCGGGGTGGGTGTGGCCGACCGGTGAGGTGGTGGTCCCCGTGAGGTGGTCCAGGACGCGGGACAGGGTGGGGCCCTGGGCGCCGGGGGCGGTGCGGCGGACGCCGAGGGTGTCCAGGACGCGGTGGAGGCGGGCCGCGTCGGTGCGCCATTTGCGGTCGACGACCTCCTCCGAATACTCCTGCCAGTCCACCGGGGCCCAGTCGGGGCCGGTGCCCGCGGGGCCGCCGTGGAAGAGGCGGGCGGCGAGCAGGGAGGCGGCCTCGTCCACCGCGCCGGGCTCTTCGAGCAGGTCGCAGGCGGGGCGCTCACCGAGGCGGGAGGTGAAACCCTCGGCCAGCCGGTCGCGCCGGGACAGCTCGGTGAGGGCGGCGACCACGCCGGCGTCCAGCCGGGAGGGCCAGCGGCCCATCCGCCAGGCGGGCAGCGCGACCCGGGTCAGCAGCCGGTCCCAGCCCGCGTACGCGAGGCCGACCTGCTCCTGGGCGACGATCCGCAGGCCGTAGTCCACGGTCTGGGCGCGCTCGGCGGCGGCGGCCGCGACCCCGCGCTCCATCTCGGCGGCGTGCTCCCGGCAGCCGCGCAGCAGCAGTCGGGCCGCCCAGGCGACACCGGCGCCCGGCACACGGGTGAGCGGGCCGCGCTCCGGTGCCGAGGCGACCGCCACCGCGGCGTCCAGGCCCCGTACGAAGC
This sequence comes from Streptomyces sp. NPDC001532, assembly GCF_040298625.1. Classification (NCBI taxonomy): domain Bacteria; kingdom Bacillati; phylum Actinomycetota; class Actinomycetes; order Kitasatosporales; family Streptomycetaceae; genus Streptomyces; species Streptomyces sp. NPDC001532. The sequence continues at coordinate 48,499 of NZ_JBEPAL010000057.1, forward strand.
GCCGGGCCGCCGCTATGTCGGGGTGCGCCGAGGGGCCCGTACCGGCGACGACGGGGGCGAGGACGGCGCGCAGCTCGCCGACGCGCATCCACCACAGGAACGGCGAGCCGATGACGAGGACCGGCGCGGCCGGCGTGCGGCGGGGGCCGCGGCGGCCGGGGCCGCGCGGTTCGTCCGGGGCCTCGGGCGGGGGCGGGCCGTGGGCCGGATGGGTGCGGTCCTCCAGCCAGCTGTCGCAGTCCGGGGTGAGGGCTATCGCCGAGGGGACCGGGACGTCGAGGCGGTCGGCGAGGTCGCGCACCAGCCGGTACAGGTCCGGGGCCGACTCCTCGGCGATCGGGACCGTGGGGCTCATGGCGGGGCGGGCACGGGCGACGACCAGCGCGAAGCCGCCCGCGGCGAGCAGCACCAGCGCGGCGACCGCGCAGACGACCCAGCGGGCGGCGTCCCAGCCGGCGCCCGTGAGACGCCCGGTGGAGCCGCCGGCGAGCAGGACCACGGCGACGGCGGCCGGCAGCAGCGCCGCGGCCAGTGCCCGGCCGCGGATCCGCAGCACGGCCAGTGCCCGGGCCCGCGCGGCCTGCGCTCCCAGCTCCGCACCCATACCGGTCACCACCGGACCTCACCCCCTCCCGTCCTGGCTGAACTCGCTGTCCTGGCGTTGCTCACTCCCCCACTGTGGCACCCGCCACTGACATCGCAATGCCGGTGGGCCAAGTGCCGGAACGCTTGCGCCGCACCCTAGTTGGGGGTGCGGCCCACGTCAGCCGGATAGGGCATCGGTCACTCGATGGAATGGCTTTGGGGAGAGGTGGATGACGCAGGGCAAGGGTCAGGCCCCGGATTCCGAGGGGATTCCGGGGCCTGTGTCCTGCCTGGTGGGCGCGGGTGCCGGGGGCGCGTCAGGCGCCTTCCGCCGCCTTCGCCGCGATGTCCGTGCGGTGCTGGGAACCGTCGAGGCGGATCCGGCCGACCGCCTGGTAGGCGCGCTCGCGGGCCTCGGTGAGGTCCTTGCCGGTCGCCGTCACCGACAGCACCCGGCCGCCGGCGCTGACCACCGCGTCACCGTCCTGCCGGGTGCCCGCGTGCAGCACGTACGCGTGCGGGGCGTCCTGGGCGGCCACCTCGTCCAGACCGGTGATCGGGTCGCCGGTGCGCGGGGTGCCGGGGTAGTTGTGCGAGGCGACGACCACGGTCACCGCGGCCTCGTCGCTCCAGCGCAGCGGCGCCAGGTCGCCGAGGTTGCCGGTGGCGGCGGCCATCAGCAGACCGGCCAGCGGGGTCTTCAGCCGGGCCAGCACGACCTGGGTCTCCGGGTCGCCGAAGCGGGCGTTGAACTCGATGACCCGCACGCCCCGGCCGGTGATCGCCAGACCGGCGTAGAGCAGACCGGAGAACGGCGTGCCGCGGCGGCGCATCTCGTCGACGGTCGGCTGGAGGACGGTCTGCATGACCTCGTCCACCAGCTTGGGGTCGGTCCAGGGCAGCGGGGAGTACGCGCCCATGCCGCCGGTGTTCGGGCCCTCGTCGCCGTCCAGGGCGCGCTTGAAGTCCTGGGCGGGCTGGAGCGGGACGACCGTGTCGCCGTCGGTGACGGCGAAGAGGGACACCTCCGGGCCGTCCAGGAACTCCTCGATCACCACGCGCTCGCAGGCCCTCGCGTGGGCGCGGGCCTGGTCGAGGTCGCTGGTGACGACGACGCCCTTGCCGGCGGCGAGACCGTCGTCCTTGACGACGTACGGCGCGCCGAAGGCGTCGAGGGCCTCCTCGATCTCCTCCGGGGTCGTGCAGACGTAGGAGCGGGCCGTGGGCACGCCCGCGCCCGCCATCACGTCCTTGGCGAAGGCCTTGGAGCCCTCCAGCTGCGCGGCCTCCTTCGAGGGGCCGAAGACCGGGATCCCGGCCTCGCGCACCGCGTCGGCGACCCCCGCGACCAGCGGGGCCTCCGGGCCTACGACGACCAGCTCGGCGCCGAGCTCGACGGCGAGCGCGGACACCGCCGCGCCGTCGAGGGCGTCGACCGGGTGCAGTTCGGCCACCTCGGCGATGCCGGCGTTGCCGGGCGCGCAGTGCAGCGCGGTGACGGCGGGGTCGAGGGACAGGGAACGGCACAGGGCGTGTTCGCGGGCGCCGCTACCGATGACGAGGACCTTCACGGGGTCAGCCTAACCGGCGCCGGGCCGGGCGCTTTGTGCGGGCGGCCGAAGGGGCGGGCGCGAGACGGTTGTGGGTTTCTCCGAAAAGGCGCCGGCCGGCCGGTCTCCCGGCGGCGGGTCACCGGCTATTCGTTGGTGATCTCCTCCATCACCGTCGCCCCCAGCTCCCGCACGATCAGCTCCTGGCCGGAGAGGGCCGACTCGTCGAGGTCGGGGTCGTCGTCCTCGGGGGTGTCGTCCTCGGGGGCGACCGGGACCGGGGCCGGTTCCGGGGCGGGCGGCGGGGCCACGGGGGCGGGCGCCGCGACGGGGGCCGGGCCGGCCGGGGCCGATGCGGTGGGGGCGGGCGGGGCGGCGGGCTGGGCGGGGCGCGGCGGGGCGGCCGTACCGGCGCCGCCGTAGCCGCCGGGGGCCGCGCCGCCGCCGTAACCGCCGGCCGGCGCGCCGCCGTGGCCGCCGCCGAAGCCGGAGGGGGCACCGCCGGAGGGGGCGCCGAGCCCCGCGGAGCCGCCGGACGGGTCGACGATCGCGTCGATCTTCCACTGGACGTTGAACTGCTCGGACAGCGCCTGCCGCAGCACGTCCTCGCTGCCGCTGCTGGCGAAGTTGTCGCGGGCACCGGCGTTGACGAAGCCGATCTGGAGGGTGGTGCCGTCGAAGCCGGTCACTTGGGCGTTCTGGCTGAGCAGGATCCAGGTGAAGCGGCGGCGGTTCTTCACCGCCTCCAGGATGTTCGGCCACAGGGCACGCGGGTCCATGCCGCCTGCCGGAGGGGCCTGCATCGCGGCGGGCGCGGGAGCGGGAGCCGCCGGAGCGGCGGCGGCCGGGGCAGGGGTGGCGGGGGCGGAGGGTGCCTGGGCCGCCGGGGGCCGGCCGGGACCGCCGCCCGCGGGCGTGGCCGTGGGCCAGCCGCCGGGCCGCCGCCCGCCACCGCTGCCTGCGGCCGTGGCGGTGGGCCAGGCGCCGGGGGCGGCGGCGGCCGGAGCAGGGGCTTCGGCGGGTGCGGGAGCGGGCGTGGGGGCCGGGGCGGGCTCGGGCGCGGCGGGAGGAGCGACCGGGGGCGCGGAGGGTGCCTGCGCGGCCGGTGCGGCCGCCGGAGCGCTCGGGGCCGCCGGGCCGCCCGGAACGCCCGCACCGCCTGCCGCCGGGCCTGCGGGAGCCGGAGTCCGGACGGCGGCCCGGGCCGCGGCGGCGTGGGGCGCAGCCGGGGGGGGTGGGTGGGGGGGGCGGGGGAATTCGCCTGGGGGGCTTTGTTGTTTGGGGGGTCAAATATTTAAGTTTTTTGGGGGGGGGGCTCCGGCGAACTTTCC
>NZ_JBEPAL010000058.1:0-50047 GCF_040298625.1 Streptomyces sp. NPDC001532
CCGAAGAAGACCGGCGCCTCGTGGACGACGACCAGGCGGCGGGTCTTCTCGACCGAGGCCTGGATGGCGTCGAAGTCGAGCGGTCCCGCGCCAGCACCCTCGCCCGCGGCCGAGGAAGTGGGATCCGGTCTGCCTGCGGGCCAAGGATGGGACCGGCGGGGATTCGTGCTGGCGGCCGCATCCGCCGCAACGGCCTCTGCCGGGGTGGGCGCGGTCGGCCGGTCGCTGAACGCCGCCCGCGGCCAGGGCGCCATCACCTCGCGTGAGAACGTCGTGCTGCCCAGTCCGGGTTCGCCGGCGCGAGCGATGCCCAGGGGAGCGGGGCTGCGGGTTCCCGGCATCAGCCCGTTCGTCACCCCGAACGACCACTTCTACCGGGTGGACACCGCGCTGGTGGTGCCCAAGGTGGACGCCACGGCCTGGCGGCTGCGTATCCACGGCAAGGGAGTACGCCGCCCGGTCACCTACTCCTTCGACGACCTGTTGCGCAGGGAGTTGATCGAGCGGGACATCACCCTGACCTGTGTCTCCAATGAGGTCGGCGGCCCGTACATGGGCAACGCCCGCTGGATTGGAGTGCGGCTGGCCGACCTCCTGGCCGAGTGCGGCGTGAAGCCTCCGTCCCGGGGCGGCCCGGCGGATCAGTTGGTGTCCCGGTCGGTGGACGGTATGACGATCGGCAGCCCGGTCGAGGACGTCATGGACGGCCGGGACGCGATGCTCGCGCTCGGCATGAACGGTGAGCCGCTGCCCTTCGAGCACGGATTCCCGGTGCGGATGGTCGTGCCGGGCCTGTACGGATTCGTCTCGGCCTGCAAGTGGATCGAGGACATCGAGCTCTCGACCTTCGCCTCCTACGACCCGTACTGGGTCGAGCGCGGCTGGGCCCGCAAGGCCCCGATCAAGACCGGTTCCCGTATCGACACTCCCAGGCCTTTCGCCCGGCCCAGAGCCGGCACGGTGATGGTCGCCGGGGTCGCCTGGGCTCAGCACCGGGGCATCGACAAGGTCGAGGTACGCATCGACGACGAGCCCTGGCAGGAAGCCCACCTGGCTGCCGAGGACAGCCGCGACACCTGGCGTCAGTGGTCGATTCCCTGGCGGGCCGTCAAGGGCAGCCACACCCTCACCGTCCGCGCCACCGACCGGACCGGCGCGCCGCAGACCGGCAGACGGACCCCCACGATCCCCGACGGCGCCGCCGGATGGCACTCCGTCGTCGTGACCGTCGAGTGATCACCCCGTACCCACCTGCACCCACCCGTACCCACCGCGCCTACGCCACCTGCCGCCCCCAGTGGACCCCAGGGCCCTTCCGAACCACCTTTCCGCAATTCCCGGAACGCAGCCGCTTCGTGCTGCACGTCGCAACAGGAGAACATGATGAACACCCGCATCCGTCGTTCCGCCGGCCTTCTCGCCGCCGCCACCGTGCTACCGCTGGCCCTGACCGCCTGCTCCAACGGCAGCAGTGACTCGGGCAAGTCCGAGTCATCGAACAAGGCGTCCGCTCCGGCGACCAGGAGCAGCGACGACATGGGCGGCTCGAGCAGCAACTCGACCAGCGGCGCGAGCGGCATGGACCAGCCGTTCGGTCCGGCCTGTTCCTCCGTGCCGAAGAACGGCGCCGGCTCCTTCAACGGCATGGCCAAGGACCCGGTCGCCACCGCGGCCTCGAACAACCCCGCTCTGTCCACGCTCGTGTCGGCGGTCAAGAAGGCGGGACTGGTCGACACCCTCAACAACGCCGAGAACATCACCGTGTTCGCGCCCACCAACGACGCCTTCGGCAAGATTCCGAAGGCCACCCTGGACAAGGTCCTGAACGACAAGGCCCAGCTGACCAAGATCCTCACCTACCACGTCGTCGGCAAGAAGCTCACCCCCCAGGACCTTCGGAACGGCTCCTTCGACACGCTGGAGCAGTCCAAGGTCATGACCTCCGGCTCGGGCGAGTCCTACACGGTCAACGACTCCGCCAAGGTCGTCTGCGGCAACGTCAGGACCGCCAACGCCAACGTCTACATCATCGACACCGTCCTCATGCCCAGCAGTTGACACCTGTGAGAGCCGACGACGCGCGCTCCGCCCGGTCGTCTTGACGGGAGCGGCCCGGGCGGCGCGCGTCGTCTTCCGCGTGGGGAGACAACACGGCTCCGCCTCCTCGCCCACCCCGGCATGCTCGCGGTGAGACGATCACCGGTGTGGCGGACCGTCACGGGAGGACCGACATGGGCGGACCATCACAGGCGGGCCGGCACAGGCGGACTGTCACGGGCGGCTTGGCAACGTACGTCGACCGGGCGTGAATGCGACCAATCCGTAGCCCGCGTGGCCCCGGATTACACGGGGCTGTCCGCCCCGCCGCGCCTATGGGAGAGCCATTGTGAAGGAACCTGTGTTCATCGGCAGCAAGCCAACTGCCGCCCCTGATCTGCAACAGCTGGTCCACGAGGTGGCGCTGGGTGATCAGGATGCTTTCGCCGCGGTCTACGACGCCGTGGCCGGTTCCGTCCTCGGGGTCGTGCGGGCGGTCCTGCGTGATCAGGCGCAGTCGGAGGAGGTGGCGCAGGACGTGCTGGTGGAGGTGTGGCGCACCGCCCCGCGCTACCGGCCCGAGCGCGGCACGGCCATCAACTGGATCCTCACCCTCGCCCACCGGCGGGCGGTGGACCGGGTCCGGTCGGTGGAGGCGGCAGCGGCCCGTGACACCAAGGCCGCTCTGCTCGACCACCAGCCCGCATACGACGAGGTGACCGAAGAGGTCGAGAACCGGCTGGAGCGGGAGCAGGTACGGCGCTGCCTCCGCACCCTGACCGAACTGCAGCGCCAGTCGGTCACTCTCGCCTACTACCGCGGCCTGACCTACCGGGAGGTCGCCGAAGCGCTGGCGCTGCCGCTGGGCACGGTCAAGACCCGCCTGCGTGACGGACTCATTCGGCTCCGCGACTGCCTGGGGGTGACCGCATGAACACGACCGATCTGCACGCTCTCACAGGCGCCTACGCGGTGCACGCACTGCACGGCGAGGAACATGCCGCCTTCGAGCGTCACCTGGACGAGTGCACCGCCTGTGAACAGGAGGTCGCCGAGTTCACGGCCACGGCCGGACGCCTGGCCCTGGCCTCCACGGTGCGCACCCGCCCCGTCATGCGGGAGCAGGTACTGCAGCGCATCACCACCGTGCGCCAGGTGACGCCCGGCGCCGCTCCCCTGGAGCGAGTACGCCGTGGTGTGCGGCGCGGACGGGGCCTGGCACGGTGGGCGCTGGCCGCCAGTGCGGCTGCCGCGGCCGCGTTCGGTGGCACCGCCGTATGGCAGTACGAACGTGCGCAGGATGCTCAGTACAGGGCAGCCCAGGCGGAACGCCAGGCTGAGGGCGTGGCGGGAGTGCTGGCCGCGCCCGACGCCAAGTCGCGTTCGGCGCGGGTGGCGGGCGGCGCGGGCACGCTGGTGGTTTCCGCCGACCGGGACAGGGCCGTGTTCGTGGCGTCCAGGATGGCCGCACCGCCGCGGGGCAAGGTGTATCAACTGTGGTTCTCCGACTCCGGCGGCGGGAAGATGCGCTCGGCCGGAGTGATGGACCCCGACCGCAGCAGCCAGACCGTGCTCATGCAAGGCGCGGTCGACGGCGCCTCGGGCATCGGCATCACGGTGGAGCCGTCCGGCGGGTCGAAGCAGCCGACCTCGGCACCGATCGCCCTGCTCGGCGTGCCGACGTGAGGATGCGCGTGGGGAGCGATGCCGTCGGCGGACTCCCCACGCGGCTGTCGGTGTTGGCGCGGTGGTCAGGGGAGGGGAGGGGAGGGGAGAGAGAAGGGCACACTCACGGTGAACCCGTCCGGCCCTCCACCGAATCCCGTCGAAGACGTCGAAGACGTCGAAGACCTGGCGCCGGTTGATCAGATCAGGTGCTTGACCTCAATGTCACTTGGGGTTCTACGGTCCGTATGACCCGCACTGGCGTGCAGTCGACGTGCAGGCTCCGCACCCGACCGATGTACGAGGAGGGACCCGACCCCCATGACGACGACCCAGCAGATCTCCGACGCCGAACTCGCCGGGCAGCCCGCCGCCTACTGGACGGGTGTCACCTACGAGGCACTCATCACGTACACCCGGGCCCGGCAGGCCGAAAAGGGCTACACCCAGCCCCAGTTCTGGCTGCTGCGCAACCTGTCGGTGAACGACATCTCGCCCGACGGAGAGGGGATGACCCTGACAGAGTTGCGGGCGGCCATGACCTCCTACATTCGGCCCGAGGACGACCTGTCGGCAGAGGCCGAGGTGCTCGTGGAGCGCGGCTGGCTGACTCGGGACGGCGAGGACCGGCTGTGGCTCACCGAGGCGGGGGAACAGGCCCGCGTCGACCTCGCGCGCAACGCACCCGAGATCCGCGCCGCCCTCCACGACGGGATCGACGACGCAGACTACGTCACCACGGTGAAGGTGCTCCGGCAACTGATCCGCAACGCTGGCGGAACGGCCGCCTGACCGGCCGAGGGGCCGACGGGGCGGTGCCCCCGCCCTTGTGGTCCGTGACAGCGGGAGGGGGGTGGTGCCTGCCCCTTGTGGTCCGCGATGGAGGGAGCCGACGGACCGCATACGTGGCGCGCGGCGCGGCACGGATGGATGGTGAACCCGTGAACCGGTGAGCCGGTGAGCCGCTGAGAGGTAAGCCCTTGAGCCGCGCGGCGGTCGGCGGAGGTCCGAGACGCCCGCCCGCGTGAGGCGCGCCGATCGCCTGCCCCGCGCAGGCGGACGCACTATTCTCCTAAGCCACGGCCACACGGGTGATGGGGGACACCATGCGGTTCATCTTCGTTCACGGGACCGGCGTGCGGCGCCCTCGCTTCGACGAGCTGTTCCAGCGCGTGGAGGAGCGGCTGCTCAAGCGGTTACCCGGCGCGGAGGTCGAACCGTGCTACTGGGGTGACGAGTTCGGCACGGCACTGGCCGCGGGCGGCGCGTCCGTCCCGGGGATGGTCCCGCGGGCGGCACCGACCCTCGGCGGGCCGGCGCGCGAGGCGGACGACGATCCCGAGACGGCGGAGTGGCTGCTGCTGCTCACCGACCCGTTCTGCGAACTCAGGGTGCTCGCGGAAATCGCCGGCTCCGCGGGCGACCAGGGCACGCTGGGAGTGCGGGCCCCCGGCGAGGAGGTGGCCGACCGCCTGGACGGCCTGCCCCGCATCCTCGACGCCTTCGGCGAACTCGCCGTCCTGCTGCGCGGGGCCGATCTGCTCGATGGATACGCGCGCGCCCTCGACACGGTCGCGGACTCCGAAGAGTTCCGCAAGGCCTGCGCGACCGCCCAGGACACCGCGACCGCCGCCGACCTCGCCGACCACACCAGTCGCGCCGTCATGGCCGTACTGCTCGCCGACGCCAGGGACACCGCGCTGTGCACCGGGGACGAGCGGGACCGGATCGTCGACCTCCTGAGCGGCCGGCTGGGCGGCACCGGCCGCGGTGTCGTGACCCGCACCGCCGGCGTCCTGCTGCGTCTGGCGCAGCGGCTGACCACCCAGCCCGTACTCGACCGCTGGCGGGGCGAGTTCACCTCGGACAAGGCCTCCGAGGCCGGGGACGTCCTGCGCTACCAGGCGCGCGGCGGCCCGCTGCGCGACCACCTGGAGCAGGTGATCGCCCGCGGTCCCGAGCCGCCCGTCCTGATCGGGCACAGCCTCGGCGGAATCGCTCTGGTGGACACCCTCGCCCTGGCCGCCGCACGTCGGACACCGCTGCCCGTACGGCTCCTGGTCACCGTCGGGTCCCAAGCGCCGTTCCTGCACGAACTCGGCGCCCTGGCGGGCCTGGAACCCGGGGCCGGCCTGCCGCCCGGCTTCCCCGACTGGCTCAACGTCTACGACCGGCGGGACCTCCTCGCCTACCTCGCCGAGCCCGTCTTCCCCGACGACCGCCGCGTCACGGACCACGAGGTGCGCAGCCGCCAGCCCTTCCCCGTCTCGCACAGTGCCTACTGGAAGCTCGACACGGTCTTCGACCGCATCTGCGAGGCGCTGCGGTGAGCGGCCCGACCGCCGTGCCCCAGGAACCGATCGCCGCCGAGCGCACCTACGCACTCGTCGTGGGCATCGAGTCCTACCACCTCGGACCCCGCCTGCCCGCCCTGTCCGGGGCCGCCCGGGACGCCCTGCGCGTCGCCGAGTGGCTCACCGGCACCGCCGGCGTCCCGAAGGACAACGTACGGCTGCTGCTGTCGCCGCTGGAACGCAACCGGACCGGCGCGGACGTCGAGCCCGCCACCCGCGAGAACGTCGAGGACGCGCTGTTCCGTGACCTCCCCGGGTGTGACGGGGACCTGCTGTGGATCTACTGGTCCGGGCACGGCTTCCTCGACCCGACCGGCCAACTGCTGCTGCCTTATGCCGATGCCACGACCGGCCAGGCCCGGCATCTGAACCTGACCTCGGCCCTGCGATGGTGGCAGTCGGACCGGGTGGGCGGCCGACGCTTCCGTCGTCTCGTCGCGATCGGCGACTCCTGCCGCATCGACCTCGGACGGGCCAAGGAGCTGGGATTCGGCAGCACCGACCACGGGGCCGGGCTGCGCGTCCCCGAGCGCCGCCAGTTCGTCCTGTACGCCGCCCGCCCGGGCGAGAGCGCGAAGAACCGGGCGGACCTGGGAGCCGGCCAGTTCACCGACACCCTGCTCCGGCACCTGGAAGTCCGGCCGCTGGAGCAGGCCACCCGCGACCTGGTCGGGATCGCCAGAGCCGTGCAGGCGGACTTCGCGGCCATGGGGGCGGACGGCACGGCCTGGCAGGAGCCGCAGTTCGAGATCGGCACCGACTGGACCGGATCGTCCCTCTTCGGTGACCACTGGTCGGACGACGTCCCGGCCCGGACGGCGACCGGCGCCCCCGTCCTCGACCAGGACGCCTGGACGGAACTCGGGCCGATCCTGACCGGCTGCCGACTGCCCGCGGACACCCACGAGGCGTACCGCTGGGCCTTCGACGTGGCGGGCTGCACCCCTCCCGCCGAACACCGGCTGCCGTCGCGGCACCTGACGGAGATCGTGCGCGATCTCGACAGCCGCCAGGGGACGAGCCGCGCGGTCCCGCTCGCCCTGCCGTTCGTACGGCACCTCGCGTCCCGCTCCCGCGACGCCGACTGGGCCGCACGCGCCCACGCCTGGGTGAACCGAACCGGCGCACGGCTGGGCGCGGCGGCCGTCCCCGACCCTCCCGCCCGGGCCGCCGAGCCGCCCGCCCTGCACATCCGGCTCACCCCTGACGGAGCGGACACCTACTGGACACAGCTGTGGCTCTTCCGCGACCGCTTCGAGAACGTGGCCGACGCCGAGAACCCCATGCGGCTGACGGACGTACAGGCGCTGCTGTGCGACCACCTGATGACGCACCGGTCCTCCCCGCTCGGCCGGATCGAGTTCCACGTCCCCTACCACCTGCTGGACGAGCCGTTCGAGACGTGGGAGGTGCCCTACGGGCGCAGGCGCAGACCCACACCCCTCGGTTCCCTCTACGAGGTCGTGCTCCGCTGCCCCGAGGAGCGCACGGACCTCGCCGAGGCGCCGTGGCACACCAAGTGGGAATGGTTCGAGACCCACGGCGGCCTGCACCCGCAGGCCGTGCACGACGTGAGGGACGACGACGTGTCGGCGGAACTGGCCCACACACTGCGGCTGGACGAGCCGCCCGTCTGCGTACTCGCCGAGGTGGCGCAGCCGCTGCTGGGGGACGCACTGGACGCCGTCCTCGACGGCGGAATACCCATCGCCGTCTGGCGGCGCCCCGCCCCACACGATCCGGCGCCCCCGTCCATCCGGGCAGCGCTCAAGGCGCAGCCGCCGGCCGGACTCGACGTGACGACGCTGCCCGCCGCGCTCAGGAGGGCCCGTGTCGAACGCCACCCACTCGCCCTGCTCTGGGACCACCCAGGGCGGATTCCCGAAAGGCAGACGCTGTCCTCATGAGTGCCACCCCCCTCTTCACGGCCAAGGACTGGTGGATCTACCGGGGCGAGGGCACTGCCACGGAGAAGCGCGCCAGACTGGCCGAACACCGCCCGCCGTGGCGGGCGTTCGAGGGCGAGCCCGATCCCGGCTATGCCCCGCCCGGGACATCCGGCCCCGCCTGGGCGGAGACCCACAAGCGCGGCTCCGGATACGTGCCCGACGAGGCCGAGGTGAACGCCGTCAACACAGCGCTCCACCTGCGCCGGCCGCTGCTCGTCACCGGCAAGCCGGGCGTGGGCAAGTCGACCCTGGCGCACAGCATCGCCGCCGACCTGGAACTCGGACCGGTGCTGCACTGGCCGGTCACGTCCCGCAGTTCGCTGCGGGACGGGCTCTACCATTACGACGCGATCGGGCGGCTGCACGACGCGAACCTGCGGCACCTGGAGGGGACGGGCCGGGGACGCGCACGCTCCCCGCTGCGCGCGAGGAGCGGCTCCATCGCGCCGTACCTGCGGCTCGGCCCGCTCGGCACCGCGCTGCTGCCGCAGGAGCGGCCCCGGGTGCTGCTCGTCGACGAGATCGACAAGAGCGACATCGACCTCCCGGGCGACCTGCTCACCGTGTTCGAGGAGGGCTCCTTCGAGATCCCCGAGCTGGCCCGGATCGCGGCACGGCAGCCCGTGGTCGGCGTGGGCACTCAGGACGACCCGGAGTTGCGGGTCGGCATCGAGCGCGGGCGCGTCCAGTGCCGTGCCTTCCCCGTCGTCGTCCTGACCAGCAACGGTGAACGCGACTTCCCGCCGCCGTTCCTGCGCCGCTGCATCCGGCTGCACGTCGAGCCGCCCGGCCGGGAGAAGCTGACGCAGATCGTCCGGCAGCGGCTGGGGCTCGACGAGACGAGCGGCGACGACCAGTACCGCGACATCGTGGAGGCCTTCATCGCCCGCCGAACCGAGGGCGACCTGGCGACCGACCAGCTCCTCAACGCGGTGCAGCTCCGGCTCAGCGGCGCCTGGTCCGGCACGGCGGAGCGCACCGACTTCCTGGACACCGTGCTGCAACGGCTGACAGGCCCTCTGGCGTGATCGAGGAGCTGCTGCGCGCCCTGGAGGAGTCCGGCGCGAACGCCGGCCCCGAGGAACTGGCGGACATCCTCTGGCTGGCCGCCCGCGTCGGCGGCACCGGAGCGCCCGCCCCGCACGCCCCGCCGGACGCCGGCGACGGCCCCGCCGATCCCCTGCCGGAGGACCTGGTCACGGATCCGCAGGACACCCACTCCGCTCCGGCCGAGGAGTTCTACACCGCCGCCGAGGTCACCGACACACCCGGCCCGGCGCACGGCGGCGTCGCGCTCGTGCGCCTCCGCCGCGCCGCGTCCCTGCGCGACCCGCTGGCCGTGATGAGGGCCCTGCGGCCACTGGCCCGCGCCACCAGGGGAATGCGGGACGACCCGGGCGAACTCGACGAGGAACTCACCGTCCGCCGGACCGTGGAGCAGCACCTGCCGACCCCGGTGCTGCGCCCACGCAAGGGCCGCTGGCTGGACCTCGCGCTCGTCGTGGACACCCACCACTCGATGCTCCTGTGGCACGACCTGGTGGGCGAACTGCGCCGGGTGTTCGTCCAGACGGGCATCTTCCGCGACGTACGCACCTGGTACCTCCGGGGAACGGGCGCCGCCCCGGAAGCGGACGAGCCGCTGTCCGTGGCCCGCACCCCGGACGGGGAGCCGCGCAGCGTCCAAGAGGTCTCCGACCCGGCCGGCCACCGCCTGGTCCTGGTCGTCACGGACACCGTGGCAACCGGCTGGGGCGCGCCCACGCTCGCGGAAACCCTGCGCCAGTGGTCCGGCCACGGCCCGGTGGCCCTGCTCAACGTCCTGCCGCGCCGGCTGTGGACCCGGGGCGCGGCCCGCCCGACGCCTCTGCTGGTCCGGACGGTCGGCCCCGCCGCGCCGAACGCGTCCTGGAGCACGGGCCCGGCCGTACGCAGCCGCCGGCGCCCGGCAGCCGCCTCCGGCAGCATCGCCGTCCCGGTGGTGGAGGCCGACGCCGCCTCCGTCTCCGTCCTCGCGCGGCTGGTCGCGGGGAACGGGCAGTGGACGCGGGTGCCGTGCCTCACCGTCGCGCGTACGCCGGAGGCACAGCCGGCGCCCGCACCGCCCACCGACTCCACCGGGCCAGGGGTGGAGGCCGACGACATCCTGCGACGATTCCAGGCCGGTGCCTCCCCGGTCGCCCAACGGCTGGCCGGCTACCTGTCCGCCGTACCTCTCAACCTTCCCGTCATGAACCTGGTCCGCCAGATCATGCTCCCCGCGTCGGAGCACGGGCACCTGGCCGAAGTGGCCCTCGGCGGTCTCTTCACCTCCTGGGAGCAGGCCGCCCGCGAGGGAGCGGCGGACCCCGACAACGTGCCGTTCACCTTCCGCCCCGGGGTGCGCGAAGCACTGCTCGGCGGACAACGCCGGGACGCCATCACCAGCGTCCAGGAACTCGTACGGCGCGAGATGGGCAACGGCGTCACCGAGGGCGGCGCCGGAGTCGGCGGCGACTTCCTCGCGGGGCGCTCCGCGGCGGACGGCGAGGGCGAGCGGTGGCTGGTCCCGGAGGCGTCGCCGTTTGCGGCGAGGGCGGGTGCGGGGGAGCCGGAGGCGGCGGGTCCCTGGTGGCCGGTCGGGGATCTCGTGACGGACGACGTGTTGCCCTACGCAGAGCAACGCGACGCGGACGACCATCTGCGGGAACTGATGGAGGGGGCCGAGAGAGGGGGCAGCTCCTTCGTGCTGGTCGTGGGCGAAGCCGGTGCGGGCAAGACGACGGCTCTCAGGCGCGCGATGTCCAGGCTGCCGGACGAGTGGACGGTGTGGACGCCCAGTGACGTCGACGAGTTGGGCCGGTGGGCGGCTCGGGTACCTCCTCGCACGGTGGTGCTGCTGAGCGACATGGCGGCGTTCGCACCCGCAGCCGCTCTGTTGCGTGACATGACAGAGAACCCGCGCATGCGTCCCGTCGTCGTACTGGCCGAGATCCGTCCCCGCGATCTGGACCAACTCCTGGTCGAGGACTCCTACTTCAGACTCCTGCTCGACCGCATCACCGTGGTGCATTGGTACCCCACCCCCCTGTCCCAAGCGGCGCTGCGACGCTTCCACGAGGCACCGCCGCTGGCCAGGAGCATGCTCCGGGCGGCGTTGGACGTCCGGCGCCTGGGCCACGGCCCGGACCTGCCCCTTGAATTGTTCGCGGAGGCGTCATCCCACTACCGCCGCGACGACGAGCGCAACGACGGGCCGTACGAGACGGTGCGATCGGCACTCGCCTACGCGTGCGGCCCCGTGGAGTCCGCGCAGCCCCTCATGACCCGTGTACCGGGCAAACGGGAACGCTACCGGCTCAGCGACCTGTTCGAGTGGGCCGACCGGCAGGAGTCGCCGCGCATCGATCCGCCCGAGGCCCTGTGGTCCGTCCTGGCCCGCCAGGCCGACCGGCGCTCGCTGCGGCACATGGCCCGGTCCGCACGGGAACAGGGATGGGACGAGGCAGCCCGGTATCTGGAGAACGTCGTCTCCCTCCAGCAACCCTCGCCCGACACCGAAGTCATCCGGCAGCTCATCGAGGACGCACAGCACCGCCTGGTGGCCGTCTGGCACGGAACGACCATGATGAGCTCGGGAGTCCTGCTCTCGGACCGCGGGCAGGTGGTGACGTCCGCTCTGTCGTACGTGCAGACACGAGCACGCCCGGGTGAACCCCTGCGCGTACAGGTGGAGCCGTGGCGGGGCGGCGCGGACGTGCCCGCGGGCCGGCCCGATGTCCTGCGCGAGGATCTGCTCCTGCTCTCCGTCGAGGTGGCCGAGTGGCGGCGCATGCTGCCGCGGGTGGCGCCCCTGCCGTCCGCTGCCGTTCCGGACACCGGTGAGCGGCTCCTCGTCGTCGGTCTCGCAGGCGACGGCAGGAGCCTTTGCGTGCTCCAGTGCGAGGTGACGTCCTCCCGCACCTCCGACTACCTGCTGACGCCGACCGTCGCTGCGCCCTGGCCGGTGCGAGGGGCGGCAGTGGTCGATCTGCGGGGACGTGTGATCGGAGTGGTGGCGTCGCAGTCCCAGGAGAGACAGGTCCTTCTCGCCAAGCCGATCCCTTCCTCCGCGCACAGGCGCACACCCGTATCCGGAAGACCGACGCACCCCGCCCTGCTCGACCCCAGGCGCTCACGCGCCGTCTTCCTGTCGGGGGGTGCCGAGCGGTCGGCGCTCGAGCTCGCGGATGTCTTGGCGCCGAGCGCCGGAAGCAGCCTCCTCGACACCGATAACCTGTTGTTCTCGGACGGGCGCAGTCTCCAGGGCCTCGAATCGGTTTTTCACGACTGGGTACGGCAGGCCGAGCACACGCTGCTTGTGCACTACACGGGCCACGTCCACGCCGCGGACGACGACGCCTTCCTCACCCTTCGCGGAGGCGGAGACGACAGCCGGCCCGCGCCTGTCCTCTCCGCCAAAAGGCTCCGAGCCGTGCTGAACGAGAGTCCCGCCCGGTACAAACTCCTCGTCTTCGACTGCGACGTCGAGGACGCGCAGCTGCTCTGGCACTGGCTCGTACCGGGTAGCGAGGAGCCGCGGGGTGAGTGGGCGCTGCTGACGACGCGCCGGAAAGCGGGCTCGAAGGCACATGACTTCACGCACGAGCTGGCCGCCGTGCTCCGCTCTGGTGTCGTGGACGGCCCCGAGTTCCTGAGCCTGACGGACATCCGCGCCGCGATGCAGCGCAGCGGACGCGCCGGGAGCGTGACGCTGACCCGGCACGACCGCTCTTCGCCGGGCCTGCTCCTGCCCAATCCGGCTGCCCAGCCGAGCCCCCACCCGTACCAGGAAGGCACCGTCAAGTGGTTCAACGCCGAGAAGGGTTTCGGCTTCATCGCCACGGAGGACGGTCCGGACGTCTTCGTCCACTACAGCGCGATCGAGATGGAGGGCTTCCGCACCCTGGAAGAAGGCCAGCGAGTGCGGTTCCGGCTCAGGCAGGCAGCGAAAGGACTCCAGGCCGCGGACGTCCACGCCGTCGACGCCCGGTGAACTGGCAGCAACGGTGTACGACGCTCCGGGGCCGGGCCGGGCCGGGCCGGGCCGGGGTCGGGGACGTCGACGGAGGCGGTGATCTCCGGTGTGCCCCGCCGCGGCACCGATCGCGGCCGGTGCTCAAGCAATCGGACCCGGCCTCACTCGGCACGGTGCCCGACACGCAGGACGCTCAGACAACGCCGTGACACCCGGCCGCCCATCCGCGTGCCATGTCCTAGAAGCGCGCCACGATGCCCTTGGCGGCCAGGACCTCCAGAGCGCCGGGAATCATGTGCTCCAGCGCACGGCCGCCGGTGAAGAGCCGGAGGTTCGGCAGCAGGTCCAGGTCGTCGAGGGAGCGTACGTCGAAGAGGTCGTCCTCACCGTCCCAGACCGGCGCGCACTCCATGAAGACCTGGTGCCCGCCGTCGAAGGTCAACTCGTCCACGGTGGCGAGCAACTCCGCCGGTATCTCCAACTCCTCGAAGTACGTCCGAGGTTCGTCCAGGACGGTGTACTCCAGCTCGTTCTTCTCGACGTAGTCATCCAGATCGTCGATGCCACGAGCCCGCATGTGCTCCCTCAGGTCGAACGCGGGAGTGAGCGTGTTGTCCCAGTACATGAGCTTCTCGACGACCAGGAGCTTGAAGTTGAAGTCACGGAATGCGGTCATGGCACACGTATATCAACCCGCACTGACAGCGCTGCCGTCGAGAACGGACCCGCCCTCGTCAGCCGCGTCGACGCCGGCTTCCGGGCAGCAGGCCGGCGCGCCGGGCCGCCTCGTCCTCCGCGCCCGAGCCACGGCGCCTGCCCGGTGAGGAACGGACCACGTAACGGAACGGCAGGCCGCCCGGTACGGCGACGATCCCTCCGAACCGGGTGTCGCCGGCGAACCAGACCCGGTCGGCCGGGTGCGGCCCTTGCGTCTGCGGGCCGCGCGGTCCGTCCCAGCCGTCCCACGGAACGGGGAACGAGCAGTGGCTCTGCCCGTCGGGCTGCAGCAGCACCACTCGACCGTCCGTCCCCCATCTCCGGCCGCCCACCCGCTCACCCTCGGCGGCGACCACCCGGACGTCCTGCGTCCGGACCGGCCAGACCTGCCAGCCGTAGGTACTCAGCACCAGCCGCTCACGGCGGCGCGCCCGGCGCCACAGCAGGGCCAGGCCGGCCGTGACGGCGATGACGGGAGCCATGCAGACCACGGTGACCAACCCTGCCGAGGAGCCGGGGCCGGCCGCCGCGAGGACGGCAGCCGTCACCGCCACCTCTGCGGCCAAGGCGAACAGGCCCCACCGTCGGCCGCGCTCACGGCGCCGCAGGACCTCCTCGACACCTGGAGTGTCGATGGCGGCTCCGGGCAGCACCTCGTAGCCGTACTCCATCGCGATCATGGTGTGCTCCCGTCTCGTGGCGCCGCCCGTGAGCGGTATGCACGACGCCGGCCCCTGGCGGGCGAGCTCGCGTGGGACATCCTGCCCTCGCCGGTGGTTGCGGTGACAGATGCGGTGCCAGATCCGTGGCTGACGTATTCTCACGGCGCTCGTCGCGTCGCCGACGTTGGGGGTCCGCCACCGTCGGTGACCGCGTCCGACGCGTTGCGCGAGACGTCCTCGGAATGTGTACGTCCAGCTGCCTTCCGAAGACGGTGATCTGTACGCCGACACGTGCGGCACACACCCGTCGAGCGGCGTGGCACGATCAGCGTGAACGCCGGGCCCGAGTCGGCCGCAAAGGGCAAGTCACTCAGGGGCAGCTCCGGACAACCGGCCGGTGGCTGCACGCCTTGCCGGCCGCCGAGGTGGGCAGCGTAGTTCCGGACCGCCTCACCGTCCCGCTGCCCGGCCGACAGCCCGGGACCGTACGCACCGCGGCCACGGGCCGTGACCGGCGGTTCCATCGCACCGCGGCCACGGGCCGTGACCGGCGGTTCCATCGCGAAGGGCTGCCGCTGCGGGCGGCGGGTCGGCGGGTCGACGGGCAGTGCGAAGCCGCCGGACGGTGTGGCGACGGCTCCGACCGCTGAGCTGAGCCCCAGCTCCGTGACGACGGAACTCGCCGCGTGCAGCGTCTGTCGGCTGTGCCGGAGCGGTGAGCGGGACGGCAGGCTCGCACGTGGACCGTGGGACGGCCCGGACCGTCGGCTGTCCTGCCGCAGCGGTACGACCGCCCCATCCGAACACTTGGCGGTATGTCACGACAGCTTGACCAGCCGGCGTAGGGCGAGCTGGGCCAGCGGAGCGTAGGCGACCAGTACGGGGAGCGGGCCGTGCAGGGTGAGACTGGTGGAGCTGCCGCGCGGATGGGCCTGCACGGAGTGCTGAAGCCGCAGCCGCACGGGCCCCAGGCGTACTCGCCACGACCAGCTACGGCGGTCGTCGTCGACGCGCTCGATGACGAAGGCGATGCGCAGGCCGGCGATCGATTCGACCGAACCGGTGAGCGCGGGAGCGATACGGCGACGGTCGGCATGGACGGCCTTGATCTGCGGCGACCAGTCCGCCCACCGGTCGACCTGCACGTAGCGCTCCCAGACGGTGGCGGGTTCCGCCGGGCCGACAGCCTTCAAGGTCAAATGCCCCATGGCTCGCCCGCCGGGTCCTGCGGTCGGCCGGCGGCTCGGCAAGTGAGGTGGATGCGGCAGGTACTCATCCGACCTCGCCGTGCAGGTACTCCGTCAGGGCTTTCCCCGGCCGGAAGGCGGCTGTGCCGTCGTCGGCCCGGAAGCTGCCGAAACTGCCGAGTGTGACGGACTCCCGGGACTTCAGCGCCTCGGCGATCGTGCCCGGGTGCTCGACGGTGCCGAAGAGGGCATCGAGAACACGTTCGACGTCCTCGGTGCCGATCCGGTCTCCGCCGGTGGCCTGGGCAGCGCGATGGGCCGTGTTTTCGAGGAGCTGCGCCTTGTCCATGTGTGCGTCCGTCCGTCGTGTCGCGGTGATGGTGATGGTGATGGCGGTGGTGAGCCAGCCTTTCCACCATCACCGCGGACGACGCGAACCGCATCCGCATGACACCCGCGTCGGTGCTTCGGACGCGTCGGAACTGTCCACCCCGGTCGGCGTGGAGCCTTTCAGCTGCCGTGGTCGTAGGGCGGGCGAGGCCTGAGCCGCCCGACGAAAGCCCAAGCCAAGGGATTCGGTCCGCCGACCTCTGTTCGCGGCCCTGCGGAGCCGAGGGCAATTACGTCCACCGACCGTCACTGATGACCATGCCGGCGCTTTGTCCTCCAGCCGTAGATCGTGATCTCGATGATGAGGGGCGCCGAGGCGGCAGGCGGGCAGCGTCCATCATCTGGTCGAGACCGCCCACGCCGTCGGCTCCCTCTCCCTCTAACCGAGTTCACCGAGACGGAGGGCGTCCCGTATCTCGCTGAGCTTCGCGGTCGTCGCCGGGGTCTGCTCCTGCGCTTGTTCGGCGAGTCGGAGGGCATCGTCGATCTCGCTGAGTTTCGCCGAGGGCAGGACGGCCGCCCGTTCTATCAGGTCGTCCCGCGACACAGTGGTCAGCCACGTGCAAGGGGTGAAGCCTGGACGCGGGAACGCGAGCCGCAGCACGCCTTCGAACGGCACTCCTTCACCGGCGCCCACCGTCACTTCGATGCCCAGACCGCTCATGTCGACGCCCGCCGGAGCGACGACCTGCATCACCCGGATCCCGGACGCGTCGTCTCCCGACAGCAGTACGACCAACCTCCGCTCGTCGAACTGGACCCACCAGACTTCGCCACGTTGCACAAGTCCTCCAGACACAGGACGGCAGACAGACCCTGCGCGAGCCTGACGCGCTGTGGAGACGGGTGCGTCCACCGTTGATCATCGATGTGTGAAGACTGAAGATCACGCGGAGGCCGCGGGTCACAGCGTAAACCCTGCCCACTGGCATGAGGCGTTTGAGGGCCTGATGAGCGGTCAGGCGGGCGGTAGCCCTCGATGACCAGCAGGCGCCGGCCGTTGGGCAGGAGCGACTGCGCTCGAAGGAGCCGGTCGAGAACGCCTTGGCGGAGACGGGCGAACGAACCTGTCGAATCGGCCCTGCGGCCATCGACCAGCAGAGCCTGGCGTACGTCGACGAGCGGTTCGCCGCAGTCGACGACGGGAATGGCCGCCACGCGCGGTCGGACATCAGGACAACGGTCACCTATACCTCCCAGTCCCAGGAGCCCACGTACGCGGCCCGCCCGGTGCGGCGGGCCTCCATCACCGCCTCCAGCCGGGCGAAGTCCCGCTCGGGCATGAGTCGGCGCCACTCCGGCAGCGGCAACGCCCGGACCTCGGCGTGCTCGTCAGGATCAAGTCGGATGTCGTTGATCTGCTGGTCGGTGAGGCGCCCGCCGTCGAAGACGTAGCCGGCCGTGGCGTACGGCCACTGCGTCCCGGGCAGTCCGAAAACCGCCGCCAGCAGCTGTAGCGGTCCGGGCACCACGATGCCGGTCTCCTCCTCGCACTCGCGCACCGCTGTGTCCCATGGACGCTCATCGTTCTCCGTGGTCCCGCCCGGCCACTGCCAGGGGTGAACCTTCGCCGAGTACACGGAGCGCAGCTGGACCGGGCGATCACGGTCGTCGGTGAAGAACACAGCTCCGAACACGGTCGCCTTCGGCACCGTCTCGGCGTACACCTCGGGGGGGAAGCCAGGTCGGTCTCTGTGTCATGTGGTGCTCCCTCCAGCCGAGTGGGGGAACCGGGTCATGCGCATGAGCGCGGGGTCGTGCCGGAAGCCGAGCGCTTCGTACAGCGGGGCGGAACCCTCGCTGGCGTGCAGCTCGTAGAGGGTGGCGCCGTCCTGTTCCAAGTGCTTGAGCAGTGCGGCGAGGGCGACCTTGGCGTATCCGCGCCGCCGGTATGCGGGTTCGGTGGCGACGGCCTGGACGCGCGCGGCCAGGCCCTTGGGGTACGTGGGAGCGGGAAGCAGCGGTTGGAGGAAGGCGAGGGCGCAGCTGGCGAGTCCTCCGCTGGGGGCGTCGATGACGTATGCCCGGGCGTCGCCGCCGGGTTGCAGCCGGGCGGCGAGTTGGTCGCGGCATACGGCGAGCCAGGTTTCGTCCAGGGGTTCGGACAGGATGAGCTCGGATCGAAGGCGTGCGATCTCCAAGGCGTCGTCGGGGCGCGCCAGCCGAGGATCGATCACTGTGTGGCCCTTCTCGTCTTGAAGGCTGGGACGGCTCATGTGTCTCTTGGCGTCCGGTAGTAGCCGTCCTACGAGTGGGACGGCGACCCCAGGGTTCGGACGAGCAGTTCCTTCAGGTCGACTGTGCCCCGTTCACCGGCAGGAAGTAGCCGCTTCGCTGATTTCCCATGTCTCAGCGTCTCATTGCTGCCCGCAGCTCGCGAAGTCGTCGACCGCCGCCGCTCGGTGTCTTGTCGACAGGTGTTCCGCCCGGCGAGGCAGGCTTGGCCCCATCCTTGCCCGGCGAGCCCTCAACTGCCAGCGCTTTGCGCAGAGCCTCGATCGGCGGACGCCGGCTGCAGCGAGGCCTTACCACTCGCGCTGGGCACGCACGGGGACAGCGGGCGGGCGGGCGTGCGGGTCGGTTGAAGGGCACTGGCGGTGGCCGCCAGTGCCCTTCCGGTGCTCACCAGTTCTTGTACTGCGTCTCGCCGAGGCCGCAGAAGGTGCAGCCGGAGCGCAGGAAGTCCTGCGTCCGACGGAACTCCTCGTCGGCCAGATGCCACCGCAGCCAGGCGGTGATGATGTGCTGCCCGTTGCGCGTGGCGGCGATGTGGTCGGTGCCGTCGAGAATGCTGAACCACACCGGTACGTCGGTGTTGGCGTAGTCGCGCTCCACGTTGGAGGTCGCGAAGTCGTCGTCGCCGCCGATGTAGAGGGCGGGGTTGCGGAGGTTGTCCGGCCCGTTGCCGTCGAAGGAGCCGCCGGCCACGTGGATCGTGGTCTCCAGCCGCGGCTCGTCCGCCACGTCGAAGGTGCCGATCGAGCCGCGGGAGTGGCCGCCGAAGGCCACCTCGGTGGTGTCGATGTCCTGGTACAACGGACTGCTCGGGCTCGCGTTCTGGTCCTCGATCCAGTCCAGGGCGTCGACCATGTAGTCGCCGCTGCTGGAGGAGACCTCGCTGTAGACGACGAACCCGTGCGAGGCCCACTGGCGCAGCATGTCCTCGTAGGCGGCCGGGTCGGAACCCGCGCCCGGACCCCAGACGAGGACCGGGTGGTTCACGCCGTTCTGGCCGGCGTTCGCCGGGTACACCAGCCACCCGTCGTCGCCGGGGCCGGCGGTCGTGTCGATGGTCACCGCGTACGGCCCCGGCGCGGTCACATCGGTCACCGGGGGCAGCGTTCCGCCCGGCGGATCGGTCGGCCCGCCGCCCCCGCCGCCGGCCGCTTGGACGAGGACGTCGTCGACGGTCAGCGTCTCCAGCGCGCTGCTGGCGTCCAGCGAGAAGCGCAGCCGCACCGTGCGGCCGTCGACCGACGAGGGCAGCTGGAACGACACCGAGCCGGAGGCCGTGCGCGAGGACTCGAGCGTGGTGAACGCGCCGCCGTCGACGGAGTAGGCGACCGTGAACGCCTCACCGAGGTCGAGCCCGGACGCCGTCCGGGTGTACGACAGCGAGATGCCGCTGTAGCCGGTCAAGGCGATGGGCGCGGACGTGAGGGACGGATCGGTGACCAGTGAGCCGCTCAGCCGCGCCGCCCCCGCGGCGGCGCTGACAGACCCGGTGGACGTGAAAGTCCCCAGGCCCGCGGAGAAGTTCTCGCTGTACACCTGGGTGGCAGCGGAGGCAGGGCCTGGGAGTGTGCCGGTGACCCCGATGGCGATGAGGCCGGCGGTTGCCGCGCCGAGGAGGCGCAGGCGACTGGAGGGAGATGGCATGGCTGATCCCTTCTGACCGCGCCGGCAGCCCGCAGTGGCAGCCCGCAGCGGCGGCGCGTCGTAGTGCCGGGAGCACGGGTACGTCCCGTGCCACCGGCGCCGGAGATCGTGCGGGTGTCGAACCATGCCGATTCAAGCGGGGCCGCCGGCAACGCGTATCGGTGAAATCACCGGTGCCGACCCCACGCGGCCGCAGCGCTGGTCACGTCCGTCGCGGTGGGAGAACGCCCGGAGGCGGTCGGGGGCGTGAGGACTGACCTCTGTGGTCCCGGCTCGTCCCGGTGTGCCTGGGGACGCGGTGACAGCCGTGAGACGACCGAGCCGGCACTCACCAAGCCTCCGCGCCTGTAACGCTCCAGGGCGCGTATCGAGTCGTGATCAAACTGCGAGCTTCACCCGCCGCCTGCGCGACTCGCGTGAGAGCATCCGTCCATGCGCAGCGACCTGGAAGTGAGTGCTCTGGCGATCAACGTCACGATCCCGCAGGCGCTCCGCTGGACGGACACCCGACGTGGTGAAGAGTTCCAACTGACCACACTCAACATTCGGCTTCTCCCGGACGGTCACCTTGCCGTAAAGGCCTATGGCCGACCAGTCGGCGGTGGGCGGGGCGCATATGTCTCGTTCCCGGTCCCCGACGAACCAGAACTGGCGGCTCTGGTTGTCGACGCGGCCGGCCGAGCCGGGACGTTGTGGGCCGCCCACCGCGGTCTCGGCTGAGCCTGGTTCGGGTCGGGGGCGGACAGTGGCAGTTCCGGACTCCGCTTTCGCGGGGGTCTGGTCCGGTAGATCCTCTTGCGTGACGCAAGTGCAACTGACGCAGAGGGAATGGCAGTTCGTCGGGCCCTACCTGCCGATCGGCGAGTGATCCCGGAGAAGAAGGACCAGGCCGCCAACCGGAAGCAGAAGGGTTCCGGGGGTGGTCGACCTGTCAGCCACGACGCCACCCTCTACAAGGAGAGGAACACCGTCGAGCGCCTGATCAACAAACTCGGGGCTTGGCGAGGCATCACCACCAGGCGGGGGAGGCATTCGCGGGACCGCCCGGCTTCTTGCTGTGTCACCGCGAAGCAGTGCACGACCTGCCGTGGAGGTTCTTGACGCGTCAGTCACTGGCCAAGGGTTCGAACGTGATGTATGGATCGCCGCCGTGACGAAGCCGGTTCCCGTCCCCTGGCAGGGACTGCGGCCGTCGTCCGAGGCACCGTACGCGCTGTGTTTGGGGCAGGATCCATGAAGCGTCCGTCTGCCACCCGAGACCCCAAGGAGCCGCCCATGTCCGACGCCCCCGTTCCCTTCCAGGTGTACGAGGCCGGAACCTACCTGCACGGCACGAAGGCGGACCTGGTGCCCGGTGATGTCCTGACGCCCGGCTACGCCTCCAACTACGAGGAGGGCCGCACCTCCCGTCATGTCTACGTCTCCGAGACCCTGGACGCCGCCGCCTGGGGCGCGGAACTCGCGGCCGGTGACGGGCCGGGGCGGATCTACGTGGTGGAGCCGACCGGCGAACTGGAGGACGACCCGAACGTCACCGACAAGAAGTTCCCGGGCAACCCGACCCGCTCGTACCGCACCCGAGAGCCCGTCCGCGTCGTGTCGGAGCTGAAGGACTGGGTCGGGCACACCCCCGAGCAGATCGAGGCCATGGTGACCGGCCTGGCCGAACTCCGCCGCCGCGGCATCGCCACGATCCTGGACTAGCGGTCAGCCGGGCTCGCCGGCGTCAGAGGGTCTTTGCCGGTCCGCGGGGCAGGCGACGGGGGTGGCCCTTTCGGGTGTGGTGACGAACTCATACCGAGCCGAGCCCTCGACGACCCGGTCGGCATCGGTGCCGCGCCCCACCTGCTCGCCTGACGCGGTACTTACGGCAGCGACGGCTGACACCGCGCTGTGACTTGGCGACCCTGTCGCCCTACGGTCTGCTCCGGCAGGCCCTGGGCCACGACGGCACATCATGCGGCGTGAAGGTTGGCCGGGTGAGGAGGGCCGGGACGTCAGCACACGCGATCCGTGCCGAGCGGGCAGCACCCCGGTCCTCCCGTACCGGCGCAGCCTCGTCACGAGGCGTTGCGGCCCTCGTCAAGGCTCCTTGACTTCCCGATGGATTGCCGCCTTGCGGCGATATTCCATGCCGTGGGCGCTCACCGTGCCGTTCTCGGACGGCGCGTCGTCAATGCTGCCACCCAGGCGGGCGGTGCCGGCGGGTCCAGGTAACGGCCCCCGCAGGGAGAGTCACCCTCTGCCCGACAGTTCCCCGTGCGCGTCGCCGAGCTGTGCGCCGTACCGGCTCGCCCGCCGGGGATGCACGTTGGCACGCCGCACGTCGCCGCCGTAGTGCGCCAGGACCTTGGGGTCCATGACCCGCCGCCACACCGGGGTCACCCAGGCCAGCACGATCATGGACGCGTAGCCGGAGGGCAGTTGGGGTGCCTCGTCGAAGTGGCGCAGTGTCTGGTAGCGGCGCAGCGGGTTCGCGTGGTGGTCGGAGTGCCGCTGGAGTTGGTACAGGAAGATATTGCTGGTGGTGTTGTTGCTGTTCCAGCTGTGCCGCGGAGCGACCCGCTCGTGACGCCCGTCCGGGCGTCGCTCACGCAACAGGCCGTAATGCTCAAGGTAGTTGACCGTCTCCAGCAGCACCATGCCGCACGCCGCCTGGACGAGCAGGTAGGGGAGGATCACGGGGCCGAAGCCGATGGTGAGCGCGGCGAACATCAGCACCGTGAGTCCCCACGCGGTCAGTACGTCGTTGCGGTACGACCATGTCCGGTGCCGGCGGCGGTTGAGGCGGCGGGCCTCCAGATGCCAGGCCGACCGCACGCTTCCTGCCACCGTCCGGGGCAGGAACGCCCACAGGCTCTCACCGAGCCGCGAGCTGGCGGGGTCCTCGGGTGTGGCGACGCGGATGTGGTGACCGTGGTTGTGCTCGACGTAGAAGTGGCCGTAGGCCGACTGGGCCAGGGCGAGGCGGGCCAGCCGGCGCTCCACCGTCTCCCGCTTGTGCCCGAGCTCGTGGGCCGTGTTGATGGCGACACCGGCGACGACGCCCACCGTGGCGGCCAGGCCCAGCGCGTCCGGCACGCTCATGCCGCCGGACCACAGCACGCATGCGTACAGCAGACCGGCGTACTGGAGCGGCAGGTACAGATATGTGCACCAGCGGTAGTACCGGTCCTCCTGCAGCAGCGGGATCGCCTCGTCCGGAGGGTTCGCCTGGTCCGGGCCGATCAGCGCGTCGAGCAGCGGGATGATCACGAAGGCGAAGAACGGCCCCCACCACCACAGCACCTGCCAGTCGCTGACGGCGACCAGTGCCGCGGCCTGGAAGGGCAGCGTGGGGACCGCCAGGCCGAGCAGCCACGCATAGCGCTTGCGGTCTCGCCAGGGTGGGCCGGCGGGGGATGCTGCGGGCGTCGTCGACTGCGCTGTCATGGGCTGGGCTCCTTGCGGGCGTTCGGCACTGACCCGGCAGAGGGTGGCACCGGCCACGAGCACTGACAATCGGGGACGCATTGTCAACATTCTGACGCCTCGTCAGTCGAGCGCGGGCGGCGGTCCCGTCTCTCGTGCCAGTGCCCCCATGGCCGCCGCGGTGATCAGCTCGGCCGACTCGCGCGGCGAGCGGTCGGGCGGAGGCAGCACGATGTGGGACAGAGCGAGGCGCACGATCACGTCGGCTGCTTGTTCCGTCCGCACGGTGTCGACCTGTGGGTAATGCGTCCGGCACCACGTCCGCACCATGTGCCGGGCTCCCATGACCACCGGCTCCGAGCGCGCGGTCAGGTAGGGGAGCAGGGAGTCCGTGCCGTCGCGGGCCGCGTTGATCACCGAGGCGACGAGCATGTTCTCCCGAGCCTCCTCAAGGGCGTACAGGATGGCGGCGGCCAACGCGCCCGACGCGGTCGGCGCCGGCTGTTGCAGGGCCCGCGCCACGCCGACGAGGAAGCGCTCCGCCTCGCGGTGCACCAGTGCCTGGCTCAGACCGCCGCGGCTGCCGAACTCCTTGTAGACCGTGGGCCGTGACACCTCGGCGCGAGCCGCCACCTGCGACAGACTGACGGAGTCCCAGCCCTTCTCCGCCGCCATCGCGCGGGCGGCGTCCAGCACGTCGTCCCGCATCCGTCGTCGCCACGCCTCTCGGGGTGCCAGGGCAGCTGCGGCGATTGGCCCGTCCTCCACGATGTCCCTCCTTGTATCCGTGACCGGGGCATGACGCGGCATCGGCGCACGCCATGTGGCGATGCGCCAGGTTTGGGGCCCTGCCCATGGCGGATGCGTCCCGCCCTCGATGCGCACAGCCTCTCTGTGCGGGCCGGCCTGAGCACCGTAGCGTAATCGATTCCGCAATGGGAGTGGGTCATGGGCTTGTCACGCACGGGTCGGTAAATGTGCAGGTCAGAGGCTGGTTGGCTGGACTGAACCGTGTTTCTGGTGGGTAACGAAGGGGCCTCGGTGCTCCTGGATTTGTCTTCAGGTGTTGACTTCTATTGGTTCATGGGATCTCGTTTGCCCACCGCTTGGACGGAGCGGACCCGGTGTGAGGAGCAATCCATGACGATGCTTGATCGCATTTCCCTGGCCAGACGTTGCGTGATCGGCGGAACGGCACTGGCCCTCACGGCGCTGACCGCCTGCGGCGGAGGCGGCGGTGGCGGCGAGACCGACGGTGCGGCTTCCTGCGAACCGTCCTCGGGCAAGGTCACGCTGGACTACTGGTCCTGGGTCCCCGGCATGCAGAAGGCCGTCGACGTGTGGAACGCCGAACACCCGGACATACAGGTCAAGTTGAAGACGACGCCATCGGGCAACGCGGGCACCTACCAGAACCTCTCCAACGCCCTGAAGGCCGGCAAGGCCCCCGACCTCGGCCAGGTCGAGTACGACTCCCTGGCGAGCTTCCGGCTCAAGGAGGGACTGACGGACATCTCCTCCTGCCCCGGAGTCACGGAGGCGGGTGGCAAGTTCGTCGACTGGACCTGGTCGCAGGTGGAGTTCGGTGCCGACGGCAAGGACGGCGTCTGGGCCGTGCCGCAGGACACCGGCCCCATGGCCCTGTTCTACCGCAAGGACATCTACGACAAGCTCGGCCTCAAGGCCCCCACCACCTGGGACGAGTACGCGCAGCAGGCCCGCACGCTCAAGAAGGAGGGCAAGTACATCACCCACTTCTCCCAGACCGACCCCAACTGGTTCACCGGCCTGCTGTGGCAGAACAAGGCCACCATGTTCGAGCGGGACAGCGACACCTGGAAGGTCACCGTCGACCGGCCCGAGAGCCGGCAGGTCGCCGACTACTGGCAGAAGCTGATCGACGACAAGCTCGTCGCCACCGACCTGCAAGGCTTCTCCCCGGCGCTGTACAAGGCCTGGAACTCCGGTGAGGTGGTCACCTGGATCAGCGCCGCCTGGGGCTACAGCACCATCCGCGACAACGCCAAGTCCACCGACGGCAAGTGGGCCGTGGCCCCCATGCCGCAGTGGGAGGACGGACAGCAGCGGGCGGGCAACTGGGGCGGCTCCACCACCACGGTGATGAGCGGCACGAAGCACCCCGCTGAGGCCGCCGAGTTCGCGCTGTGGCTGAACACCGACCCCGAGGCGCTGGAGATCCTGAACCGTGAGGGCGGGCTCTACCCGGCGGCCAAGGCCGGACTGGAACTGCCCGCGCTCAAGCAACCGGTCGACTTCTACGGCGGGCAGAAGGTCTTCGACGTCTTCGCCCAGGCCTCCGCGAACGTGGACACCGGCTTCACCTGGGGCCCGACGATGACGGACACCTACCGCTTCCTCAGCGACGGCACGGCCAACGTCATCGCCGGCGAGAAGACCCTCGGTGACGTGCTCGAGGACACCGGCGCGCAGAGCGTCGAGTCCCTGCGCAAGCAGTCGCTCGACGTGGCCGAGTGATCGGTTCCTCCCTGGCCTCCCTGCCGCCCCCTGACGGCAGGGAACAGCACCTCAAAGGTTGCCCGTGACATCCACCACCGCACCGGCCCGCCGCCGTCCGCGCCGGGCCCTCGCCCCCTACGCCTTCCTGGCCCCCTTCCTCATACCCTTCGTCCTGTTCACCCTCGTCCCGGTCGGCTACGCCTTCTGGCAGAGCCTGCACAAGACGGAGCGCACCGGCGGCACCTTCGGCCGCACCGAGACCGTCTTCGCCGGGTTCGAGCAGTACGAGCGGGTCCTGCGGGAGGACTACTTCGCCGAGAGCCTGCTGCGCGTCCTCGGCTTCGCCCTCGTGCAGATCCCCGTCATGCTGCTGCTGTCCCTGGTCCTCGCGCTGCTGCTGGACTCCGCGGTCGCGCGCGCCAAGCGGTTCTTCCGGCTCGTCTACTTCGTGCCGTACGGCATCCCCGGCGTAGTCGCCGCCCTGATGTGGGCGTTCCTGTACGACCCGCGGCTGTCGCCCGTCGTGGACCTGCTCAACTCCGCCGGCGCGCACGTCGACCTGCTCGGCCCGGACGCGATCCTGTGGTCCATCGCCAATGTCGTCACCTGGACGTACACCGGCTACAACATGCTCATCATCTACGCCGCCCTGCAGGCCGTGCCCTCCGACATCGGCGAGGCTGCCCGGGTGGACGGGGCGAGCGGCTGGACCATCGCCCTGCGCATCAAGATCCCGATCATCCGCCCGGCCCTCGTCCTCACCGGCGTCTTCTCCATCATCGGCACCTTCCAGCTCTTCACCGAGCCTCAGGTCCTCCGGTCCATCTCCACCAGCGTGACCAGCACGTACACCCCGAACATCGCCGCGTACTCCCTCGCCTCCGGCGACAGCTACAGCGAGGCCGCCGCCCTGTCCGTCGTGCTCGCGCTCGTCACGTTCGTCCTGTCGTTCGCGTTCCTGCGCTTCACCTCCAGGAGGCAGGGATGAGCTTCCTCACCCGTACCGACGGGGCCCACGCCCCCGCCGCGGTCCGGCGGCCGCGCACCGGCGTGTCCACCGTCGTCGCCGTGACCTTCATGATCGCGGTCGCCTGCTACATGCTGCTGCCGGTCTACTGGCTGTTCGTCTCGTCGACCAAGAGCCAGAGCGATCTCGTCAGCACGCCCGGCTTCCGCACCGCCGACTGGCACTTCGGCGACAACCTGTCCTCGCTGTTCGCCCAGCAGGACGGTGTGTACGCCCGCTGGCTGCTCAACAGCCTGCTGTACGCGGGAGCCGGAGCGGCGGTCGCCACCCTGCTCGCCGCGGCGGCCGGATACGCCCTGGCCAAGTACGCCTTCCGCGGCCGCGAAGCGATCTTCTCCGTCGTCCTCGGCGGCGTCCTCGTGCCGGCCACCGCGCTCGCCCTGCCGCTGTTCCTGATGTTCGCCGAACTCGACGCCACCAACACCTTCTGGTCGGTGTTCCTGCCCAGCGTCGTCAGCCCGTTCGGCGTGTACCTGGCCCGCATCTTCGCCGCCGCGTCCGTCCCGGACGAGGTGATGGAGGCCGCCCGCATGGACGGCGCGAGCGAGTTCCGCATCTTCCGCACCATCGCTCTGCGGCTGATGGCCCCGGCACTGGTGACCATCTTCCTGTTCCAGTTCGTCGTCATCTGGAACAACTTCCTGCTGCCCCTGATCATGCTTCAGGACGAACGTCTCTACCCCGTCACCCTCGGTCTGTTCACCTGGCAGTCGCAGACCAGCCGCCTGCCCGAACTCCAGACCCTCACCATCGTCGGCGCCCTCGTCTCGGTCGTGCCGATCGTGCTCACCTTCCTCCTCCTGCAGCGCTACTGGCGCGCCGGACTCGCCGCTGGAGCCGTGAAATCGTGAACCACCCCCTCGCCGAAGTGACCCGCCGACTCGGAGGGATCGCCTACGGCGGCGACTACAACCCTGAGCAGTGGCCGCGCGAGGTCTGGCGCGAGGACGTCCGCCTGATGCGCGAAGCGGGCGTCAACCTCGTCACCGTCGGCGTCTTCTCCTGGTCCCGCATCCAGCCGCGGCCCGGCACGTACGACTGGAGCCTGCACGACGAGGTGCTGGACCTGCTGCACGCCCACGGCATCGCCGTCGACCTCGCCACCCCCACCGCCGCACCACCCCCGTGGTTCACCCGCCGGCACCCCGAGGCCCGACCGGTCACCGCCTCCGGCACCCGCCTCGCCCACGGCAGCAGGCAGGTCTTCTGCCCCAGCAGCCCCGCCTACGCGGAAGCCGCGGACGCCCTCGTCACCGAACTCGCCACCCGCTACGGCGACCATCCCGCCCTCGCCCTGTGGCACGTCCACAACGAGTGGGGCAACCACAACGCCCTGTGCTACTGCGACACCAGCGCGGACGGCTTCCGCACCTGGCTGCGGGAGCGGTACAAGACCCTCGACGTACTCAACGACGCCTGGGGCACCGACTTCTGGAGCCAGCGCTACGGCGACTGGGAAGAGATCGACCCGCCCCGCGACACCACCGCCTTCCACAACCCGGGGCAGGAACTCGACTACCGCCGCTTCTCCTCGGACGCGCTGCTCACCCGGCACATCACCGAGACGGCCCTGCTGCGCAGGATCACTCCCGACATACCGATCACCACCAACGTCATGGGCACCCTGGAGAAGAAGGTCGACGGCCACGCCTTCGCGGCGGAGTGCGACCTCGTGTCCGTCGACCACTACCTGCCGGCCGCCGACCCCGACGGCCACATCGACCTGGCGCTCAACGCCGACCTCGCCCGCGGCATGGCCGCCGGACGACCCTGGCTGCTCATGGAGCACTCGACCTCGGCGGTCAACTGGCAGCCCGTCAACGTGGCCAAGCGGCCCGGAGAGACCCGGCGCAACAGCCTCACCCACCTCGCCCGCGGCGCGGACGGCCTGATGTTCTTCCAGTGGCGGCAGTCCCGCGCCGGCGCCGAGAAATGGCACTCCGCGATGCTGCCGCACGCCGGAACCGACGGCCGTGTCTGGAAGGAGGTCAGCGCGCTGGGAGCAGAGCTGGCCTCCTTGAAGGAAGTGACCGGCACCCGGGTGCACCGTGACGTGGCCGTGCTGTTCGACTGGCACAACTGGTGGGCCCTGGAACTCCAGGCTCGTCCCTCCGGCGAGATGCGCTACCTGGACATGGTCCGGGACTGGTACGAGGCGCTGTGGACCCTGAACATCACCTGCGACCTCGTGCCGCCCGGCGCCGATCTGACGCCGTACCGGGCCGTCGTCGCCCCCAACCTGTACCTGCTGTCCGACGACGACGCCGACAACCTCACCCAGTACGTGCACCAGGGCGGCCACCTCGCGGTCGGCTGTTTCAGCGGGCTCGTCGACGACTCCGACCGAGTGCGACCGGGCGGCCACCCCGGAGCCCTGCGCGAGGTGCTCGGACTCGTCGTGGACGAGTTCCTGCCCCTGCGGCCGGCCGAGCAAGCCCGGCTCGAAGACGAAACGGCCGTCACGCAGTGGGCGGAACGCGTCGAACCCCGCGGCTGCACCACGGTGGCGCGCTACGCGGACACGGCCGAAGGCGGCCCGGCCCGCGGCGAACCGGCCGTCACCCGGCACACCTTCGGCCGCGGCACCGCCTGGTACACGGCCGGCCGGCTGCCCGTACCGGCCCTGCGCGACGTGATCCGCGCGGTGTGCGAGCAGGCGCGGGTGACCCCCGTCATCGAGGCACCGCACGGACTGGAGGCTGTGCGCCGCGTGGGGGACCGGCACTCCTATCTGTTCCTGGCCAACCACACGGAGGAGACCGTCACCGTGCCCGTGGCCGGAGTGGGTCTCGCCGGCAACGAGGTCACCGAGGGCCGGGCCGTGGTGCCGCCCGGGGGAGTGGTCGTGGTCCGCGAGACCGCTCCGCCCCTCCCCACCTGACCGGCCCGTCACATCCGCGACAGCCTGCGAGGAACGGTCACGTGACCACCATGCCCACCCGCCCGCTCCCGTCGCCGGCCGGGACGCCGCGCCCGGTGGAGATCGACGACGACAGCGGCACCGTACTGCTGCGGACCGCCCACAGCGCCTACGTCTTCCGGGTCGACCGGGCCGCGGGAGTGATCCGGCACGTCCACTGGGGCCCGCCGCTGCCCCTCTCCGACGCGGTCGCGCTGCCGCTGTGGACCGAGCACGACAACAGCTTCGCCGGCCGCTGGGACGGCACCGAGGAATACCCGGTCGACGGCGGTGCCCGATTCGGGGTGCCCGCCGTCGAGGTGCGGTTCGCCGACGGCAGCAGCCCCCTCGAAGCGACCGTGCGGGATGTGGTGCTGCTCGAACCCGACCATGTGGTCGTACGTCTGCAGGACCGCACCCGGCCGCTGTCCTGGCACCTGCACTACCGCGTCCCGCCGGACGGCGACGTCCTGGAGCGATGGGCCGAGTTCGTGCACACGGGCACCGCGGACGACGGGGACGTACTGCTGATCCGGTACGCCTCCGCTCACTGGCCGCTCCCGCAGCGGCCGGACTGGCGGCTCAGCTCCGTGCATGGTGGCTGGTCCGCCGAAGGCCGCCTCTCGCGATCGGGCCTGCCGGTCGGCGAGACGGCCCTGGGCAGCAGACGCGGCCACACCGGACACCACGCCAATCCCTGGGCCGCCCTCGACCCCGGGGACGCGAGTGAGGAACACGGGGAGGTGTGGGTCGTCGCCCTCGCCGCGAGCGGAAGCTGGCGCATCACCGCGCAGCGCACGGCCGCCGGCCGGACGGCAGTGCTGGCGAACGAGGGCCACGAAGGTGCCGAGCTGCGCCTTCCTCCCGGCGGACGCCACCGCACAGCGGTCAGCCTCGGCCTGTACACCACCGGCGGCTTCGGGGCCGGCAGCAGAGCCTTCCACCGCCACCTCCGTACGCACGTCCTGCCGCACCCGGACGAGCTGCGGCCGGTGCTGTACAACTCGTGGGAGGCCACGTCCTTCGAGGTGACCGAGGACAATCAGATCGCCCTCGCCCGCCGGGCCGCCCGCCTCGGTGCCGAACTCTTCGTGCTCGACGACGGCTGGTTCCGCGGCCGGGACCACGACCGGTCCGGGCTCGGCGACTGGACGCCTCACCCGAAGCGCTTCCCGCGAGGACTGCGTCCGCTCGCCGACGAGGTGCACCGGCTGGGGATGGCGTTCGGTCTCTGGGTGGAGCCGGAGATGGTCAACGCCGACAGCGACCTCCACCGCGCCCACCCGGACTGGGTCCTGCACCTTCCCGACCGGACCGCCACCGAGCTGCGGCACCAGATGGTGCTGGACTTCTCCCGGCCGGACGTGACCGCGTGGGCCCTCGGATGGCTGCGCCAGGTCGTTGCCGAGAACTCGGTCGACTTCCTCAAATGGGACTTCAACCGGTCGTTCACCGAAGCGGGCCACCACGGCGGCGGGCCCGACGCCCGGCGGGTGCACATCGAGCACGCCAGAGGGCTGTACCGGGTGCTGGACCAACTGCGGAAAGACTTTCCGCGACTGCGGATCGAGGCGTGCGCCGGCGGCGGCGGACGCGTCGACCCGGGCATCCTGGCCCGCACCGACCAGGTGTGGACCTCCGACAACACCGATGCCGTGGACCGGCTCCGCATCCAGCACGGTTTCAGCCGGCTGTACCCGGCGGGCGTCATGTCGGCCTGGGTCACGGACAGCCCCAATCCGGTGACCGGCCGGGCGGTGCCGCTGCGGTTCCGCTTCCACAGCGCCATGGCCGGCGTACTCGGCATCGGAGGTGACCTGACGCGCTGGACGGACGCCGAACTCACCGAGGCCGCGGAACTGATCGGGCTGTACAAGGACATCCGACCCGTGGTGCAGCGAGGCGAGCAGTTCTGCCTCCTTGCGCCCGGAGAGGCGGCGTTGACGGCCGTGCAGTACGTCGACGGCGATCGAACCGCCGTCCTGATCTGGCGGGCCGGCACCGCGTTCGGTCCCGCCGAGCCGCCCCTGCGGCTGCGCGGTCTGGACGAAGCGGCCCGGTACCGCGACGAGGACACCGGTTGCGAGTGGTCAGGGGCGACCCTGATGGGCTTCGGCCTGCCGCTGCCCGATCTGCCGCCGGGAGACTGCGCGAGCACACTGGTCCGGCTGCGCCGTGTCGGAAGTCCCGAACGGGTCGGGTAGCGGTCGGTCGAGGCCGGCGGACGGGGTGGTCGAGGTCGGCGGGCGGGGTGCCAGCGGCCGGTCGCGGTCGGCGGGCGGGACGGGTGGCGGCCGGTCGAGGTCGGCGGGCGAGGTCTTCGCACGGACTGCGCCGGGGCGACTGTGAGCTCGGGCGGCCGGGGCGGCCGCCGACCCGACCTCACCGTGACGGGGTACGGTCCGCCGGCGGCGGCCGTGGAGGGGCAGCGGGAATCGTCGTTCGGAGCTGGAGCTGGAGCTGGAGCTGGAGCTGGAGCTGGAGCTGGAGCTGTCTCCGGAGCTGTCGCTGGAGAGGGCATCAGAGAGCGCTCTCGCGGAGTGGAGCAGTGCGTGAAGTAGGGTGACCGTCGAAGGGAGCGTGTGTGGTGCGAGAGCGGGTCACCATGGCCGATGTCGCCCGTGCGGCAGGGGTGTCGTCCGCCACGGTCTCCTATGTGCTCTCCGGCAAGCGGCCGGTGGCGCCCGAGACCCGGGCCGCGGTGGAAGCCGCGATCGAGGAGCTGTCCTTCACCGTCAACGTCACGGCGCGCAGCCTGCGGACCGGTCGGTCGAGTCTGGTGGCGCTGATCGTGCCGGACATCGCCAACCCCTTCTTCGCGCAGCTCGCGGCGACCCTGCAGGAAGAGCTGA
This sequence comes from Streptomyces sp. NPDC001532, assembly GCF_040298625.1. Lineage (NCBI taxonomy): Bacteria > Bacillati > Actinomycetota > Actinomycetes > Kitasatosporales > Streptomycetaceae > Streptomyces > Streptomyces sp. NPDC001532. The sequence continues at coordinate 32,504 of NZ_JBEPAL010000058.1, forward strand.
GGGGCCTCGGGCTGCACGTCGTCGTCTGCAACACCCGAGCGCGCCGGGACGAGGAGCAGGCTCTGCTCGCCGAGGCCGTCCAGCAGCGTTTCGCCGGGGTCATCATCACTCCGTTCCGGCTCAAGCCACGTGACTTCGAGCCGCTCGCCGAGGCCGGGATGCCCGTCGTCGTCAGCGCCGACGTCTCCTTCGGCCCGATCGATCTCGTGACGCCGGATGCCCGTGCGGCGACCCGGCGTGCGCTGGAGCGGGTGGCCGCGGCGGGGCGGCGGCGGATCGCCATGATCGCGGGCCCGCGTGACGCGACCGGCGGCGACCCCCGACTGGAGCACCTGCGGGCTCTGGCCCGTCAGTTCGGCATGGCACTGCCACACGAACTGGTGGTCAGGGGCGAGCACACCCGTGAAGCAGGAGCGGCCGGATTCGGCGAGCTCATGAAGCGCCGCTACCGTCCCGACGCGGTGTTCTGCGGCAACGACGTGATCGCCGTCGGCGCCATGGACAAGGCGCACGAACTGGGCCTCGACATCCCGGGCGACGTGGCCCTGATCGGCCACGACGATGCTTCCTTCGCCTCCCTGGTCCGGCCCCAGCTGACCACCATCCGGTATCCGGCGACCGAGGTCGGCCAGGCGGCCGCACGGATGCTCACCGAACGCCTCAACGGTCGCGAGGTTCACAAGACGGTGCACGTCAAGGCCGAGTTCGTCGCCCGCGCCACGGTGTGAAGCCGGTTCGTCGAACTCCTCGAAGAAGCCGGTGGCGCGACTGCCGCACCGCCCCCGTTCCACTCAACGGGATCTCACTTCCCTCAAGATCCCGGCTTCCCCTTTCCTGAGGACAGTCTTCCGCGAGCGCGCAGCCCCGGGAGACGCATTTCTCTGCCGCCGGAAAGGACACACCTGACGTGAAGCGGACAACAGGGCAGGCCGACGTGGGCGCTGCCGTCGGACGTCGGGCCATGCTGGCCGGAGCCGTGGGCACCACGCTCGCGGCCGCGGGCGCGACCGCATGGCCGACCGACGCGGCGGCCGGCTCCCCTGAACGAACGAAGCCGGCGCGGGGCGCATCCAGGCGTCGCACACACGCCATGACCTGGACGACGCTCGGTACCCAGGCGGGGCCGATCAGCGGAGGCGCGCACCGTGCCCAGCCCGCCAACCTCCTGCACGGCTCGGGGCAGGCCGTGCTGGTGGACGCCGGTGACGGCACGGTGGACCAGCTCGCCAAGGCCGATGTGGACCTGCGTACGGTGGGCGTGATCGTTCTGTCCCACCTGCACATCGACCACACCGGCGGGCTGTGGGGCCTCATCGGCCGCCGCTACCAGGCCCGCATCCCCGGTGAGCTCGTCATCTACGGCCCGCCCGGCACCAAGGCCACCGTGGACGGCATCCTGGCGGGGCAGGGCCCGCTGCACGACATCGTCCGGAGCCCGACGGCCGGGGCTTTCGGCGTCAGGGCCGTCGACATCGAGGACGGCTCCGTCGTCACCCTCGGGTCCGTACGGCTGACCGCCGCACAGAACACTCACTACAAGCTCGAAGGCGACACGCACAGCCAGTCGTTGTCCTACCGGTTCGAGACGCCGGACCGCACCATCGTGTACACCGGCGACACAGGTCCCAGCGCGAATGTGGAGAGGCTGGCCGCGGGCGCCGATCTCTTGGTGAGTGAGATCGCGGACCCCGACGACCCGTCCGTCACGGCCGTGCTCGCCCAGTTCCCGGAAGAGGTGCGGCAGCGGCTGCGGCGGCACTTCACCGAGGAACATCTGACCGCGGAGAACGTGGGTCTGCTGGCCGGCGAGGCGGGAGTCAAGGCGCTCACGCTCACCCACATCGGCGTCAGCGACCACCGCATCGGCAAGGCCCGGCTCGCCATCGCCCGAAACTACGACGGGCCCACGAAGTTCGCCTCCGACCTGGACGCTTTCTGACACTCGCGCCATCGGCCGGCGGCAGCGCCGGCTGCCGTCCGCCGACGCGTGTATCCGGCACCTGGGGTCCGCCGTCGGGCCTTCTGACAACGACTAAAGAGCGGCAGCCCGCGGCCGCGCCCTCGGGGCGGGCCGAGGGCGGCAATCGCCGGGCTGGGCGGTTCAGGCGCGCGGGCCGGCGCCATGCAGCAGGGTGTCGATGATGCGGGCGGCCAGGGCGTCGGGGTCGGCGTCCTCGGTGCTGCCGTGCAGGGACTCCCCGATGAGCGCGTAGTAGGTACGGCGCACCCAGTCGAGGTCGGCCGCTTCGTCGATGAGCTGGTCCTCCTGGGCGCGCTTGAGCAGGGCGACGCAGCGGCGGGCGATGTCCTGCTGGAGGACGGCGGCCTCGCTGTCCGGGTCTTCCGGCAGCCCCAGGGCGAACGCCCAGGCACCCTTGACCTGGAGCACGTTGGCCGTGATCCGGTGCATCGCGACCAGCGGCGGTGCGGTGTCCGGCCTGCCGTCGTCCACCGCCTGTGCGAGCTGGCGGGCCGCGGATGTCGCCAACGCCTCGATCAACGCCTGCCGACTGGCGAACCGCCGGTGGATCGTCGTCCGGGCGACTCCCGCGGCCGCGGCGATCTGCTCCATGGACGCGCCGGGCTCTTCGGCCAGCACGCGCTCCGCCGCTTCCAGGATCGCGCGGACGCTGCGCTCCGCGTCAGCCCTCAACGGTTGTGCCGCGTTCTCGACCATCATGCCTCCCAGCAGGCCCGCTACCTCGAAGCATGATACAGCGCGGACGCATCGAGGTATGTAACTGCGACAATCCTGTTGCATTTCCTCGTCGAATCGATACTCTCGTATCTCAGTTGTCGTCGACCGGTGGAGGAATCTCCATGCACAGCACCGCCCTCATCACGGGAGCGTCGTCCGGCCTCGGCGCGGAGTTCGCCGAGCAGCTCGCCACCCACGGGCACGACGTTGTCCTGGTGGCACGCTCCGGTGACCGTCTTGCCGCGCTTGCCGAGCGCCTGACCGTCGAGCACGGCGTCCGTGCCCACGTGCTCGTCCAGGACCTCGCCGAGCCGGACGCGGCTCGGCGCGTCGCACAGCGGCTGGCCGCCCTCGACCTGAACGTCGATCTCCTGGTGAACAATGCCGGCTTCGGCACCTGCGGCCGATTCGAGGAGATCTCCGGGGCCCGCGACCACGACCAGCTGATGGTCAACGTCGTCGCGCTCGTCGACCTCACCCACGAGTTACTGCCCGGCATGCTGGAGCGTGGCCGTGGCGCGGTCGTCAACGTCGCCTCCAACGCCGGCTTCCAGCCGTCTCCCTACTTCGCCGTCTATGGCGCCTCCAAGGCATTCGTGCTGAACTTCGGCCTCGCCCTGCGCCAGGAGTACCGGCGACGCGGAATCCGCGTCCTCACTGTGTGCCCCGGTCCGGTCGAGACCGCCTTCTTCGACACCATCGGCACCCGCAAGGCCGCCGTCACCGGCTCCATGACCACCCCGCAGCCCGTCGTGCGCGCCGCGCTGCGCGCACTGGACCGTGACCGTGGCTACGTCGCTCCCGGACTCGGCAACGCCCTGAGCGCACACCTGACACCCCGCCGCCCCCGGACGATGGTCGCCGCCATCGCCGAGCGCATCACCCGCAAGGTCCTGACCCCGTCCGCCGACGTTTCGACGCCCCGGGAACACGCCGTGTGAAACCCATCGCCGCTGTCCCGTCGGTGCGGTTTCGGCGATGCTGATGGCCGGTACACCACTTCCCCCTCGTCGACGCCTCCCGGCATTCCGGCCCGGCCGTGATCGGAGCCGTGCTCCTTGTCCTCGCCCTCGCCGGTCCGCTGATGGCGCACCGGCGCCCCGCCCCAGCACCGTCGTCGTCGCGGTCGCGGTCGCGGTCGCTCTCGGCGCGGCCGTCGCCGCCGCTTTCGCGCTGAGCCAGCCTTTCGATCCACGGCGATCGGGACGCAGCGGAACACCTTGGGCTGGTTATCCGTCGCCTGAATGTCTGGCGGACGGACCAAAGACCGACACCGAGCAAACCGAACAGGCACTGGCGCCCAGCGTCCAGGCGGCTCAGGGGGCGTGGCAGACATTCTGCGCGTGCTGAACGCGTCCACCGACCCCGGCAGTCAGTGCGAGGGAGACGTCCAGCAGGAGCGTGTGGCGTCACCGGCCGATCTGTATGCGCGTGGCTCCCTCCACACAGTGGTGTGATCACCGGCGCGGAGACGTGACGGCCGTGGCGTTGGCTCGCGGTCAGCGCAGGAAGGCCATCAGCCGGTCGTTCAGCTGCTGCGGCGCGGTGAGGGGCAGGGAGTGGTGGGTGGCTCGGGGGAGCAGGACAACCTCGCCTCGCGGGAGTGTCCGGCGGGCTGCGTCGGCGACCTTGACTGCGTGGTGGGCGCGGCTGTGCTCCGCGAGCAGGACCAGCACCGGCATACGGAGGCCGGGGTCCGGAGCGGGCCGCCGGTCACGATCTTGCGGCCGGAACAGTGGTGGCCAGCGCGTAGAGGCGCTGCCAGGTCCCCTCCGGGTGGACACCTGCCGTCTCCCAGGCCAGGAAAGCGCGGGCACGGGCCTGGCTCGGGCGAATGAGAGTGGGCAGGGCACGCAGCAGATAGCTGGTGCGGAACCCGGCGAAGACCTGGGTGGGATCGACCAAAGCCAGGCGGTCGACCCGTTGCGGTGCGTGCAGTGCGTATCTGACGGCCAGCCAGGCGCCGTACGAGTGACCGCACAGGTGCGTGCGGGTCAGCCCGAGTCCGACGGTGCGCCGCTTCCTGACTTCGGTGCTGGAGTCCACCCGGCGGGAGCGCTCAGCCTGACCGGGCTTCGGCGCGGCCGTGTGACCGCGGCGCCCGAAGGACGTTCGGCGTCACCTCCTGACCGTGCCGGCCTCGCTCACCGGCGGCGCCGCGCTGGCCGGCGGGCAGCTGGAAGCCGAGCACGTAGGCGTGCCGCGGCACCCGCTCGACCGCCTCCCACCAGCCGAGATCGTCGAGAATGCCGTCCTGCGCCGGGCCCGGATCGCGCTGGTGTGCCCGTCTTCGCCCGTGGGCAGGCCGCGGAACGGCTTGTGGATCACGGGCCCGTGCTCGGCGGCGAGCTTCCCCGCGTCCTCGACGTCGTTGTCGTCTCCCTGGTCGACCCCGTGCTCGGGTCCGGGCCCACACCGTTGCGCAGGGCTTGGAGGGCCTTTGTCGCGGCGTCGTCACCGATCTTCTGGTAGATCGCGATAGCGCGGTCCATGTCGGCCGACGCGCCCGCGGTCTGCCCTAGTTCTTGGCGCGCCCGGCCGAGCGCGGCGTACATCTGCGCCTGCCATTGAGGAATGTTCGATGCCGCTTCCCAGCCGACGGCCGGCTCGAGTGTCTCCACCGCTTCCCGCCACCTTCCCTGCGTGATGTGCAGCAGGCCGATGTCGCGGGTCGCCGACACCCGTGTCATCGCCGCGATCACGGGCGATGGTGCGGTGGCCGGGTCGGACGCCAGCGTGAGCCGGTGCCGGTAGGCCCACAGCGCCTCGTCGGGCTTGCCGGTGCGCTCGAGCGCCCTGCCCAGGGTGGACAGCGCATGACTGACCATGCCTTCTCGGTCGTTCACGGTGCGGAACCCTCGCAGCGCCCGGGCGGCCAGTGGCAGCGCGCCGTGGGCGTCCCCGGCCTTCAACAGCGCCACCGCCAGGTAGGAGTCGGCCCACGCCTGCTGTCGCAGATCCCCGGCCATGACCGCTTCTGCGTGGGCCCGACGGGCGCAGTCACTCGCCCCCGCGGTGTCGCCGAGGCAGGTGTTGTGCGCCCAGGAAAGGTAGTTCAGGTGCGTCGCGGCGGCGGTGTGGTCGGCCAACTCGGCGGCGGCGTCGCTGGACAGGGTGAACACACGGGGCCAGTAGCCCCAGTGGATCCAGCGGTCGGAGAACCAGTGCATGGCTTCGGCCACGTCGATCACCCGTCGCCACTCTCCGGTGGCGGCAGCCAGTTCCAGCGCGGCGAGCCAGCCGTCAGCCTCGGTCATCAGCCATTGCTGCGCGGCCTCAGGGGTGTCCAGCCGCACGCGGTCGTCCCGGCGCTCGGGGCGGGCCTCGTAGTAGTCCGGTTCGAACCGGCGGCCGGCCGTGATCGCCGTGTCCAGCAGCCAATCCACCGCTCGTGCCTCGACTCCGGCGCGCTCGGCTTCGGGCTCCTCCTGCTCCAGTCGCCGCCGGGCGAAGATCCGGATGAGGTCGTGCAGCCGGTAGCGCGCGGTGAAACCTGACTGGACCAGACCGAGCTCGACCAACTCGTCCAGGGCGTCCTCCGTGTCGGCGTCCGGCAACCCTCCCAGCACTGAAGCGAGTTGAGGGCCACAGTGCGGTCCCGGCATCAGGGACAGCCGCCGGAAGAGCTGTTGCGCGGCGCCGGAGAGCTGTGTGTAGGACAGCTCGAACGCCGCGGTGACCTCCAGGTCGCCGGCGGTCAGTGCGTCCAGACGGCGTTCCTCGTTCTCGAGACGGGCGGCGAGCCGGTCGGGTGACCAGTCGGGGCGGCTGGCCAGGCGGTTGCCGACGATCCGCAGGGCCAGTGGGAGGTTGCCGCAGGAGTGTGCCAGCCGCGACACCGCGTCGGCGGCACGGCCGGCACCGGCTGGGCCGGTGATCAGCTGCTCCAGCAGGTCGCGGGCTTCCGCGTCAGGCAGCGGCGGCAGCGGGAGCCGGGCCACGCCCTCCAAGCCGGTGAGCAGCCGACGACTGGTGATCACTGTCAGGACCGCGCCGGTCGCCGGTAGCAAGGGACGTACCTGGGCCTCGTCCGCCGCGTTGTCCAACACCACGGCGAACCGGCGCTCGGCGGCCACGGACCGGTACAGGGCGGCCCGGTCACCTAAATCGAGCGGCAGCCGATTGTGGTGCGGCGCCAGGGTGCGGAGCAGCCGTTCCAGAACGACGCCGGGCTCCAGTGGCCGCGTCTCGAGGCCGCGCAGGTCGACGAAGAAGCACCCGTCGGGGAAACGGTGCGACAGCTCACCGACGGCGTGCACGGCCAAGCTGGTCTTGCCGACCCCCGGCTGGCCGGAGATCACGACGATGGGCGCCGACTCGTCCGGCGAACCGTCCGTGTAAGAGGCCAGCCAGCGCACCTCCTGGCCACGGCCGGTGAAGTCGGGCACCGCGCGCGGCATCGCCATCAGCCCCGGGGCCGGTGCCGGGCTGCGGCGCCGGCCGGCGCGGGCGGCCCGCAGCAGTTCGTCGCGAGAATCACCGGTCGGTCGCAGCGCGTCCGCGAGTGCGATCACCGTGGCGCGCTGCGGCCCGAGGCTCTCACCGCGCTCCAGGTTGCCGATCGCTCGCACGCTCACCCCGGAAGCGTTCGACAACTCCTCGATGGTCATGTGGGCGTCATGCCGCAGGCGCCGTAAGAGCGCCCCTAACGAACTGTCCAACGTCCGCTTCCCCGCCGGTATGCGCGCAGGCACCTTGTACCTGAGGTACTTGTGCCTGCTGTTCTGCCTGGGCATCGATCGTGACGAGCAGTCTACTTGTCACATCCGCCCCGATCGGGTGGCGAACGCATCCGTCCAAGAAGCACACCGATGCCTGCCGTCCGCGTACCTGGCACCGCACGCCACGTCGCGGATCTCAGGTCCCGCGGGCCGGCCGATCCGACGAGAACCGGTCGACCTCCCTGCGGCTGGCACCGGGCTCCTGCTCCTGGAAAGGGCAAGTGCAGCATGAGAACCGTCCGAGTCACCCCCGGCACGCGGCGAGCGGTATGGCCCACCGTGAGCGCGACCTCCGTCATGGCGATCGCTGCCGGCCTGCTGACCACCGGCTGCTCTGCGGGCCTCGCCGACAGCGCGGCGCAGGTGGCGCCGACCCCGCCGGCCATCGCTGCCGCTCCGACAGCGCCCGCCACGGGATACGACGGTCTGACGGGTCTCCCGCTGTCCGCCTATGGCACCTCCGAGCAGGACGACGTCCTGCTGTACCGGACGAACGAGGCACTGGTCACCCGCTGCATGAAGAACCTGGGATCCGGAGGCCATCCAGGCCAGAAGAGGACTCGGACCGCCGCAAGAACGCGAGAGGACAGAGAAGCGATCCACCCGGCCGGCGCCTGGGGGTACATCGGCAGTGCGACCGCGAAGCGCATCGGGTTCCACGTCGCAGTGCCGCTCCCGGCCACGAAAAGCCCGGTCGGCCAGGCATTGAAGGACTACAACGCCTGCTGGGACGAGGCGGACGAGCAACTGCCGTCCCTCGTCGGCACCAAGGGCTGGAAACTCACCCAGGACCTGTTCGGCCAGTCGTTGCAGCAGGCGGCCACGGACAGCCGGGTCGGCGCCGCGCGTGCACGCTGGTCGGCTTGCATGGGCTCCGAGGGGCACCCGGCCGACGCCCCCGAGCAGGTGGCCGACGGTCCTTGGAACACCGAGAAGCCGACGGCGAAGGAGATCGCCGCGGCCACGGCCGACGAGTCCTGTACGCGGTCATCGGGGCTGGCCGCCGTCTACTTCGCTGTCCTCGCCGGCTACCAGCAGCAGCTCATCTCCGCCAATGCCGACGCTCTGACCGACTACCGGAAACAAGTCCGGGATCGGGTCGACCTGGCAGCACGCCTCCTGGCCGGGTCCCCCACGGCCTGAGAGGGATCTCCATCCTCATGCCCCGCGCAGGTCTCACCTCCTGCGCGGCTCCGGTCGGAACCTCGGAGAAGGAGAACGACCACGCAACTGAGCACTGACTGCGTCACAGCCGGGCAGCCACGCGAGGCGACCCCTCCCTGCCGGCCGCTCCGTCCACGCCCCTGCGTCACCAAGTCGCAGCGTTTCCAAGTTACAAAGGAGAACTCGCATGAGCCAGAGAGTCAAAAGGATGGTCCTGTCCGCACTGACGGCCTTTGCGGCGGCGGCCTCGATCACCGTCGCCACCACGCCGCAAGCGTCCGCGATCGACATGGTCGAATGCGGCCTCAGGGATGACTTCCTGAAGATCTACGCGCACGACAAGTCCGGCGGCAACAACCGCGAGTGGTGCTATGCCAACGCCGGGTCGATGACGTGGACGGGGGGCTACTGGCCCGCGTGGCTGGTTCACCTCTCGACAGGCAACAACGTCGTCCAGTGGCACGGGGACGGAAGGTGGCAGCCTGACGTCCCGATCGGGAAGTGGACCACCTACATCTTCCCGAATCACCCGGGCGGGGTGAGCATCGACGGGCTCAAGATCCACTGAGCCTCCGGCGGCATCGGGGCCGGCGATCCCTCCCGGTGCGGGCCGACCGACGTCCTTCGCAGGTCCTGGGCACACCGCGTGTCGCCCTGGGGAGGGAACGCGGGTTCCCGGGACCGTTGCCGCACCAGTGATCGACTCGCTGTCGCCGGCAGTTCGGCGGGGCGCCCGGCCGGGATTTCCCGGCCGGGCGTTTCGCGTTGGTCGGCTGCTGACTTCGGCGGCGACAGCCTCCAGGCACACGGGAGGGTACTGGACCGGACGCGGGCTACTCCGGCTTGTCCATCGTCTTGAACCGCTCGCGCTGCTGATCCGAAGAAAGGCGCAGCTCCTCTTCCGAGATTTCGTTGCGGCTGCCTCCGCCCCATTCGGTCAGATACGTTCCAAAGCCTCCGGGAACCCCGTCGATTCGAGTCACGATCAGGCAGTCCCCAGCCCACTCTCCGAACTCGGGCCCCAGGCGCTCGCCTTCTCGTTCAGCGCGTCCGGAAGCCAGCCTCTTGCCGTCCTCGTCGTAGATGACGGTCTCTTCCTCGGAGGCGGCGGTGCGGATGCAGCTGTCCGGTGTCGAGCCCGGACCGGTGTGCTCCTCGTCCTGCACTCCGACCGTGTAGGCGGTGAACGGGCTGCGGTCGACCCATGGAGCCCATACCCACAGCGTGACACCAGCGGCGACGGTCACGGCAGCGCCGACAGCAGCCCACACCGGTATGCGTCGCCAGCCCTTCTTCGGGGTCTTCGTGAGCGACACCGGAGCTTGATCGGTTACAGCTTCCCCACCCTCATTCATGCGGTGAATCATGCCAGCGCAGGCTCCGCCCGAGGTGCTGGCCCCCGACATGCGGGGGAGCGGGCGAGCACCACGACCGCTGGGTGGGTCCGCGGAACACCGAGCCCTTTCCCGGGCGCCGGCCCAGGCGGCCTGAACCCGGTCAGCCGCCAGGTCCACCTGCGTGAGATCGGCATTCCGCCACAGCGCTGCGGGAGTTCCGAGATCCGTCAACTCGTACCGCAAACCCCGGCAGGTGGGCGACGACCGGAAACGGTCGGTGGCCCTGCCCGTGCGGGAGCAGAGTGAGGACTGCGCCCGCGGTCACGCCGAGATCCGGGTCATCGCCTGCGACTCGATCCAGGTCGGGAAGCCCCCGTCGGGTCCGGCTCTGGCGGTGAGACAGGCGGCGCCGCGGTGGAGCTGGGTCCGCTAGCGGTGCGGGTCGTGGTCCTGGAGCAGCTCCCCGCGGCGGGCGGATGTGTCGACGTCGCTCTGCCGGATGTCGCCGGCGAAGGGGCAGGCCGGCCACCGCCGAGGCGGACCCGACGGCCGCGCTCATTCTCGAGGTCTCATGGGACCGTGTGACGGGTGGCGATCCGCCGGCTTCGGTTCCCACTGGGTGGGAGGGCGCGGCAACTCCCGGGGCGTGTGGTGACGGTGGTTTGTACCGCCCTCGCCGGGGCGGACGCGCAGTGGTGGGCACCATCACCCATGGTTCCTCGGTGCGCCGAGGTCGCCTGGTCCCGACGACACCGAGCGGCGCGGGCACCGAGCGGCGCGGGCACCGAGCGGCGCAGGCACCGAGCGGCGCAGACACCAACGTTGCAGACACTGAGCGTTGCAGGCAGTGAGCGGCCCAGGCAGCGTGCCGGTGAAAAGTCCGGCTTCAAGACGCTGTTCGGGCTCGGACGCGGAATGTCCCCGGGGCGGGTCGGCGGTGAACATCATCGAGTGCCGTGGCATTCGGACGCCTCCCGGCAGAGTACTCCCGCCTCAGCGTGTGGAGGTAGCCCAGAGCGACGCCTGCCCCACCGTTCCCGTCCGCGACAGCAAGAACCCTACCGATCCGGTCGTGGACAGCGGTGCGGACGCCTGGACAGCCTTCGCCAGCCCCCTCCCAGTCGTAGAGATGTGTCGAACCTGGTCACGGGGCCTCGAAATTGGTCACGGCTAGCGCCTTGTCCACCCGAGCGGCGGCCAAGTCGTCGTGGCGGATCACGAAACTCGTGCGGTACTCCTCGTAGACCCTGGCTTCACTGGCGAGCGATATCCATTCGCTCGTCAACCGGTGCTTTTCCTCCTCCAGGTGGGAATACCATTTCGCGATCGGGATGGCTGGGATCTCGCCTGCCTTATCGCGTCCAGCGAGGGTCTGCTCCGCAATGCTGTTGATCACCTCATCATCGGCATACCCGCCGATGACAACGCCGGCGCCAGACGGCCAGAGGTTGTGGGCCAAAGCCCGAAGTTCGTCCAGGTGGGGCAGGTCACGCTCCATGTACCGGACCAACTGCTGCTGGAAGGGCGACATGTCGTCCCAATCGAGATCCTCCCAGAACTCGTGCCAGTCCTCGTCCTCGTCGCCCTCCTGGAGCCAAAGGGGCAGTTCGGCTCTGAGCTCGGCGCTGACGTCGAGCTGCTCGCGAACACACTCGGAGCTGGGGGCTTCCGCGACCGCGGTTGCGGTGTCGTCCGGTACGTACACGATTCGCGCGTACCTGCCGGAACCGTCCTCATGGTCCATCTCCTGGTTCACGAAGAAGAGCAGCGTCCCGTCCGGCGGCAGGTCGAAGCCGTCGATTCTCGGCAGCGCCCCACAGTCGACGGAAAGGAGCAACGGCAACGGAATGTCCCCGGCGGACGGCCACGTCATGCCCACCGGAAGCCGGGGCAGCCCACCGAACTGCCCGACCGGAGAACCACCGCCCACGGACAATCCGATCGACAGACGAAGGTGCTGGCTGAACCTCCTGATCTCGTCGTCCGGGATGCCCAACTCAAGCGCTGCCCGACGAAACTCTCCCTGATGATCCATGGCCGAGAAGATAAACCCTGCCCAACTCACCTGTGCCGGTGGGGTGTTGGTGGGCGAGGGCTGTACCTGGTGGAGCGAGTCCTCGGCAGGTGGCGTGAGTGAGGCTCCGACGTTGCGGGTCTGACCGATCACTTCACCGCACTGCGCTCGTGTGGCCAGGTGGACCTGGAAGCACGCCTACCGGGCGGCAGCGACACCATCGAACGGTGCATCAACCGCCTCAAGCAGTGGCGAGGCCTGGCCAGGCGAACGGACAACCTCGCGATCGCCTACCACGCCGCACGCCACCTCGCCGTCATCCCCATCTGGGCACGCCGATGACCACGAAAGCAAAAACCTAGACCCGTTCCAGCGGGCGGTGAGGGAGGGGCGGGGGCTCGATCCGGATGGCATCGTCGGGGCGGACGGTCCCTCCGCGCCGGACGACAGCCATGACGCCACACTTGAAGATGAACTCGCCGGACAAGGGGTCCATGGCGAAGACCTCACCGAGCAGCCCCTTGCGGAAGTCGTTGATCTTCGAGCAAGGGTTGCGCAGTCCTGTCACCTCGAGCACCGCCTGTTCCCCGAGATGGAGCAGAGCGCCGGTGGGCAGGCCCAACAGGTCGTCCCCGCGCGTGGTGATGTTCTCGCCGAGCTGGCCCGCGGATACCTCGAAGCCCTTGAGCGCGAGTTCGTCGAAGAGTTCCTCGTGCATCAGGTGGACCTGGCGCAGGTTGGGCAGGTCCGGCTCGTAGGTCATGCGGAACTGGTGGCGGATCGTCTCACCTGCGTGAACGTCTCCTTCCACGCCGAGCCCCGTGAGCAACGTGATGGAATCGCGATTGGGCTTGCTGAACGAGTACACCTCGTTACGGCTCACTGCGGCGACCTGACCAGGCATCACGCCCTCCACCCGTTGTCGTTCTGCGGCCGGTCGATCATAGAGGCGGTGCAACCTACCTTGTGAGGGGGCATGCAATGCGCGGAACTCATCGGGCGGATACATCAGGTCCGGCACCCGACCGGCACTGTCCCGTGACTGAACACCAGGGAGGCAGCTCCTGAGACCGTCTCCTTGAACCGTTCGTGAGATCGTCGTGCTCGTGATCGAGTCTTGGGTGATCAATGGCGACAGCCCTGCGCCTGTCTCGTCCGACGTGGTGCTGGAGGCTCTTCGGTCGAGGATCGACAGGGGGCAGCTTGAGACGTGGTTGACCAGTTCGTCCGGCCGGTCTCTGGTCTTCGTGACGAATGCCGAGCGTGCGATGGTGATGCTGCTCGAAAGCGAAGGTGATCCCGGCGAGCATGCCGTGGACCCCGGGGCTCAGGGGTCGAGCGGCGGGTTCGTCCTCTGCAACGGGCAGGAGGACGAGTACCCGGATGAGGACACCGTTCCCATCGGTGAGGCGTTCAGGCTCGTGAAGCGGATCATTGGCACGGGCTCTTGGCCTGCGGACGCCCGTTGGACGGTCGATCGCTGACGGCGGTTTACCGCCGGGCCCAGATGTGGATGGCGGCGAGTGGAGTGCGGCCTGGTAGGCGATGGCGAGCTTGTCGGTTCGCATGGCCAGGCCGCGCCGCTGTTTGAGCCGGTTGATGCATCGCTCGACCGCGTTGCGCTGCTTACATGCCTCGGCGCCGAAGGCGGGAGGTCGGCCTCCGGCACTGCCTCGCCGTAATCGGTGGCCGACCTGGTCGGACGGCTGGGGGATGACAGCGCGGATCCCGCGTCGCCGGAGGTGATTCCGGATCGCGCGGGATGAGTACGCGCGGTCCGCCAGGACGGTGTCCGGGCGGGTTCTCGGTCGTCCGGGTCTTCCGCTGGGTCGTCGAACGCACCATCTTCTGGGTGCACGGCTTCTGCCGCCTGCGCAACCGCTGGGAACGACGCGACGACATCCATGAAGCCTTCCCCGGCCTCGTCGTCCGCCTCATCACCCACCGTCATGCTCAACGCCTTTTGTCAGGTGCTCCAAGGACCGCCACAACGACGCTGGATACGCCTGCCTGCGCACTCCCTTGGACGATCACTCCTGTCTGGCCTGCACCGGGGACCCGTGAGACAAAACCACCGCCACCCGCGCGGACCTCCTGCGACGGTCACCTGCCAGGTCCAGATCGTCGACGCTCTCAAAGACCTACCTACCGCCGTGCTGGGCCGCACCCATATGCCGTCTTTGAAAAGGCTTGTGCTGGTCCTTCACGGTGAGCCGGCCCGGCCGCCGCGCTGTGGTGCTCGGCGAACTGGGTGGCGTCTCCTGATGGGTGCCCCTTCGGCGCGCTGCTCGCGGTAGCGGCAGCCTCAAACGCCGGCGAGCACCGCGCGGAAGACCGTCAGGATGGCGAGGTCGAGGCTGCTGCCGCCGGGAACGCCTGACGGCTCTGCGGCCTGCGCCGGTTGGCGGACCAACCATGACACGCAGGATGCTCACAGGCTGAAAGCGCTTTCAGGCCCTCCAGGAGGCGCATCTGGACAACTTCTGTTCCGTCAAGACTTGAACCGACGGCGAGGTTGAGGGATGGCAATGTTTCCCATTCGCGCCCCTGGGTGCCGCGGACTGTGCGATCTATTGACAAGCGATTTCAGAAGTCTTACTTTTCCGCCATCTGAGAGCGCTCTCAGCCGGGCTCTCCCACTCTCCCCACGACGGTTCCGCCGCGACTCCAGGGCAGGCGCCCCCGGCTGTCGCGGCCGCCGCCGACGAGCCCGTCCCTCTCGACGACACGAGGTGCACCCCATGCCAACTCCTCGATCACGGCCGGCCGCCGCGGTGGTACTGACCGCCGCGCTGGCGGCCGTGGGTCTCGGCCCGGCCGCGGCTCCTGCGGCGGCCGCCACCGTCCCTGTGGGAGCCGGGAGTTACTCCGATACCCGGCCGTCGGGCACGACAGGCCCCACGACCAACACCGGCGCGCCGGTCACCCCGAAGGTCACGCAGGCGGCCAAGGGCAAGCCCGTGCCGACCAACGACTGGTGGTCGTCCCTCGCCTTCCAGCGATACGGCGACAACCCGTACTCCACGCCCATGTACGGCCACCCGCTCACGTACCAGGCCGTCTCCGGCGGACTGGAGGTGGGCTACCCGACCAGCCCCGCCGTCGTGGGCGAGGGCCGCCAGTACGAGTACGCGCACAAGCGCGACCTCACCCTCGGCCTGAGCGGACTCAATTCGCCCGACACCAAGGCCGATGCCTGGTCCGACTGGACGGTCACCCCGTACTGGTCCGACGGCAGCCGGACCCTGCGCACCACCATCGGTCACGGCCTGCCCTTCGTCTACGCCCAGGGCTCCGGCGGCAACGCCCAGATCACCACCGCGGCCACGCCGACCGTCTTCTCCGACCAGGGCAACGTCGTCGGCATCACGGTCGGCGGCCACCACTACGCCCTCTTCGCGCCGACCGGCAGTGACTGGAACATCTCCGGCACCACGATCACCGCCGGCCTCGGCGGCAAGGACTACTTCTCCCTCGCCGTACTGCCCTCCACCGACGCGCTCGCCACCTTCCGCAAGTACGCCTTCAGCTTCGTCACCGGATCGCAGGTCGACTGGAGCGCTTCCGGCGGTACGGTCGGCGCCACGTACCGGCTCACCACCGAGGCCAAGGAAGGCACCGAGCGCGGCGCCCTCCAGGCCCTCTACCGGCACCAGTGGCTCCACACCACCGACGCCCTGACGCCGTACACCTACGTCTCTCCCCGCGGCACCATGAAGGTCCGGGAAGGCACGTCCTTCACCACCCGGCAGAACGCCGCCCCGGTCCTGCCGGGGCTGCCGAGGACCAGCGCGGTCGACACGTCCCGGCTGCGCACCTACCTGTCCGAGGTCGCCAACTCCTCCGACCCGTTCTCCGGGGCCACGGACACCTACTGGACCGGCAAGGCGCTGGGCAAGCTCGCCCAACTGGTGCCGCTCGCCGACCAGATCGGTGACACCGCGGTCCGCGACAAGCTCGTCGGCCAGCTCAAGGGCCGCCTCCAGGAGTGGTTCACCGCGGGCGGGGCGAGCGAGTTCTCGTACGACAGGGACTGGAAGACCCTCATCGGCTACCCCGCCTCCTACGGCAGCGACGCCGAGCTCAACGACCACCACTTCCACTACGGCTACTACGTGTACGCCGCCGCGATCGTCGCCCAGTACGACGCCTCCTGGGCCGCCGACTCCGCCTGGGGCGGCATGGTCAACGCCCTGGTCCGCGACACCGCCAACCCCAGCCGCACCGACAGCGCCTTCCCGTTCCTGCGCGGCTTCGACGTCTACGCCGGGCACAGCTGGGCCTCAGGCCACCAGGGCTTCGCCGCCGGCAACAACCAGGAATCCTCCTCGGAGTCCACCAACCTCAGCGCGGCACTGGTGCTCTGGGGCTCGGCCACCGGCAACACCCAGCTGCGCGACCTCGGCAGCTACCTGCTCGCCACCGAGAGCGAGGCGATCGCCCAGTACTGGTTCGACGCCGACCAGCAGGTCTTCCCCGGCTCCTTCGCTCACGACACGGTCGGCATGGTCTGGGGCAGCGGCGGCGCGTACGCCACCTGGTGGACGGCCAACCCCGAGGAGATCCACGGCATCAACGTCCTGCCCGTGACCGCGGGCGGCTCCCTGCACCTGGCCGGGTACAAGAACGCGATCCGGCGCAACATCGCGGAGATGGAGCGCGAGAACGGCGGACCCGCCGTCGAATGGCGCGACATCCTCTGGGAGTTCCAGTCGCTGGCCGACCCGGCCACCGCGAAGGCGAAGTGGGACGCCGGCAACGCCGGATACACCCCGGAGCAGGGCGAGTCCAAGGCGCACACGTACCACTGGATCACCGCCCTCGACGCGCTCGGCGCACCCGACCCGTCGGTGACCGGCGACCTGCCCACCTCCGCGGTCTTCACCAAGAACGGCACCCGCACCTACGCCGCCCACAATCACGGTTCCACGGCACGCACGGTCACCTTCTCGGACGGCAAGAAGCTCACCGTGCCCGCGCGTTCCACCGCGACCGGGACGGGCACCGACACCGGCGGCGGGGACCCCGGGCCGTCCACCGGCAACACCTTCCAGCTCCGCTCCGGCGGCATCCTGACCACGGCCACCGGCGGCACGGACACCAGCGACACCATTCCGTCGGCCGAAGGCGGCAACCACGACGGCACCCCGAACAAGCCGCTCGTCTACGAGGCCAAGGGAGTCAACGCCACCCTCAAGGCGGGCGCGTCCACCGCGTTCCGCCTTCCGGTGGACGCCCGCACCGCGGTCGGCCTCGGGCAGCAGGCCCGCATCAGCTACGACCTCACCGGAGACGGCACCTTCGACCGGACCGAGACCTACCACTACTTCGCCACCGACCCGGTGACGGGCTGGGAGGAGTACAACCAGACCCGTGGCCTGAAGGCCGCGACCGGCACCCTCGGGAACCTGAGCGGGGGAACGGTGCGGCTGGAGGTCTGGAGCGCGATCGGCAACGTGAGCGCCCTGCTGCGCACCGGCAGCGACACATCCGTGGTGGTCATTCCCTACGAGTGACGCTCGTGGCGGCCTGCAGCAGGTGAGGCGGCGGGGGGGGGGGCGCGGCGCCCCCCCCCCCCCCCCGCCCCCCCCCCCCCCGACGACCGCGGCG
>NZ_JBEPAL010000059.1:0-49261 GCF_040298625.1 Streptomyces sp. NPDC001532
ATCGCAAGGCGGAGGAGGGCGGCATGGCGGAGCCATGGCAACCGACGACAACGCGGCGAGGCGCGGTGCCAGACGCCGGGAGCCCGGCATGATCGACGAGACGCCCCCTAGGGCCTGCCCGGGTGCCGGACGGGCCTGTGCCGGTGAGCGGCCGGCGTGCCCGGCGGGGGGCCGCGTGTCCGGGTCGCACCCCTGGTCGTCCCGATAGATGTAAGGGGCCCGTGTCCTCCCTGGTGCGGAGAGGCGGGGGGCCGCGGGGATGATCCGGGGCCGCCGGGGTTCACCGGGCAGCACGACGAGACGGCTTTATCCAGCCCATAACTTCGTAGCGAAAGGTGGCGGCAGGGGGCTGTCACCGCTCACGAGGGGGCAGCCCGGCATGGGGACCGTCACGGGGAACGGGGAAACACGGGTGCGGGGGTTCGCCGCCCGCGCCGGCGGCTGGAGCGCCCGGCATCGCTGGGCGGCCGTCGGCATCTGGGTGCTGTTCGTCGTCCTGGCGATGGGGCTCGGCTCGGCCGCGGGCCGCGTCGACGTCAAGGACAGCGACCAGCTCAAGGGTGAGACGCACACCGCGGCGAAGATCATCGAGGACGCGGGGATCGAGGAACCGGCGAGCGAGACGGTCCTGGTCCAGTCGAAGGACGGCGGGCCGAAGGCGACCGACGCGGAGTTCCGCGCCGCCGTGGAGGCCGTGATGAAGGCGGTCGACGGCACCGGCCGGGTCACGGACGTCACCTCGCCGTACGACACCAGGACCATCTCGGCGGACGGGCGCAGCGCGCTGGTGCAGTTCGACATGCGCGGCGACTCGGACACCGCGGGCGAGCGGGTGGAGCCCGTGCTGAAGGCCGTCGAGGAGGTGCAGAAGGACCATGAGGCGCTGGTGATCGAGGAGATCGGCGGCGCCAGCATGATGAAGACGTTCGACGACGCGTTCGGCGACGACTTCAAGAAGGCGGAGTACTCCGCCGTGCCGGTCGCCCTCGGCATCCTGCTGATCGCCTTCGGCGCGCTGGTGGCGGCGCTGCTGCCGGTGGCGCTGGCGGTCACCGCGATCATGGCGACGATGGGTCTGATGGGCGTCGTCAGCCATGTGATGCCGATGAGCGACACGGCCAACTCGGTGATGCTGCTGGTCGGTCTGGCCGTCGGCGTCGACTACTGCCTGTTCTATCTGCGCCGCGAGCGTGAGGAGCGGGCCGCCGGCCGGGACGCGCAGACGGCTCTGCGGATCGCCGCGGCGACCAGTGGCCGCGCGATCGTCGTCTCCGGTGTCACGGTGTGCGTGGCGATGGCGGGCATGCTGTTCACCGGGCTCGCCGAGTTCGAGGCGATGGGCCTGGCGTCGCTGATGGTGGTGGCGGTCGCGATGGTCGGTTCGGTGACCGTGCTGCCGGCGCTGCTGTCGCTGCTGGGTGAGCGGGTGGAGAAGGGGCGGCTGCCGTTCCTGTCCCGCAGGCAGCGGAACGGCAACGGCGAGAGCCGGTTCTGGACCGCGGTGCTGAAGGGTGTGCTCGCCAGGCCCGTGGTGTCGGTGGTGGTGGCGACCGGTGCGCTGCTGGCGATCGCGGCTCCGGCGGTCGGGATGAAGACGCAGCAGCTGACCCTGGACCAGGAGTTCGGCGACTCGCTGCCCATCGTGCAGACGTACAACCGGGTCAACGAGGCCTTCCCGGGCGGTTCCGAGCCGGCCGAGGTGGTCGTGAAGGCCGACGACATCAACGCGCCGGAGGTGCGCGACGCGCTCGCCGACTTCCGTGCGCGGGCGGTGAGTTCGGGCGCCTCGCGCGGGCCGGTGGAGATCAAGCTGCACGACGAGCACGATGTCGCGTTCGTCTACGTCCCGTTGGTCGGCGGCTCCGATCTGGAGACGGCGGGCGCGAGCCTGGCGAAGCTGCGCGACGAGGTGCGGCCGGCCACGCTCGGCGAGGTCGACGGCGTCCAGGCGCCCATCACCGGGCAGGTGGCGGGTTCTGAGGACTTCAAC
This sequence comes from Streptomyces sp. NPDC001532, assembly GCF_040298625.1. Lineage (NCBI taxonomy): Bacteria > Bacillati > Actinomycetota > Actinomycetes > Kitasatosporales > Streptomycetaceae > Streptomyces > Streptomyces sp. NPDC001532. The sequence goes on from NZ_JBEPAL010000059.1 coordinate 1,991, forward strand.
GACCAGCTCGTCGGCTCCGTCGTCCCAGTCTTCGTGTTCGTCGTGGTCTTCGCCTTCCTGCTGATGCTGCTGTCGTTCCGCTCGCTGACCGTAGCGATCACGTCGATCGCGCTGAACCTGCTGTCGGTGGGCGCGGCCTACGGCATCCTGGTCGCCGTCTTCCAGCACGGCTGGGGTGCCTCGCTGGTGGGCGCGGAGGGCGTCGGCGCGATCGTCAGCTGGCTGCCGCTGTTCCTCTTCGTGATCCTGTTCGGACTGTCGATGGACTACCACGTGTTCGTGGTCTCGCGGATCCGCGAGGCGCGGCTGCGCGGCCGCACCACGAGGGACGCGATCGCGCACGGCGTGGTCACCACGGCCGGGGTCGTGACCAGCGCCGCGGTCATCATGGTCGCCGTGTTCGCGATCTTCGGGACGCTGTCGATGCAGTCCATGAAGCAGATGGGCGTCGGCCTCGCCGCGGCGGTGCTGATCGACGCCACGGTCATCCGGGGTGTGCTGCTGCCGGCGGTGATGGCGCTGCTCGGCGAACGCAACTGGTACCTGCCGAAGTGGCTGGACCGTATGCCCGACCTCACGCACGACGAGGCGCCGGAGGCCGTGACGCACCAGGCGCGGGACGGCGAGGGCGAGCGCGTGCCCGTCTGATCCCGCCTCGTCACGAGGGCCCGTCGGTCACCGGGGAACCGACGGGCCCTCGGCTGTCATGAGGGCAGTTCGGCCTCGATGAGGTCGGCCGCCCGGCGGGTACCGCCCTCCTCGGCCATCTCGGCCTGGATGTCCTTCAGCCGCCGGGCGACCTCGGGGTCGTCGACGAGGGCGAGGGCCGCCTCGCGCAGCGCCTCGGCGGTCGCCTCCTCGGTGGGCAGGTGCCGGGCGACGCCGGTCGCCTGGAGCATGTCGGCGTTGCCGAACTGGTCCACGGCCTGCGGTACGGCGATCATCGGGGTGGCGGTGGCCAGCCCTTCCTGGCTGCCGCCGGCGCCGGCATGGGTGACGAACAGGTCGGCCTGCCGGAGGATCGCCAGCTGCGGCACCCAGGAGCGCACGTCGACGTCGGCGGGCAGGTCGCCCAGTTCGGTGGGGTCCACGTGCCTGCCGATCTGGAGCACCAGGTGCCAGCCCGGCAGCTCGCCGAAGGCCTTGACGCACTCCCGGTAGAAGCCGGGCCGCTTGGTGAAGGCCGACCCGAGCGAGACCAGCACGACCTTCTCCGCGCCGGCGGGCCGCGTCCAGTCGCCCTCGGCGGCGCGGTCGCCCTGGCAGGCGCCGACGAAGGTGTGCACGGTCTCGTCGACGCGGTCGGCGTGCGGCTGGAGCGCCTTGGGGATGAGGACGAGGGAGCGGGCGGGGCGGCCGACGAACGAATCGGGGTGCTCGGTGATGCCGTTCTCCTCCAGCCAGGCGTGGAAGCGGGCGTAGTAGGCCTGTCCGCGCTCGGTCCGCTTCGGCTCGGCCCACATCGGTTCGGCGACCTCCTCCTCGTAGCCCTCCCAGGCGACGAGGTTCGGTGAGAGCGAGACGGCGGGGACGCCCCAGCGGTGGGCGAGGACGCGGGCCGGGTAGGAGGTGATGTCGTGCAGGACGAGGTCCGGTTCGTCGCCGTCGTAGGCCTCGATCAGCTGCGGCAGCGCCTGGATCGCGTCGGCGAGGAACGGTTCGACGTTGTCCAGCAGGGTGCTGCCCCAGGCCTCGGGGTCGGCGTCGGGGCCCGGCAGGGTGGAGTGCCACAGCTTGGGTTCGGCGCCGGTCTCGGCGACCTTCTCGGCGAACGCGGGCGGGATGGCGTAGGTGACCCGGTGTCCGCGTGCCACGAGTTCGCGGATCACTTCCAGGCTGGGGTTCACGTGTCCGTGGGCGGCGATGGAGAACATGGCGATGTGCGCGCGGCTGGTCATGCCCCCGACCGTAGACGAGACGATACGTCTCGTGCAACCTGAATGTGTCACCGTCCCGCCTGATGTCGTCCGGGAGCGGTCAGCGCTGGTAGCGGGCCAGGACCAGGTTTCCGTCCTCCTCCAGCCGTTCGCGCAGCTCGGCGAGGCCGATCGCGCCGCTGTAGTACTCCTGGAACGCGGGCGTGGCGACCTTGTCCTTCCACTCCGGGTAGCCGCGGACGGACTGCGCGGGCGCCGAGCGCAGGTGCGCGGCGAGGGCCGTGCCGGTCGCCCAGTCGTGCTCGGCGGTGTGCAGGGCCGGGTCCTTCAGCGCCTCGGTGCCGGTGGGCAGCATCCAGTCGCCGAGCGCCAGGCGCACCATGTTCTCCGGGCGCAGCAGGAAGTCGAGGAACGCGGCGGCCTCCTCCTTGTGCGGGCTGTCCTCGGCGATGGACAGCGTCTGCGGGCTGACGCCCTGGGCGAGGCCGTCGGCGCCGGCCGGGGCGGGCAGCACCTGCCAGTCGAAGCCCTCGGGGGCCTGCTGGGCGATCTGCTGGCGGTAGGAGAAGCCGAGCGGGACCATCGCGTACCGGCCGCCGAAGAAGCCGGGCAGGGTGTCGGAGCCGCCGCTGCCGAGCGTCGAACCGGACGCGCTGCCGTCGGTGTTGACCTGGTCGTGGATGGTGCGCGGGACCACCTCGTCACCGGCCTCGAACCGGACCGTGACCTTGCCGTCGGCACCCCGGTGGAACAGCTGCCCGCCCGCCGACAACGACAGGTTGAGGCTGGCCGAGACGGGTTCCTTCAGCGGCCAGGCGACCCCGTACCTCCCTTCGCCGGAGAGCTGCCGGGTGATCTCGCGGAACTCGGTCCAGCTCCAGGGGTCCTCGGGTGTCGGTATCCGTACGCCGGCCTCCTTCAGCCAGGTCGCGTTGGCGATCAGCACCCTCGGCTCCTGGAGGAACGGCACGCCGTAGACGCCGTCCCCGAAGGTCACCGTGTCCCAGGTGTGCGAGGGGATGTCGGACGTCAGCCGCTCGGGCAGCAGCTCCGTCAGGTCGGCGAGGTAGCCGCCGTAGGCGAAGTCCGCGAGGTCGTCGGAGGCGTCGTGGATGATGTCCGGGGCCTCGCCGCCCTCGAAGGAGGTCAGGAGCTGGTCGTGGACGCTGTCCCAGCTGCCCTGGACGTACTCCACGCGGATGTCCGGATGGGCGGCGTTCCACTCGGCGACGAGTTCCTTGTTGGCCTCGACGGACTCCTGCTGCCAGGCCAGGGACTGGAAGCGCAGGGTGACGGGTCCGTCCTCGGAGGTGCCGCCGCCGGTGCAGCCGGCGAGGAGGAGCAGCAGGACGACGATCCAGCGTGCGCGCATCAGCCCTTCACCGCCCCGGCGAGCATGCCGCCCGTGATCCGCCGCTGGATGACCGCGAAGACGACCAGGGACGGCAGGGTGGCGAGGAACGCGGCGGCGGCCAGCGGGCCGAGGTCGGCGACGCCCTCCGCGCCGATGAAGTGGGTCAGGATCACGGGCAGCGTCTGTTTCTCCGGGGACTTGAGCAGGACCAGGGCGAAGAAGAACTCGTTCCACGCGGTGATGAAGGCGAACAGCGCGGTCGCCACGATCCCCGGTGCCAGCAGCGGCGCGGTCACCGACACCAGGGTGCGCAGCCGTCCGGCCCCGTCGACCGCCGCCGCCTCCTCCAGCTCGGCCGGCACCGCGCGGACATAGCCGACGAGCATCCACAGCGCGAACGGCAGCGCCCACACCACGTAGACCGTCACGAGTCCCGGCAGGGAGTTGATCAGCCGCAGGTTCTTCAGCACCAGGAACAGCGGGATGATCACCAGCACGAACGGGAAGGCCTGGCTGACCACCACCCAGCCGGTCGCGGCCCGCGCGAGCCGGGTGCGGTGCCGTGCCATGACGTACGCCATCGGTGTGGCGATCAGGACCGCGACCACCGCCGCGCACACCGCCGCGAGCAGCGAGTTGCCGGCCGCCCGCAGCAGCGGCTGCTCGTCGAAGGCCTGCCGGAAGTTGTCCAGGGTGGGGTTCTCGGGGATCCAGGTGGGGTGCAGACTGCCCAGCTCGCGCGGCGGTTTGAAGGCGGTGGAGATCAGCCAGAGGAAGGGCAGGGCGAGGAAGAGCAGATACGCGAGCAGCGCCGCGTACTGCCCGATCCGGGCGCCGGTACGGGTCCTCACGCCTCGTCACCTCCCTTGAGCCGGCCGACCAGGAACAGGGCGAGCAGCACCGAGATCACCGCGACCATCACACAGCCCATGGCCGCCGCATAGCCGAACTGCCCGTAGCGGAAGGCCTCTTCGTAGGCGAAGAGCATGGGCAGACGGGTCCGTCCGCCGGGGCCTCCGTTGGTCAGCACATAGACCAGGGCGAAGGAGTTGAAGTTCCAGATGAAGTTGAGTGCGGTGATGGCGAGCGCCACCGGGCGCAGGGCGGGCCAGGTCACGGTGCGGAAGCGGCGCCAGGCGCCCGCGCCGTCGAGGGCGGCCGCCTCGTGCAGTTCGCGCGGCGTGTTCTGGAGGCCGGCGAGCAGGGCGACCGTGGTCTGCGGCATCCCGGCCCAGACACCGACCACGATCACGGCGGGCAGGGCGGTGCCGAGGCCGCTGAGCCAGTCGCGGCCGTCGCCGAGACCGAGGTCGCGCAGGGACTCGTTGAGGATGCCCGCGTCCGGGCTGTAGACCAGCCGCCACATGATGCCGACGACCACCTCGGGCATCGCCCACGGGACGATGGCGAGCGCGCGGGCGAGCCATCTCAGCCGCAGCTTCTGGTTGAGCAGCAGGGCGAGGCCGAGAGCCAGCAGGAACTGCGGCACGGTCACCCCGACCGCCCACACCAGGCCGATCCGGAACGACTCCCAGAACAGGGTGTCCTGCGCCAGGTCCCGGAAGTTGAGGCCGCCGATCCACCGGGTGGGCTCGGTCCGGCCCGACTGGGCGTCGGTGAAGGCCAGCAGGACGCCGTAGAGCAGCGGTCCGACGCTCAGCACCAGGATCGGGATCAGCGCGGGCAGCACCAGGAACCAGGCCCCGTGGTCACCGCCACGACGCCGGCGGCCCTGGCTCGGCGCGCCGTTCGCCGGGCGCCGCACCTCGGTCACCACGGTCACGTCATCGGCTCCTTCGCGCGGGTCGTGACGGTCTGGGCCCGGCGGGCCTCCGTCATGGTCGTGAAGGGGTGGTGCCCCGTCAAGGCACCGCGCACCCGGTCCGACCTGTGCGGATGCGAGACTGGCCGACGGGTGGCGGGAACCGGCCACCACGAGCGGCGGTGACGGGCGGCGACTCGACGGCTCGGCGACGGAATCCGGAGGCGGACGATGGACGAGGCACAGGCACGGGACGTACTGGCGGCGGCAGGCGTACTGCCCGGGCCGGCCGGGGACGCCCGGCTGCTCGCGCTGGGCGAGAACGCCGTGTTCGCCTCCGGTGACCTGGTCGTCAAGGTGGGCCGCGACGCCGAACTGCTGGACCGGGCGCGCCGCGAGCTGGACATCGCGGGGTGGCTGGAGGAGGCCGGTGTCCCGGCGGTGCGGGCGGCCGAGCCGAAGGCGCTGCTCGTCGAGGGGCATCCGGTGACGGTGTGGCACCGGTTGCCCGATGCCGTGCGGCCCGCCGAGCCGCGGGATCTGGCCGAACTGCTACGGGTCGTCCACGCACTGCCCTCCCCCTCCTTCGCGCTGCCGCCCCGCGAGCTGCTGGGCGGGGTGGAACGCTGGCTGCGCCTCGCCGGCGAGGCGGTCGACCCGGCGGACGCGGCGTACTTGCGCGAGCGGCGGGACGGCTTCGCGGCGGCCGCGGCCGCGCTGGTCCCGCAGCTGCCGCCGGGTCCGATCCACGGCGACGCGCTGCCCCGCAATGTGCACATCGGGCCGGACGGGCCGGTGCTGGTGGACCTGGAGACCTTCTCGGCGGATCTGCGCGAGCACGACCTGGTGGTCATGGCCCTCTCCCGCGATCGCTACGGCCTGCCCGCCGAGGCGTACGACGCCTTCACCGGGGCCTACGGCTGGGATGTCCGCGACTGGGAGGGCTGTTCCGTGCTGCGCGGCGCCCGCGAGACGGCCAGTTGCGCCTGGGTGGCCCAGCACGCCCCGAGCAATCCGCGGGCGTTGGCCGAGTTCGAGCGCCGGGTGGCGTCGCTGCGGGACGGGGACGAGACGGTGCGCTGGTATCCCTTCTGAGCCGGTGTGTGGCCGGCCGGGGGCCGCGCCTGTCGGGCCGGCCCGTCAGACCTGTGCGTCGGCGTGCGCGCGCACCGGCCAGACGCCGTTCACCACCGCGTCCGTCTCGCCCTTGCGGCGCAGGAAGTCCTGGAAGTCCGCCGCCCACTCGGCGTACCACTCGATCTGGCGGCGGTGCAGTTCCGCCGGGCCGAGGGACGCGATCTTGGGGTGGCGGCCGGCTATCGCGCAGGCCAGTCGGGCGGCGGCGAGGGCGTCGGCGGAGGCGTCGTGCGCGGAGTCGAGGGTGATGCCGTACTCCCGGCAGACCGCTTCCAGGGTGCGCTTGCCGCGGCGGTAGCGGTCGGCCCGGCGGTCGATGGTGTAGGGGTCGACGACCGGGGCCGGGTCCTGGCCGCCGAGGCGGTCGCGCAGCGACGGCAGGCCGTGCCGCCGCAGTTCGGCGGCGAGCAGGGTGAGGTCGAACGAGGCGTTGTAGGCGACGACCGGGACGCCCGCCTTCCAGTACCCGGTGAGCACGTCCGCGACGGCGTCGGCCACCTGGTCGGCCGGCCGGCCCTCGGCGGTCGCGCGTTCGTTGCTGATGCCGTGCACGGCGACCGCGTCCGCCGGGATCTCGACGCCCGGGTCCGCGAGCCACTCCTTGCGGCCGAGGGGCTGTCCGTCCCTGACCTCGATCACTGCGGCGGTGACGATGCGCGCCTCGTGGGGATCCGTCCCCGTCGTCTCCAGGTCGAAGCCGATCAGCAGCTCCCGGTGCCAGCCCATGGGCGGTCCCCCTCCTTGGTGGTGCTTTCCCCCAGTGATCTCCACCATCGCATGCGCCACTGACAATCGGGGGATCGCCTTCCGCTTACCGGGGTTCCACCGCTCCGCACTCCCTACGCGTAACCCTCCACTGACGGCATTTCACGACACAGGGCGCGAATCCGCCCAAGCCGTCTCGAACTCCTCGCGGTAGGTGGGGAAGAGCCCGCCGTCCAGCGCCCCGTCCGAGGCGTCCGGTCTGACCACCCGGCTGCCGTTGCGCAGCACCAGCACCGGCGCCTCCATCCCGCGGGTCCGCCGCAGATAGGACTGGATGACCGCGATGCCGTCGGAGCCGTCGCCGTCGACCAGGTAGGCGGTGAAGCGCGGGGTCTCGTCGAAGACCTGGATCTCGAAGGCGCCCGGGTCCCGCAGCCGGGCCCGCACCCGGCGCATGTGCAGGATGTTCATCTCCACGGCCCGGCTCAGCTCGCCGCGCTTGATGCCCAGCTCGCGCTCGCGCCGCTTCACCGCGCTGGAGGCCGGGTTGAGGAACAGCAGCCGCACCCGGCAGCCGGCCTCGGCGAGGCGGACCAGCCGCCGCCCGGAGAAGTTCTGCACGAGCAGGTTGAGGCCGATGCCGATGGCGTCCAGGCGACGAGCGCCGCCGAAGATGTCCTCGGCCGGGAACTGGCGCAGCAGCCGCACCCGGTCCGGGTGCACCGCGACCACGTCCGCGTACCGGTCGCCGACCAGGTCCTCGACCGCGTCGACGGGCAGCCGGCGCGCGGACGGCACGTCGCCGCCCGCGCCCAGGATCTCCAGCAGCCGGGCCGAGGCCCGCTCGGCCTGGTTCAGCACCGCCTCGGACAGGGCCCGGTTGCGGGAGACGACGTTGCGGGTGACCTCCAGCTCGTCCAGGGCGAGTTCGACGTCCCGGCGCTCGTCGACGTACGGCTCGAAGCAGGGCCAGTGCTGCACCATCAGCTCGCGCAGCTGGGGCAGGGTGAGGAAGCTGAGGACGTTGTCGTCGGCGGGGTCGAGCAGATAGCCCTTGCGGCGGCTGACCTCGCGGACCGCGACCGCGCGCTGCACCCACTCCTGGCCGGCCGGCCCGGCGGCGGCGACCACCCATTCGTCGCCGTGCACGGGCTCGTAGATGGGGCGCAGGACGGCGGCGACGACCGCGCGCAGCCGCTGTTCGACGAGGTTCAGCCAGATGTAGGCCCGGCCGGCTCGCTGGGCGCGGGTGCGCACCTCGCGCCAGGCGTCGGCGTCCCAGTCCAGCTCCGGGCCGATGGAGTGCGGCTCCATCGGCCTGGCCAGGGACACCGTGCCGGGCGGGACGTCTGTGGAGTTCCCCTCGTGACCCTCGTCACCTGGGGGCAACTCCAGGCCTCCCGAGCCCACCCGCGCACCGCCTTCCGCTCCCCCGAGCACTCCCCGTCCCAACGATCAAGGAAGGGTACTCCGGGAGCGGTGGGCGGTGCAGCCGGATGCACAGGTCCTTTCTCAACTTCCCCGTTCCACATGCCCGTTCTGGTCGGCCAGCTCCTTCGGAGTGAGCGGATTCATAGCGGTGACATCGCGCGGGGCGATGGAGAATCCCTGCCAGTGGACCGGCATCGGCTGCTGGTCCTCGTCGCGGGCGACGTGGTGGAAGCCGATGTTCATCCAGACCACGGGCCGGGTCAGCGGCTGCCCGTCGACCCACTTGTCGACGGACCGGCCGGCACCGGCGCCGCACTGGTGCGGGTTGTCGCTGGCGTACTGCTCGCACTTCTTGTACTCGGTGAAGTACACGTCGTGCTTGGTGAAGGCGCGGCCCGGGTAGGTGGCGCTCGGTCCGGGGACGAGTTCGTAGGACCGCGGGTGCCCGTCCTTGTTCTTGCCGGCCGTGCTGACCACGCGCCACCAGCGCATGTTCCGCGCGTCGCCCGCCAGTTCCTTGGTGACCGCGGTGCGGGTGGTCTTGTTGGACGGCGCCGGGCGGCCCTGGGCGGGCGGGCTGACCTTCGAGTCGTACTGCTCGATCTTCGTCCTGGAGGAGCCGTCGAGGCCGAAGTTGAGCCGCCAGAAGACGTTGTGGTTGTGGCTCGTCGCCTTGTCCTTGGCGCCCTTGCCGATCGGCCAGCCGCGGCCGTCACCGGCGTCGTAGTCATCGGGCGAGAGACTGCCGGTGGCACCGACGTTCACGGTGATCGTGCCGTCGTCGGAGAAGCGCCACTCGGAGATGTATTCGTACCAGTCGACCTTGTTGACGCTGTAGACGAGCAGATCCTTGCCCTGCGCCTGGTACGACTTGACGCCCATGTCGGCCTGGAGGCGGTAGGCGTGGCCTCGGGAGCGGGTGGTGGTGCACAGGCCCTTGACGTTCGGCGTCTCGGAGTAGGAGGCCTCCGGCACCTTGACGGTCCGGATGGTGCCGCCGGGACACTCGCCGGGCGCCAGGTTCACCAGTCCGTCGCCGAAGTAGTAGTCCGTCAGGTCGTTGAACTCGTTGCCGCCGTCGTCGTACGGCACGTGGATCTGGGCGAGCTTGGCGCTGTTGAGGACCTTGATCGGGCGGGGCTCGCCGGGCGGCTGATAGGAGACGTCCTCCAGGACGATCCCGGCCCGGCTCTCGTGGCGCCAGCACATCCGCCAGGTGGTGCCGGAGGCGAGCTTCTGTTCGATCCGGTAGGCGGTGCCGCAGTCGGCGGCGGGCGGCGCGGGGGCCGCGGCCGGACGGTCGGCGGGCCGGGCGGCGGCGGGTCCGGCGCCGGCCGCGGCTCCCGCGGCCAGCGCGGCCACCGTGAGCCCCACGGCCGTCCGCCGGCGGGCACGGCTGATTCTGTCGACACGCATGAGGTGGAAGGCTCCTTGGGTCAGCCGCGGTCGAGGGCGGCGATCTCGCGAGTGCTCAGGTCGATCACCAGGTGCCCGGCGTCGATCCACGGGCCGTTCTCGACCTTCGGGTACAGCCGCGCGCAGCGGTGCTCCCCGCACTTGTCGAGCACGGCGGGCTGGGCGCCCGGGACGGCCTTGTAGACCATGGCGTGCAACTGGAGCTGGTCCGGGGAGGTGAGCTCGCGGTCGGTGGCGTCCAGGTAGTCCGCCTTCAGGCCGGCGCCCAGCGGGTCGGCGATCAGCAACCGGGCCGCCTCGGACTGCTCGGCACGGCTCAGCGGCGGCTGCACGCCCCGCTGGGTGGTGGTCCGCTCCACCTCGCCGGTCTCCAGGTTCACCGTCCTGGTGACGAGGGTGTCGTCCTTGTAGTCGTAGAACGTCACCTCGGCGCGCCGGGGCGCGGCCGGGTCGTCCAGCTCCTCGGCCTCCGGCTCGGCGAGGTCGAGGCCGACGCGCTGCGGGCCGCGGTCGCCCTCGACGTCCTCGCTCGTGCGGAGCAGCTGCCGGCTGAGCGCGATCCGTTCGACCCGCTCGGCCTCGTCGTCGGTGAGCGGGTCCCGGCCGGTGCCGCGCTCGCCCTCGGCGGGCGCCTCCTCGACGACGCCCGGCTCCACCGCGGCCCGCCCGTCCCGGCCCGCGTCCCGGGCCCCGGCCGGCTGTCCGGCCGTACGGCCGGAGGCACCGGGCGTGTCGTCCGCCCCCGCCGTGCCCGGCAGGGTGATCCCCACCATCAGAGCGGTCCCCGCGACCGCGACGGCCGTACCGGCCACCATCTTGCCCAGATGGCGGCGCACTGTCTGGCGCATATCTTCCCCCTACTCCCCCGTTCCGCATGGGAGTACGTCATTCGCCCCGCTGATTCGGCACACCGGGTATGCACTGGTCGCCCGGTAAGAGGGAAGGAGGGCTGAGGAGGTTCCCGCACTTTCGGGGAGACTCGGGGCCAAGGCGCCCCCGGCGACGAGGCACACCTGGAAGAGTCGTATCCATGCAGGTCTGGCCTGGAGAGGCGTATCCACTCGGCGCCACGTACGACGGCGCCGGCACGAACTTCGCGGTCTTCACGGAGGCCGCGGACCGAGTAGAGCTGTGTCTGCTGCACGACGACGGCTCGGAGACGGCGGTGGAACTACGGGAGAGTGACGCTTTCGTGCGGCACGCGTACCTGCCGGGCGTGATGCCCGGCCAGCGGTACGGCTACCGCGTGCACGGCCCGTACGCCCCGGAGCGCGGGCTGCGCTGCAACTCGGCGAAGCTGCTCCTCGACCCGTACGCGCGTGCGATCAGCGGGGCGGTCGACTGGGGCGAGGAGGTGTACGGCTACCACTTCGGCGACCCCGACCGGCGCAACGACCTGGACTCCGCCCCGCACACCATGACGTCCGTCGTGGTGAACCCCTACTTCGACTGGGGCGACGACCGGCGCCCGCGCACCGAGTACCACAAGACGGTGATCTACGAGGCCCACGTGAAGGGCCTGACCATGCGCCACCCGGGGCTGCCGGAGGAACTGCGGGGCACCTACGCCGCGCTGGCCCATCCGGCGATCATCGAACACCTCACCGAACTGGGCGTCACCACACTCGAACTCATGCCCGTACACCAGTTCGTGAACGATCACCGTCTGGTGGACATGGGCCTCAACAACTACTGGGGCTACAACACGATCGGCTTCTTCGCCCCGCACAACGCGTACGCCTCCTGGGGCGACCGCGGACAGCAGGTGCTGGAGTTCAAGTCGGCGGTGCGCGCGCTGCACGAGGCGGGCATCGAGGTCATCCTGGACGTGGTCTACAACCACACCGCCGAGGGCAACCACCTGGGGCCGACGCTGTCCTTCCGGGGCCTGGACAACCCGCAGTACTACCGGCTCGCGGACGACCCGCGGTACTACATGGACACCACGGGCACCGGCAACAGCCTGCTGATGCGCTCCCCGCACGTGCTCCAGCTGATCATGGACTCGTTGCGGTACTGGGTGACCGAGATGCATGTCGACGGCTTCCGCTTCGACCTCGCCGCCACCCTCGCCCGGCAGTTCCACGAGGTGGACCGGCTGTCGTCCTTCTTCGACCTGGTGCAGCAGGACCCGGTGGTGTCCCAGGTGAAGCTGATCGCCGAGCCGTGGGACGTCGGCGAGGGCGGCTACCAAGTGGGCAACTTCCCGCCGCTGTGGACCGAGTGGAACGGCAAGTACCGGGACACCGTGCGGGACCTGTGGCGGGGCGAGCCGCGCGCGCTCGCCGAGTTCGCCTCCCGGCTCACCGGCTCGTCCGACCTCTACCAGGACGACGGGCGGCGCCCGCTCGCCTCCATCAACTTCGTCACCTGCCACGACGGCTTCACCCTGCACGACCTGGTCTCCTACAACGACAAGCACAACGAGGCCAACGGCGAGGACAACCGCGACGGCGAGAGCCACAACCGGTCCTGGAACTGCGGGGTGGAGGGCGAGACCGACGACCCGGAGGTGCTGGAGCTGCGGGCGCGGCAGATGCGGAACTTCATCGCGACGCTGATGCTGTCCCAGGGCGTGCCGATGATCAGCCACGGCGACGAGGTCGCGCGCACCCAGCGCGGCAACAACAACGCCTACTGCCAGGACAGCGAGATCTCCTGGGTGGAGTGGCCGGACGGCGAGGGGCTCGGCCGGGAGATGCTGGAGTTCACCCGGGCGATGGTGTGGCTGCGCAAGGACCACCCCGTCTTCCGGCGGCGGCGCTTCTTCCACGGCCGGCCGGTGGAGGGCACGCACGACGAGCTGTCCGACATCGCCTGGTTCACTCCGGAGGGCCACGAGATGGCCCAGCAGGACTGGGAGTCGACGCAGGCCTCGGCTCTGACGGTGTTCCTCAACGGCAACGCCATCTCCGAGCCCGGTCCGCGCGGGGAGCGGATCGCCGACGACTCCTTCCTGCTGATGTTCAACGCCGCCCCCAAGCCGCTGGACTTCGTGGTTCCCGTCAATCACGGCCGCCAGTGGCAGGTCGTCGTCGACACCGCCCGCCCGGACGGCGTACCACCGGGCACCGGCGCCAAGGTGGCGGCCGGCGAGCGACTGCGACTGCCGGAACGGAGCATGACAGTGCTGCAGCGGCCTACGTAAGTGCCTGCGGGCGGCTCGGCGGGGGTGGTGGACTCGGCGGGGTGGCTGGCTGGCTTCGCCGACTCGGCGGAATTCGCCGACTCGGCGGATTTCGCCAGCTCGGCGGGTCAGGTGCCTTCGGGTGGCTCCGCGCGGGCCGACGGTTCGGTGCCTGCGGTGTGCTCGGGCCGTGCGGTGGGGTTCGCGTGTGTGGCGTGTTCGGTGTACGTCGCCGGACGCGCCGTCAGCGCGATCAGGCAGGCCGGCGCGGCGGCCGCGGTCGCCGCCGCGAAGGCCGCGCCGGGGCCGTAGGACTCGGCGAGCCGGCCGGTGAGGGCGAGGGCGAGCGCCTGGCCGCCGACGAGCGCGCTCGTCGCGAAGGCCATCGCCTCGGCGAGCCGCGCCCGCGGCACCACCCGCTCGGTCAGCCCGAACACCGTGATCAGATGCGGCGCGTAGGCGACGCCCAGGACCGTCACTACCGCGTACAGGCCGGAGAGGCTGTCCGTCACGGTCAGCGGCAGCGACAGCGCGCACGCCGCCGCGGTGGCCGTACGCCAGCGCGCCGTCAGCCCGAACCGGGCGGGCACGGCCGCCATCGCGAGCCCCGCGACCGCGCTCATCACGCCCATCGCGGCATACACCAGCCCCGCCTGCTCCGGCCGCCCGAGCCGCTCGGTGAGCGCGGTGATACCGGCCTGGCAGGCGCCGAACATGGCTCCCTGGAGGGCCAGCGCGGCACGGAGGGGACGGACGGAACGGGGCATGCGCGCGGGGACCGCGGCAGGCGCCTGGACGGCGTCGGAGCGGTGCGGCCGCGTGGCGCGGGCGGTCGGATGGAGGGCGAAGGCGGTGCCGCAGACGGCCACCAGGACGGCCGCCGCCGTCAGGGCATGGCCCGGATGGGCGACGACGGCCGCCAGACCCACCAGCGCCGGGCCCAGCACGAACGAGATCTCGTCGAGGGTGCTCTCGAAGGACAGGGCCGCGCCCACCGTGGCGTCGGAGGCACCGGAGCGGCGGGCGAGGGCCACCAGACGGGTCCGCGCGAGGGGGCCGATCAGCGGCACGGAGGCGCCCGCGAGGGCCCCGAGGAGGACGAGCGCCGGGGTCGGCGGGCGGGCCGCCGCCCCCGCCACCAGCGCCCCGATCGCCAGGGCGTTCACCAGCGCGCAGACGAGCACGACCCGGCGCTGGCCGTGCCGGTCGGCCAGTCGGCCCACCAGCGGCCCGCACGCCACCTGGCCCAGTGCCAGCGCCCCGCCGGTCAGCCCCGCGACGGTCAGGGACCCGCTGGTGCGGGCTACGAGCAGCACACTGCCGAACTGGATGGTGGCGGTCGGCAGCCGCCCCAGGAAGGACACGACCGGCAGCAGCGGCCCGGTGAGTCCGACGACCTCGCGATAGGTACCCAGCGTGCGGCGCAACCCCGTGCTTCCCATCGCTCGAAACTAGCCACGCGCGTGGGGGCACAAGGAGGGGACAATGACACGAAACCCGGCGGGGCGGGTACGTAGCATTCCATGACACCTGAGCGATCCGCCCCCGCGGTGCCCACGTCGACGTACCGGTTCCAGCTCCAGCCAGAGTTCCCGTTCGCGGCCGCCGCGGCGGCCGTGCCGTACGTGGCCTCGCTCGGCGTCTCGCATCTGCACCTGTCCCCCGTCCTGGAGGCCGTCCCGGGCTCGCTGCACGGCTACGACGTCACGGACCACGGGCGCGTGCGCGCCGAGCTGGGCGGCGAGGAGGGGCTGCGCGCGCTGGCCCGCACCGCGCGGGAGCACGGTCTGGGGGTGGTCCTGGACATCGTGCCCAACCACATGGCCATGGCCCCGCGGCACAACCGCGCCCTGTGGGAGGTGCTGCGGGAGGGGCCCAAATCGCCGTACGCGCGGTGGTTCGACATCGACTGGGAGGCGCAGGGCGGCAAGCTGCTGCTGCCGGTGCTCGGGCATCCGCTCGGTGCCGAGCTGGAGCATCTGACGGCCGACGGCGATGTGCTGCGCTACTACGACCAGGAGTTCCCGCTCCGCGAGGGCACCGAGGACCTGCCGCTGCCGCAGCTGCTGGACGCCCAGTGGTACCGGCTCGCGTGGTGGCGGCTGGCCCGGACGGAGCTGAACTACCGGCGGTTCTTCAGCATCTCGGAGCTGATCGGGGTGCGGGTGGAGGACCCGGAGGTCTTCGACGCCACGCACGCCACCCTGCTGCGGCTGGTGCGCGACGGGGTCGTGGACGGTCTGCGGGTCGACCATCCCGACGGTCTCGCCGACCCCGACGCCTATCTGCGACGGCTGCACGAGGCCACCGGCGGCCGGTGGACGGTCGTGGAGAAGATCCTGGCGGACGGCGAGCACCTGCCGGCGTCCTGGCCGGTCGCCGGCACCACCGGCTACGACGCCCTGCGGCACATCGACGGGCTGTTCACCGACCCGGCGGGAGCCACCGAACTCCTCGCCCGCTACCGCACGTTCGCGGCGCCGCAGACGGACCGGGGCGGACACTGGGAGGCGACCGCGCGGCGGGCCGCCTACCGGGTCCTGGAGCACGAGCTGGCCGCCGAGGTGGACCGGCTGACCCGGGTGGCGCACCGGCTGTGCACCGCCTCGCCCGACCCGGCGCTGCGCGACCGCGCGCCGTGGGCGCTGCACACCGCGCTGCGCGAGCTGCTGGTCCGGCTGGAGGTCTACCGGCCGTACGAGTCCGTCGACGCGGCCCTGGTGGTGACCGAGGAGGCGGCGGCCGAGGCACGGTCGGCGTTCGCCGTCCCCGAGGAGGCCGGCGCGGTCGACGTCGTGCGCGGGCTGGTGCTGGGACGGCTCGGCGACGGGCCGAACCATCTGGAGTTCCGGACGCGGTTCGCGCAGACGGCGTCGGCGCTGCGCGCGAAGTCGGTGGAGGACACGGCGTTCTACCGCTACGTGCCGCTGCTGTCGGCGACGGAGGTGGGCGGGAATCCGGGCCGTCCGGCGCTGTCCCCTGAGGACTTCCACGCGTACTGCGCGCGCGTGCAGCGCGACTGGCCCGGCACCGGGATCGTGGTGTCGACGCACGACACCAAGCGCAGCGCGGATGTGCGGGCGGCGCTCATGGTGCTCACCGAGTGCCCGGAGCGCTGGGCGGAGCTGCTGGCCGAGGTGAGCGAGGGCGGCGTGGCCGCGCCCGACGGGCAGCTGGCCTGGGCGGCCTGGCAGACCGTCTTCGGGCTCGGCCCGGCCGAGCCCGAGCGGGTGCGGGAGGCGCTGCTCAAGCATGTCCGCGAGGCCGGGATGTTCACCAGCTGGACGGAGCAGGAGCCGCCGTACGAGGACGCGGTGGCGGCGTTCGTCGCGGCGGGGCCGTGCGGGGCACCGGGCGAGCGGGTGGCCGCCCTGCGCGGGGCGCTGGAGCCGCACATCCGCGCGAACACGCTGGGTGCGGCGCTGGTCCATCTGACGATGCCGGGCGTGCCGGACGTCTACCAGGGCACCGAGGTCGAGTACCGGGCCCTGGTCGATCCCGACAACCGGCGGCTCGTACCGTTCCCGCCCGCGGACGCGCCCGGCGACAAGGGCGCCGTGACAGCGGCGGCGCTACGGCTGCGCGCACGGCGGCCCGAGGTGTTCGGCGACACGGCGACGTACACGCCGCTGACCGCCGAGGGCCCGGCCGCCGGCCATCTGCTCGGCTACGCCCGCTCGGGCGAGGTCGTCACCGCGGTCACCCGGCTGTCCCTCCGCCTCGCGGAGGCAGGCGGCTGGCACGACACCCGACTCCCCCTGCCCCCGGGCCGCTGGGCCGATCTGCTGACGCCGGGACGGGAGTTCACGGGGTACGCACGCGCGGCGGAACTGCTCGAACGGCTGCCGGTGGCCCTGCTGGAGCGGGTGGGCGACGAGGGCTGAGCTGGGGTTGGGGGACGGTTGGGCGGTTCCTGGCGGGGCGCGGGTTGGTGCCTGGCGGGGCGCGGCCAGGCAGGCGGCCGGTGGAGTGCGGCCAGGCGGACGCCGGCGGAGCGCAGCCGGGCGGGTGCCGCCCCGGCGCGGCCGGTCCGGCACCGACCGCGCGCGGTGAGTCGGGCACCTGACGGGTTGTCCGGCCGGGGCGACGACGGGGCGCGATTGGGCGCCGACAAGGCCCGGCTCCTGGGGGCGCCGGCGCGGCGCGGCAAGGGGCTGCCTGGCGGGGCACCGCCGAACGAACTCCGGTGAACACGGCCGGGCGGACGCCGGGGCAGCGCGGCCGGGCGGGTGCCGACCTGGCGCCGCCTGGCGGACGCCGGCCTCGCGCAGACGGACAAGCGCCGCCCAGGCATGGCAGGCGGACAGCAACAGAGCGCCGCCGGGGGGACGCCTGCGAGACACGGCAAGCGGACGCCGGCGAAACGCGAGCGAGCGAGCGGCGAGCGAGCGCGGCCTGGCGGGCGTCCTGTGCGGAGCTCTGTGCGCCCGGGCGCCCCGGGGAGCCGCCCCGGGGCGTGCTTGACAGGGGTCCTGGCGCGTGGGGTACTTCCGGTGCGGAGCCGGGTGGACCGTACGGGGGAGGTGAGTCTCCTGCCGGAGTTGCGCTACTTCACCGTGCCCGAGCTGGTCGCCTGCGCTCGGGCCCTGGCCTCGGCGCATCCCGGTCTGTGCGTCCTGCGCGAGGTCGGCGTCTCGCGCGCGGGCCGTCCTCTGCATCTGCTGTCCGTGGGACGCGCACGCCGCGCGGTGCTCGTCGTCGCCGGAGCCCACGCCAACGAGCCGACCGGCGGCTCCACGCTGCTCGCGCTCGCCGAGCGGGTCCTGGCGGAGCGGTCGTTGCGGTCCGGCACGTCCTGGCATCTGCTGCTGTGCGCGGACCC
Organism: Streptomyces sp. NPDC001532; assembly: GCF_040298625.1. Classification (NCBI taxonomy): domain Bacteria; kingdom Bacillati; phylum Actinomycetota; class Actinomycetes; order Kitasatosporales; family Streptomycetaceae; genus Streptomyces; species Streptomyces sp. NPDC001532. Next base: position 19,622 of record NZ_JBEPAL010000059.1, read on the forward strand.
GGACGGGGCGAGCCTGCACGTCACCCCGGCGCCGCGCAGTCTGCTCGACTACCACCGCGGCTTCTTCCGTCCGGCGGGTCCGGAGCAGCCGGAGTGGTCGCCGGCCGTGCTGCCCCCCGACCGGCTGCCGCCGGAGACGCGGGCCCTGACCGGCGTCATCGACGAGCTGCGCCCGTACCTCCAGGTGACCCTGCACGGCACCGAGCTGGGCGGCAGCTGGGTGCAGCTGACCCGGGACATCCCCGGTCTCGCGGAGCCCTTCGCCAAGTCGGCGGCGGAGCTGCGCATCCCGGTGGAGACCGGCGCCTCGGACGCCGCCGGCTGGCCGGCCTCGGGGCCCGGCGTGCATGTGATGCCCGCTCCGGGCGCGCTGGCGTACCCGAGCATGCCGGACGACGCCCGGCACAGCACCTGGTACCACACGCACCGGTACGGCGGTCTGACGGCCGTCGTCGAGGTGCCGATGTGGGCGAGCGACCTGGTGGACGACCCGGCGCCGCATCCCGCGCCGGCCGCGGCTCTGCGGCGGCTGGCGGACCGGCTGTCGCGGGACGCGCTGGAGGTGGAGGAGGTACTCGCAGAGGCGCAGCCCCGGCTGGACGGTCTCGACGGGCCCCTGCTGCGCGCCGCCCGCTGGGTGCTGGAGGTGGTGCCGGGGCTGGCCAGGGACTGGACGCACACGCCGCCCGCGGGCCACACGATGGCGTACATCGGCAGCGTGGACGCGTTCGCCCGGCGGCTGCCGCTGCGGGCCGCGGCGATGCTGCTGAGGGTGCTGCGGGAGGCCGACGACCGCGCGGTGCCGCGGCTGGAACCGCTCGTGACGACCTGGAGCGAGGCGTTCGCCAGGCGGTTCCACGCCCGGTGGGTGCCGTTGGAGCACCAGATCGAGCACCAGTCCCGCACGGTCGTCGCGGCGGCGCGGCACGCGCGCGAGCAGGCAGACTGACCCGTCGAGCCGACCCGTCGAGCCGAAACCCGTTGAGCCGACCCACCGAGCAACCCGTCGAGCCGACCCGCCAAGCCGACCCGCCAAGCAACCCGTCGAGCCGGCCCCTCAATGGGCCGCCCGCGCGCGTGCCCTGCGGCCGCCTCGCCGTCAGGTGTCGAGCGCGAACACCGCCCCGGTCCTCGCGGCCAGCTCGCAGGCGTTCGCGAACGACTCCCGGTACTCGACCGGCCGGCCCTGCCACAGCCCGCGTGCCTCGGCGGTCACCGGTGCGAAGACCATGGGGCAGAGCGTGTCCCTCGGCGGGGTGCTGCGGATCGCGCCGTCCGCGGCGGTGAGCTGGGCGCAGGCCTCGGCGGCCTGGCCGTGTCCCTGGGGCGGGTCGCACAGCAGCAGGGCACCGCGCGTGTCGCGCGGAACGCTGTGTCCCGGCCGGACGGTGGCGAGTCCCGGCGGGAGGACGTCGCCGTGGGTGACGGTGAGGTAGAGCCAGGTGTCCGGGGCGGTCCGCCGGTCCGGTCCGGCCGCCGCGCCCGCCGGTGCCGCTCCGGCGGCGAGGGCGGCAAGGGCGGCGACCGCGGCGAGCGGGGCCAGGAGGGCCGACCGCGTCGGCAGGGACCGTCGTAGGGCCTTCGTCGTGGTGGTGTGCGTCATTCCCGGTGCATCGGCACGACCGGCTCGCCGCCCCAGTCCGGCTCACCCGAACGGGAGCGCGCCGGCGGCTGCCGTGCGGCCAGTTCGAACGCGGCGAGCACCACGCGGGACTGGTACTCGGCCTGGCGGGGCACCGGCAGCCACGCGGCGCCGCAGCCGTCGCGGTAGTCGGCGCACCACAGGTCGAGGAGCCGGTTCAGCTCGGGCAGCGCGCCGGACGGGTCCCGTCCGCTGGTGGTGACGAGCTGGTGCAGCAGCCCGGCCGTGCGCAGCGCGAGGCGGCGCCCGGCGATGCGCAGGGCGGTCAGGTGGGCCGCGGTGAGCGCGGGCAGCGGGCGGGACCGGTCGTCGATCTCGGGGTCCCAGGCGTCGGCGAGGCCGGGGCAGACCAGTAAATAGTCGTCGACGGGCGCCAGCAGGCGGGCCGCGTCGGGGCCGGCCAGGTGCGGGCGGATGCCGGTGAGGAGCTGCCGCAGCAGCCGGGTGTCGTGGCGCAGGGTGTGGCTGACGGTACGCAGCCGGGCGGCGGGGTCGGCGGGTACGGAGTCGTCCTCGACGGCCGCGACGGTCCACATCGGCGCTTCGACGACGGCCGTGAGGGTGCCGTAGGGGTGGGGGTGGAACCAGGTGGACTCGACGGCGGCCTCGGTGATGGCCGCGGCCCGGTCGCTGCGGCGCGGGGGCGGGATGCGGTAGACGGCGGGGCCGAGGTTCGGCCAGTACAGGGTGTCGTAGGGGCCGAGTTCACGCGGGACGCGCAGCCGGTTCGCGATGCGGGCGACGCGCGGGGCGAGGCCGGGCAGGTCGCGGGTCAGCTCGACGAAGCCGCCGCCGACGTCGACGCCGTGCAGCGAGCACTGGAAGAAGGGTCTCAGCTCGTCCTGGAGGGCGAGCAGGGCGCGGGTCTCGGGCAGTGTGGCGCGGGCCGCGCCGTCGGGCAGCCATTCGGGCTGTTCCAGGAAGCCGGGGCGGAAGAAGTGCCGGAAGTAGCGGCCGAGGTGGTAGGGGCCCGTGAGCCAGCCCTCGTTGCGGCGCAGGCCGTCGGGGTCCAGACAGAGCAGCAGGTTCCAGGTGGTGTCGGCGCCCTCGGTGAGAGCCGGGTCGGCGAGGGCCAGCTCGGCCAGGCGCAGTACGGTCGCGCCGCCGACGGGTTCGTTGGCGTGCGGTCCGGCGACGACGAGGGTCTGGCGGCTGCCGTGGCCGACCGAGAGCAGCCACAGCGGGGTGCCCGCGCGGGAGGTGCCGACGCGGCGCAGCCGGGCGTCCCGGGGACGGCGGGCGACGAGGGCGGCGGCCCGGGCGCCCAGCTCGTCGACGGTCGGATAGCGGAGGAGGGGCGGCAGGGCACACCTCCGTGGTGCCGTCGCTTCACCTGGTGTACGTGGTGTACGCACAGTCAGTCACGACTTCAGGTGTACGTCAACACCACAAGACGGGACGCGACTTGGGTGCCGGGTCAGTGCGCGGCGAGCCGGAACGCGACCTGTCCGAAGGACACCTGGTCGCCTTCGCGGACGGCGGTGGCGCCGATGACGCGGCGGCCGTTGACGGTGGTGCCGTTGGTCGAGCCGAGGTCCCTCAGGACCCACATGCCGCCCTGGCGGCTGAGTTCGGCGTGCACGCGGGAGACGGTCTCGTGGTTCAGCCGGAGGCCGCTGGCCGGGTCGCGGCCTATGCGCAGCGGGCGGCCGGCGGCGGGGTGCGGCAGCAGCAGTTTGGGCAGCCGTTCCGCCTGCCAGGCCCGGCGCAGCCGCCCGGAGAAACCGGACACCGCCTCGACGGTGCCGAAGAGCGCGCGGGAGAACCGGCCCTCGGTGGGGAGGTCGGCGGTGAGCGCGGCCAGTTCGTCGGCGTGGCGGGCGGCGAGGGCGAGCTCCATCCGGCGGATGAACGTGTCGTGGGACAGCCGGCCGAGGGCGACGCCGTCACGCAGCACCTTCAGCGCCTGGTCGCGCTCCGCGTCGGAAGGCCGCGCGAGGGGACTCGGGAACTCGAAAGACGACGTCACGGTGGTGATTGTCGGGCAGGTGACCTCGGGTGTCCAGAAAACGGGGAAACGGCCGCCACGCGCGCGTACCTGACGACACCTTGCGTAAAAGGGATGATTCAAAAGCGGATTGATCTTTTTTGACGCACCATGGACGGGCTACATCACGGTGAGCAGACGAAGGGGAACCGTCCGTGCAGTTCGAGGTGTGGGCACCGCAGGCCGGCCGAGTGACACTCCACTGCGAGGGGAGCACGCGCGCGATGGAGCGCGATCCGGAACGCGCGGGGTGGTGGACGGCGGAGGCGGAGGCCCGGGACGGCACCCGGTACGGCTTCGCGGTGGACGACGGCCGGGCGCTGCCCGATCCGCGCTCGCGCCGCCAGCCGGACGGCCCGGACGGGCTGAGCGCGGTGGTGGACCACGGGCGGTACGCCTGGCGTGCGCCGTGGCAGGGGCGTCCGCTGCCGGGCGCCGTCCTGTACGAGCTGCACGTGGGCACGTACACGCCGCAGGGCACTCTGGACGCGGCCGCCGAGCGGCTGGAGCACCTCGTCGAACTGGGCGTGACACACGTCGAGTTGATGCCGTTGTGTCCGTTCCCGGGGCGGCACGGCTGGGGGTACGAGGGGGTCTCGCTGTGGGCGGTGCACGAGCCGTACGGCGGGCCGGAGGCGCTGAAGCGGTTCGTCGACCGGGCCCATGAGCTGGGTCTGGGCGTGGTCCTGGACGTCGTGCACAACCACCTGGGTCCGTCGGGCAACTATTTGCCGCTGTTCGGGCCGTACTTCACGGAGCGGCATCACACGCCGTGGGGCGCGGCGGTGAACCTGGACGCGCCGGGCTCGGACGAGGTGCGCGCCTTCCTGGTCGGCAGCGCGCTGGCGTGGCTGCGGGACTACCGGCTCGACGGGCTGCGGCTGGACGCGGTGCACGCGCTGGTGGACACGCGCGCGGTGCACTTCCTGGAGGAGCTGTCGGCGGCGGTGGACGGGCTGGCCGCGGATCTGGGCCGGCCGCTGTTCCTGATCGCGGAGTCCGATCTGAACGACCCGCGGCTCGTGACGCCTCGCGCGCAGGGCGGTCTGGGGCTGCACGCGCAGTGGAACGACGACTTCCACCACGCCCTGCACACCGCGCTGACCGGCGAGTCGCAGGGCTACTACGCGGACTTCGCGCAAGCTCCTCTGAAGTCGATCGCCAAGACGCTGACCGGCGGGTTCTTCCACGACGGCACGTACTCCAGCTTCCGCGGCCGGCGGCACGGGCGGCCCCTGGACCGCAACCGGGTGGCCGCGCACCGGCTGCTCGGCTACAGCCAGACGCACGACCAGGTCGGCAACCGGGCCCAGGGCGACCGCCTGGCCGCCTCCCTCTCCCCCGGGCTGCTGGCCTGCGCGGCCGTGCTGACGCTGACCGGGCCGCTCACCCCGATGCTGTTCATGGGCGAGGAGTGGGCGGCGAGCACACCCTGGCAGTTCTTCACCGATCACACCGATCCGGAGCTGGCGGAGGCGGTACGGCGGGGCCGGCGGCGGGAGTTCGCCGAGCACGGGTGGGCCGAGGAGGACGTCCCGGATCCGCAGGACCCGGCGACGCGGGAACGCTCCTGCCTCGACTGGTCCGAGCCGGAGACGGGGATCCACGCGCGCGTGCTGGCCTGGTACCGGCAGCTCGCCGCGCTCCGTCACCAGCAGCCGGACCTCACCGATCCCGACCTCGCCGACATCAAGGTGGCCTACGACGAGGAGGCCCGCTGGCTGGCGTTCCGGCGCGGTGACGTGTGCGTGGCCGTCAACCTGGCGAAGGAGCCCGCCGCGATCCCGCTGGGCTCCCGCCCGGCCCGGATCCTCGCCGCCTGGGAGCCGGTGGACGCCCCGGACGCGGAGGGCCTGCTGCGGGTGCCCGGGGAGTCGTGCGTGGTGCTGACGCAGCCGTGAGGTGCCGGGGCCCGGCTGTCCGCTAGGCGGTGCCGTCCGCCGGGTCCTCGCGCAGTTCCGTGACGCGTTCCAGCAGGATCGGCTCCCAGGTGCGGCGCAGCCGGGTGCGCAGCGGGGGCAGCGGGGCCGGGGAGCGGCCGGTGAGGGTGTCGGCCAGGTGCAGGACGCTGTCGCAGCGGGCCAGCCAGAGGCCGCGCAGGCAGGGGCGGGCGCCGTAGCCGGCGAGGGTGGCGGCGCGTACGGCGGCCGGGGCGCCGACGGCGCCGGCGAGTTCGGCGATGTCCTCGGCGGGGTCGCCGACGATCGTGTCGGCCCAGCCGAGCACGCCGCGCACCCGGCCGTCGGCACTGACGACGAGGTGCGCGTCGGTGAGGCCGTGGTGGACGAGGACCGCGCCGCCGGGCTGTGCGGCGAGCTGGACGGCGGCGGTCGCGGGGAGCTGCTGGAAGCGGGCGGCGTCGAACTCGTCGGCCGCCGCGAGGCGTTCCGCGGCGTGGGCGGCGGCCCGGCGCAGTGCCTCCAGGGAGCGCGGCGCGGTGCGCGGGACGCCCAGCGTCTGGGCCTGCCGCAGCGGCACCTCGCGCAGGCCGGTGAGCAGCCCGGCGAGGTCGGCCTCGCCCAGGGCGGAGACCTCGTGCTCCGCGCCGGACCCGCCGGGCATCCTGGTGTCCAGCGTGTAGGTGAGTCCGGGCGCCCATTCGCCGTGCGCGACGCTGGTCGGCACGGCGACCGGCAGGTGCGGCCGTACGAGGTCGCGCAGCCGCAGTTCGCGGCGCTGCCGGGCGGCCGCCTCGGTGTCGGCGGCGAGGCGCAGCACATGGCGGGTGCCGACCCACCAGGTGACGGGCTCCGCGCGGTCGGCGACGACCGGCCGGACGTCGGGGTCCGCGCTCTCCTTGAGCAGGGCGCGGACCAGTCGGCGGACGGTGTCCGCGGTGGGTGTCGGTGCCTGGTGGGTCATGGTCGGACCGTCGTCGTGTGCGGGGCGTACGGGGGCGGGGTCGCGGGCGCGGGTCAGTCCACTGTCACCATCTCTCGCGTGGTGTCGTTCAGGCGGCGTCCGCCGTCCTCCGTGACCGTGACGATGTCCTCGATGCGGACGCCGAAGCGGCCCGGGAGGTAGATCCCGGGTTCCACGGAGAAGCACATGCCGGGTACGAGCGGCTGTTCCTCGCCCTCGATCATGTACGGCGGCTCGTGCGTGGTGACGCCGATGCCGTGCCCGGTGCGGTGGATGAAGTACTCGCCGTACCCGGCGTCGGCGATGACCGCGCGGGCCGCCCGGTCGACCTCCTGGCAGGCGACGCCGGGGCGCACCGCGCGGAAGCCGGCCTCCTGGGCCTCGCGGACGATGTCGTGGATCCGGCGCTCCTCGTCGGTGGCCTCGCCGACGTGGACCGTGCGGGAGGTGTCGGAGCCGTAGCCGTCCTTCAGGCCGCCGAAGTCGAGGACGACCATGTCGCCGCGTTCGATGACGCGGTCGCCGACCTCGTGGTGCGGGTTGGCGCCGTTGGGGCCGGAGGCGACGATGGTGAAGTCCACCTGGGAGTGGCCGAACCGGCGCAGCAGGTCGGCGAGGTCGCCGGCGACGTCGGACTCGCGGCGCCCGGCGAAGGGCACCGTCCGGATCTCCTCGAAGGTGGCGTCGGCGGCGGCTCCGGCGGCCGCCAGCAGTCGCAGCTCCGCCTCGTCCTTCACCGCGCGGAGCATGGGCAGGGCGTCGGTCAGGGCGGCGTAGGAGGTGCCGGGCAGCGCCTTCTGGAGGCCCAGCAGGTGCATGGCCCAGGCGTTGTCGCTGACGCCGAAGCGGCCCGCCGGGTCGAGGAGGGCGGCGGTGGCGGCGTAGGGGTCCTTGCCGTCGGTCCAGTCGCGCAGGGTCAGCGCGGGCGCTCCGGTGGCCTTCTCGGCGTCCGGGGCCTCCAGGGTGGGGACGACGAGGACGGGGTCCTGGCCGGGGGCGAGGACGAGCAGGGTGAGCCGTTCGGTGGTCGCGGTGGGCGCGTAGCCGGTGAGCCAGACCAGGTCCGGGCCGGGGGCGACGAGCAGCCCGGCCAGTCCCGCGTCGGCGGCCGCGCGGGCGGCGCGCTCCATCCGGGCCCGGTAGTCGTCGGTGGTGAAGGGCGTGGTCGTGCTGGTGCCGGTCATCCGGGCCTCCTCGGCGGGTGCGGAACCACGGGCAGCATCCTGCCCGTACAGCGGGGGCGGCGCGAGCCGGTGGGCGAGCTTTTCCGGCTCTTCGGGCAGGTGTGCGGTCATGGGTCAGCCCTCCAGGGCGAGCCGGGCGCCGAGCAGCAGCAGGACGCCGCCGGAGACCTGTTCGAGCCGCCTGCGCACTCCGGCGCGCGACAGGAAGGCCCTCATCCGGCTGACGAACCACACGTAGAGGCCGTAGTAGCCGATCTCGAAGACGGCCCAGAGCGCGGCGAGGCCGGCCATGGCGGGCAGGTGCGGAGCGCCCTCGGGGACGAACTGCGGCAGGAAGGACAGGGCGAAGACGGCCGCCTTGGGGTTGGCGAGGTTGAGCAGGAGTCCCGCGCGGTAGGCGGACCAGCCGCCGCGCTCGACGTCCTGCCAGGCCTCCTGGCCGTCACCGGCTCCGCCCGTCTCGCCCGCCTCGCCGGCGCGTCGCATCCGGCGGGCCTGGCGCAGCGCCTGGACGCCGAACCAGACGAGGACGGCCGCGCCGACGACGCGCATCCCGTCGTAGGCCAGCCGGGAGGCGGTGAGCAGGGCGGTGAGGCCGAACGCGGCGGCGATGCCCCAGACGAAGACGCCGGTCTCGTTGCCGAGCACGGTCAGAAAGCCGGAACGGCGGCTGCGCAGGGACTGCTTGATGATCAGCACGGTGCTCGGTCCGGGCGAGGCGGCGATCAGGGCGCAGGCGCCGAGGAAGGCGAGGAGGGTGCTCAGCATGGGGCACATCGTCGCCCCGCGCGGTGGGCGCCGACCAGCGGTTTACGCACCGCACGTCTCCACACCGCACCGCCCTGACTAATGGATGAGCCTTGATCAACCATTACGACTAATGTTTTGATGCCTTCATACCGTTAGACGCCACTCGGGGAGGCCCTCGTGCTCGTTCTCGCCCATGTCAGCGATCTGCATCTGGACGGCACCGCGCGGGCCACCGAACGCGCCGAGCGGGTGCGGGACCGGCTGTGGCGGCTGCCGGGCCGCGTGGACGCCCTGCTGGTGACCGGGGACATCGCGGACCACGGCACGGAGGAGGAGTACGAGGAGGCCGCCCGGATCCTCGGGCTGCGCGACGGCGACGCGCCCTTCCCGGTGCTCACCTGCCCCGGCAACCACGACGCCCGGGCGCCGTACCGCAAGGCCCTGCTCGGACACCCGGCGACCGACGGACCGATCGACAGCGTGCACGTGTTCGACGAGGCCGCCGTCCTGATGTGCGACTCCAGCATCCCCGGCCGTGACGAGGGGGCGCTGGCGGACGAGACGTACGACTGGATCGAGGAGACCCTCGACGAGCTCGACGGCGACCGCCGGGTGCTGCTCGCCTTCCACCACCCGCCGGTGGCGCTGCACCACCCGCTGCCGGACTCCTACCAGCTGGGCGCCCCGGAGCGGCTGGCCGCGCTGATGGAGCGCCGCCCGGAGATCGCGGGCCTGATCACGGGGCATGCACACACCCCGGCCGCCACGGTGTTCGCCGGCCGCCCGCTGGTCGTGGGGCCCGGGGTCACCTGGACGCTGCGGCTGCCCTGGGAGGGCGACCAGGTGGCCGACCGGGACGCGCCGCCCGGGCTGGCCTTCCACGTCCTGGACGACGAGGGCCGGCTCACGAGCCACTTCCGGGTGGCGTGACGGAGGGCCGTGACGGAGGGCCGGGCTCAGGACCGGGACCGAAACCGGGACCGGGCTCACGGTCGGTCGGAGATCGGGGCGTTGGTCAGGTCGGGTCGCGGGGCACGGGTCAGGTCGCGGGGCACGGACCGGGGGGCAGGGCACGGGCCGGGGGCGCGGGACACGGGCCAGGGCGCGGGACACGGGCCGGATCGCGGGGCACGGGCCGGGGCGCGGGTCAGGTCACCACGCCGGGCGCGACCGTGAGCTGCTGGTAGCCGCCGCTGCGGTGGCGCACCGTCACGGTGACCCGCTGCCCCGGTTCGGCCCGGCCGACGGCCCGGACCAGATCGGCGGCGGAGTCGACGCGGGCACCGTCGAAGGTGAGCAGGACGTCGCCGCGGACCAGGCCCGCCGTGAAACCGGGTCCTGGCACATGGACGGCGACGACCTCGGCGCCGGGCTTCTCGGCGTCGGCGACCTCCACGCCGAGGGTCGCCTTGGCGGGCGACGGGACGGGAGGCTGCGGCGCGGGATGCGGGCCGGGCCCGGACCGCGCGGACGGGCGCAGGGGCACCGCCGGGGCGGAACCGGGCTGACCGGCTCCGCCCGCCTGGCCCGCGCGTCCCGCCTGCTGCTGGAGTTCGGCGAGTCTGCTCATCCCGATCACCGTGGCGCCCACCGTGCCCAGTCCGATCCCGGCCAGCAGCAGCACCATGGCGGCGCACAGGCCGAGCAGCAGGGTGGTGAGCCGTCGGCCGCGCCGGCGCGCGGCGTGCGGGCGCCGGGCGGTGCCGCCGGGCCGGCTCGCGCCGCCGGGCTCCTGACCGGGCATCGGCTTGGGACGCAACGCAGTCTGTTCCATGGATCGCCTCCGGCTGGTGCTCTACCCGGCGCACCGGCGCACGACGAGCCACGAACGAGTGAGACTGACCCGGGGTCAGGAGCGGGAAGCCTGGTGTTTCCGGGCCGCCCGGCACCCGTCACACGCGGGCGCGCAGCGCCGCCACGAGAGCCGCCGCCGCCCCCACCGGCGATCCGCCGAACACCAGTTCCGTGCGGTGGACGACGCGGGGCTCGACGACGGGGACGGCGACCGCGCCCGCCGCGGCCGTCGCCGCCGCGCGGGGCAGCAGGGCCAGGCCGTGACCGGCCGCGGCGAGCGCCGTGAGGATCCGGACGTCGGTGCCCTCGTAGCGCAGCGCGGGGCGGAAGCCGTGTCCGCCGGCCGCGGCCCGCAACTGGGCCAGCGGCAGGGCGGCGTCCGGCGCGTCCAGCCAGCGGGCGTCGGCGAGGTCGCCGAGCCGAAGGCCGGTGCGGTGGGCCAGCGGATGGCTGTCGGGCAGCACCACGCAGACCGGCTCCTCGCCCACGCCCTCGGCGGTGAGCGGGGCCACGTCCGACGGCCGGAGCGGATCGCTGACCGCGGCGAGGCCGTCGACGAGGCCCAGGTCGGCGGTGCCCGTGGCGACGGCCGCCGGGACCTCGGCGCGGGGCAGCACCCGCAGGGTGACGCCGGCCGGCGGGAGCGCGGCGAGGACGTGCGGGCCGAGCGCGGTCGGCGCCGCCGCGAGACGCAGTCCGTGCGCGGGCGCCGCCGCGATCCGCACCACGTCCGCGCGGGCCGCGTCCAGGCGCAGCAGCAGCGGGCCCGCGTGCTCCAGGAGCCGTTCCCCGGCGGCCGTGGGGGCCACGGGGCGGCGGGTGAGCAGGGGGGCGCCGAGGTCCTGTTCCAGCGCGGCGATGTGCTGGGACACCGCGGACTGGGTGTAGCCCAGCTCGCGTGCGGCCTCCGAGAAGGAGGCGAGGCGGGCGACGGCGACGTAGGTGCGCAGGAGGTGCGGGTCCATGCGCGCCAGCCTCTCATCAGCAACGCTTATCGAGTGTGCGCACATCATCGTTGGACGTGAACCGAGGGCCACGACCAGGATGAACGTCATGACACAGCCCGTAGGCACGGCCCGTCCCGCCCGCGTCGCCCTGGTCGGCGACCGCACACCCAGCGTCGTCTCGCACGCGCGCATCCCGCTGCTGCTCGACTCCCTCGCCGCCCGCGACCGGCTCGTCCTGGACCCGTACTGGATCCCGTCCGAGGACGCCGAGGCCGAGGGCGCGGTGCGCGGGTTCGACGCGGTGTGGGTGGTGCCCGGCAGCCCCTACCGCAGCGAGGCGGGCGCGCTCGCCGCCATCCGCACCGCGCGGGAGGAGGGCATCCCGTTCCTCGGCACCTGCGGCGGTTTCCAGCACGCCCTGATCGAGTTCGCCCGCGGGGTGTGCGGGCTGACCCGGGTCGCGCACGCCGAGAACTCCCCCGAGGCGGACGACTTCCTCATCGAGCCGCTGGCCTGCTCGCTGGCCGGTCACGAAGCCGCCGTCCTGCTGGAGCCGGGCTCCCTGGCGCACTCCCTGCTCGGCGCGGAACGCACCGTCGAGCGCTACTCCTGCAACTACGGCCCCTCCCGTCATCTCGACACCCTGCGCGCGCACGGGCTGCGGTTCTCCGGACACGACGAGAACGGCGCTGTGCGGATCGCCGAACTGCCGGGCCATCCCTTCTTCCTGGCGACCCTCTTCCAGCCGGAGCTGTCCGGCGACGGCTCGCACCCGCACCCGCTGATCCGGGCGCTGGCGCGGGCCGCGGTCGAGCACGCCGCCGCGCGGGAGGCCCGTCAGCCCGTGTGACCCTCCCGGTGAGCGCCGCCCGCCGTACGGCCGGGACGGCCGGCCGGATCCGCTGTCGGTGGTGGCTGTTACGTTCTGCGGCATGACCGATCACGCGCTGCGCCTGCTGCGGCAGGACCGCCGGCCGGCCGCCCTGGCCGCGTTCCCGTTCGACTTCGACGTGGAGCGGGCGGCGCACGGCCATGTCGAGCCGGTCCGGCTGGCGTCGGGCGCCGGACCGCTGGAGGTGGTGGCGGGGGACGACACGGGCGGCACGTACTTCGTGTGCCCGGACGGCTCGATGCTGTACGCGTCCTCCGAGGGCGTGGCCGGGATCATCGGGTCGACTGCCGACGAGGCCCTGGAGATCCTGATCGGTCTGCCCGCCTGGCGCTCCTGCACCGACCTGTCCCCGCAGGACGGCGAGGAGCGGATCCTGGCGCGGGTCGCCGAGGCCGAGGACGAGATGCGCGAGTACTACGGCATCGACGAGGAACGGGCCGAGCTGCGCGCCGCCCTGGGCTTCCCGGAGCGCTCCCCGGTCGAACTCGTGGGCCTGCTGCACGCCGCGCTGCTGCGCACCGAACCCGACTTCGTGCTGCTCAACGGCGAGGAGTTCCGGGCCTACGACCGCCTCGACGACCTTCCCCGGCCGCCGCTGTGGGAGCCGGTGCTGGAGCGGGGCCGGGCCGACCTGGCGCTGCTGCGCGCCGGCGATCAGGCGGCGGTGGAGGCGGTGGCCGCCGATCCGGTGCGGCGCCGGGTGGTGCTGCGGGCGGCGCAGTTCGACCGCGCGGAGGGCGATCTCGGCTGGCTGCGGCGGCTGCTGCCGGCGGAGGCGGCCTCGTCGATGACGGATGAACTGCGGCTCGCCGCCGTGCTGGTGGGCCTGCACGGCGACGCGGCGGACCTGCCGCTGCTGCACGAGGTGCGCGAGACGGACTTCGACACGCACTGCGGACTGAGCGATGTGCCCGGACCCGGCGCGGACGGGGCCGGACTGCGGCGGTGGGCCCTGGAGATGGACGAGGCGCTGTTCGGCACGGATCCGGCCGACGAGTCGATGTTCACCTGGACGAGCCTCGCGCTGGACCAGGGGCTGACGGAGCCGGCCCGGGTGGCGCTGATCCGCCGCCTGGACGCGATCGAGGTCGACCAGAGCCTGCTGCGGCGACCGGACGACCCGACGCAGCTGGACACCACCCCGCTGGAACTGGTCGCCGAGGAGTGCGAGCGGTTGGGCGACCTGGAGCAGGCGCTGCGAGCGCGGCGCCTGCACGCGTCCCTCCAGGAGACCTCGCGGGACCGGGCGTACTCCTGGCTGGACCAGGCCGGGCTGGAGCGGCGGACGGGCCGGCTCACCGAGGCCGTGCGCTCGCTGGCGTCGGTCCTCGGTGCCCTGGACGGCGCCGCGAACGACTCCCTGCGGCACTGGCGGCAGGTGAACCTCGGGCTGTTCGTCGCCCGGGAGCACTACGAGCTGAGCGGTGCCCTGGCCGCCGCGGGTCTGCTCGACGAGGCCCTCGCGGTGCTCGCCACCGCCGACGGGATACGCGCAGGGCTCGGCGAGGCCGCCGCCCGGGGAGTACGGGAACTCGCCGAGACGACGGCCGCGAGTGTCCGGGCGGTCAGCTGACCCACGCGGGGACCGGCACCGCCGGGGCCCGGTCCGGGGCGAAGGCGTGGGCGCGGCCGGACAGCCACTCCTCCTTGTAGCGGTCGACCTCGCGGTGCCAGTTCAGGATGCCGGCCACCCAGTTCTGCAACGCGGTCACGTACGAGTCCAGTCCGGCGCGCTCCTCGGCGGACAGATCGAAGTCCTGGCAGACGATCGGCAGTTCGGTCGCGATCACATGCTCGAACTGCGTCATGCGCTGGTTCATCAGGTCGCCGACGATGTTCAGGGCGGTCGGATAGTCGATGCCGAAGAAGTTCTGCACGACCAGGATCGCGTTGTGGATCTCCCCCTCGTACTCGATCTCCTTCTGGTAGGAGAAGACGTCGTTGAGGAGGCAGGCGAAGTCGACGGCCGCGTTCTCCAGGGACCGCACCGGGCCGCTGCGGTAGACCTCCGGCGGGACGGAGGGGCCGTGTCCCATCCGGCACAGGCTCATGGTCATGTCGGAGCCGAAGGTGGCGCGGCGCATCTCCAGGTAGTCGACGGGGTCGGGGATGCGGTGCTGGATCTGGTTGGCCACCTCCCACACCCACGACTCCGTCATCACGTTCACGGAGTCCTTCAGCCCTCGGCGGGACTCGTCGTCCATGCCGGCGGTGGTGCGCTGCCACAGGTCGCAGAGGCTGCGCTCCATGGCGTTGAGCGGGACGATCGCCTCCTCGCCCGCGAGCGGCATGCAGTCCGACAGGCGTCGGGTGGTGAGCCGCGCGGCCGCCAGATCGCGGCGGTGGCCGTAGACCAGCGGGTAGTAGTCGTCGCCGTAGGTGCCGAAGGCCAGCCATTGCGCGCTGAGGTCGAGGGCTTCCGCGGAGCCGTCCGGGTCGAGTCCGGCGGAGCACAGCGCCAGGTCGTAGGCGGCGAGTTTGTCCTCGTCCCAGACGCCCTCGCCGAGGATGCCCATCCGCTGCGACCAGGTCACGAGGCGGGCGCGGGCGACGTCCAGACCGGGGTTCAGCCGGAGTGCGTACGGCATGCGGATGTCGGGGATGCGGGACGGGCCGACCTTCTGGAACGGCCGGTGCGTCCAGGACCGCAGCCGCTCGGCGCCCGCCGAGGCGAGCAGCGCCCGGACGTCGGTGCCGGAGGTGCCGACCACACCGAGGCTGTACCCCGGGCCGGTGGTGGCGGCGTTCTTGTTCATGTAGCGGCTGGACCGCATGTGCCACTCGTGGCCGCCGGACTGCCAGTCCTGAAGGCCCTTGGCGTAGGCGGCGACGGCGGCCACCTCGGCCGGGTTCAGGCCCTGCTCCAGGGCGAGCGCGGGCACCTCGGTGAACGCGGTGTGCTCGAACTGGTGGAGCCGGGAGGTGAGGACGTCGTTGACGACCTCGGCGGCCTCCTGCGTGGAGCAGCCGAAGAAGGTCTCCAGGACGAGCACCCCGTTGCTGTTCTCGCCCTCCTCCTCGACCTCCCGCTGGTAGGAGAACAGGTCGTTGCGCAGGTGCACGCCGTCGGAGAACGTCTCCATCAGCACCCTCAGCGGCCTCGACTCCGCGACGGCGGCGGGCACTTCGGCGGTCGCGTACTCCACCAGCCCGGCGGACCAGGGCGCGCCGCCGACCTTGCGGCGCATCTCGATGTACTCGACGGGGTTGGCGATCCGCCCCTCGTTGATGTTGGACAGCTCCCACAGGGACTCGTTCAGCAGGTGCTCGGTGGCCACGGCGAAGCGGCGGCGCCAGTCGGCCGACATCGCGGGCACGGTGCGGGTCCACAGATCGGCGAGGCCCGCCTCGACGGGGTTCTGCGGCTCGGGCACCGGGGTGCCGAGGTCGAGCGGCATGAACAGCGGCAGCCGGTCCAGGTAGGCCTTTCCGCCGGCGCGGTCCTGGCTGCGCTTGAACGTCTCCAGGAAGTGGTCGTCGAAGAAGAACACCCACACGTACCAGTCGGTGATCAGCGAGAGGGCGTCCGCGTCGCAGTCGGGGTGGGTGTAGGCGCAGAGCAGGCCGTAGTCGTGCGCCTCGAGGTCGGCCTGCTCCCAGATCCCGGACCCTTCCAGCATGCCCATCTCACGGGCCCACACGGTCGAGTGGGCGCGGGCCTCGTCGAGATGCGGGTTCAGCCGCGCGGGATACGGCATGTAGAAGTGCGGGAGTTCGAACGGCTGGGTCATGGCCGGGCCCTACCCGGGGCCTCGGCGGCGCATCCGTACGGCGGCACATGATCACACCATCGCGTGAATCCGGAGCGGGTCGGGGAGTTCCCGGCGGGCCGGGGCGTTCCTCCGGCATGCACCCTTGCCGACCCTTCGACCACCCGCCACGGTGGTGCCCATGACCTCCTTCGCGCTGCCTCATGAACTGCACGGCGACGGCGCCCACAAGGTGTTCGCCGTGCACGGCTGGTTCGCCGACCGCTCCGCGTACGCGCCGGTGCTGCCGGACCTGGACCGTACGTCGTTCCAGTACGCGCTGGTCGACCTGCGCGGCTACGGCCTGGCCAGGGACAGCGCCGGTGCCCACAGCACCGGTGAGGCCGCGCTGGACCTGGTGGAACTGGCCGACCGGCTGGGCTGGGAGCGGTTCTCGGTGGTGGGGCACTCGATGGGCGGCGCGATCGCCCAGCGGCTGCTGGCCGTCGCCCCGCACCGGCTGCGCCGGGTGGTCGGTGTCTCACCGGTGCCCGCCTCCGGGCTGGCGCTGCCGCCGGAGCAGTGGGAGCTGTTCGCGGACGCCGCGCACCGGCCGGAGAACCGCCGGGCGATCATCGACATCACCACCGGCGGCCGCCGCCCGGCCGCCTGGCTGGACCGGATGGTCGGCCGCTCCCTCGCGCAGAGCGACCCGAAGGCGTTCCGGGCCTGGCTGGACTCCTGGGCGCTGGAGGACTTCCACGACCGTGTCGAGGGCGCGACGGTCCCCGCGCTCGCCGTCGCCGGGGCTCTCGACCCCGCGCTGTCGGCGGAGCTGCTCCGCGGGACCTGGATGACCTGGTACCCGCGCGCGGAGCTGCACGAGCTGCCCGGCGCGGGGCACTACGCGATGGACGAGACCCCGCTGGAGCTGATCCGGGTGGTGGAGGACTTCCTGCGCGCGGACGGCCCCGCATGACGGTGCCCGAAGCCCCGCCCGTCCCCGACGTCTTCGACCCCCGCCGGTACGCCGAGGGCGTGCCGCACGACGCCTACCGCGTGCTGCGCGACCACCACCCGGTGGCCTGGCAGGAGGAGCCCGAGGTGCTGGGCTGGCCGGCGGGGCCCGGCTTCTGGGCGGTGACGCGGCACGCCGACGTCGTCCGCGTGCTGAAGGACTCCGCGGCCTTCTCCTCGTGGCTCGGCGCGACCCAGATCCGCGATCCGGACCCGGAGGATCTGCCGTTCGTCCGCCGCATGATGCTCAACCAGGACCCGCCGCACCACGGCCGGCTGCGGCGGCTGGTGAGCCGGGCCTTCACACCGGGCCGGATCGAGCGGTTCACGGCGGTCGCCGAGGAGCGGGCCCGGACCCTGCTCGCCCGGGCCGTCGAGGCGGCCCGGTCCGGGGACGGCACGGTCGATCTCGTCACCGCGGTCACCGACGACTACGCCCTGCTGAACCTGACCGATCTGCTGGGTGTCCCGGAGAGCGACCGGGGCCTGCTGCTGCACTGGACGCGGCGTGTGATCGGCTACCAGGACCCGGACGAGGCCGGTACGCCGGTGCTGGACGGGCGCGGCCGGCCGGTCGACCCGCGCTCCCCCGCGCTGCTGCGGGACATGTTCGCCTACGCCCGGCGGCTCGCCGCGCACAAGCGGCGCCACCCGGGTGACGACGTGCTGACCGTCCTGGCCCTGGACGCCGACCTGGCGGAGGTCGAGCTGGAGATGTTCTTCTTCCTGCTCACCGTGGCCGGCAACGACACCGTCCGCGGCGCGGCACCGGGCGGGCTGCTGGCGCTGGCGGAACATCCGCGGGAGCAGCAGCGGTTGCGGGCCGGGGCGGTGGATCTCGGCACCGCCGTCGACGAGTTGCTGCGCTGGCATCCGCCCGTGCTCACCTTCCGCCGCACCGCCACGGCCGACACCGTGCTGGCCGGGCGCCGGATCCGCGCCGGTGACAAGGTGGTGGTCTGCCATGCGTCCGCCAACCGGGACGAGCGGGTGTTCACCGACCCGGACCGGCTGGATCTGGCCCGCAGACCGAATCCGCACGTCTCGTTCGGCGACGGTCCGCATGTCTGCCTGGGCGCGCACTTCGCGCGGCTGCAACTGCGGTTGCTGTACGCGGAGGTGCTGCGGGCGCTGCCGGTGCTGCGGACCGCCGGGCCGCCCGGCCGGCTGGTGTCGAACTTCATCAACGGCATCAAGTCCCTGCCGCTGCGGATCACCACCTGAGCCGGATCACTCCCCAGCCCGGATCGCCCTCGAGCCCGGCTCACTCCCGGCCCGCTTCACTCCCTGACCTGGATCAGCGCATGAGTGCCGGAGGTCCGCCAGCGTCGGCCCTCGGTGTCGGTCAGGGCGGTCTCGGTGCGGGCGTCGAGTCCGCAGATCACCTCGGACTTCAGGGTCCGCAGGGCGGCGACCGGGCCGGGGAAGTAGGCGGTGAGCTCGGCGAAGGGTGTGGTCGGGTCCCACATCCGGTCGCCCACGAGCCGCCGGTAGTTGAGGTCGCCCTTGACGACGGTCACCGTGGCGGCGGCGAACTCGGCGCGCAGATCGGCCGGCATCCGAGCGAAGGGCAGCGGGGCGGCGGCGAAGGGGTGGACGCGGACGGTGAGGCGGCCGTCGGTCATCGCCGACCACAGCCGCCGCCCGTAGGCCGCGGCGGTGCCGGGTGCCGCGGTGAGCCGGCGCAGGGCGTCGAGGACGTCGGCGGGGGTGGCGTCGGAGACGTAGTACGGGTACGGCTTGACGTAGAGGACGGCCCGGTCGACGCGGCCCCGGTCGAGGAGGTCGGCGATCAGGAGCAGATCGGGGACGAGTTCCCGGCCCGCGTTGTCGGCGACCAGACAGAGGGTGCCGCTACCGGAGGGCGGGAGCAGCGACCAGAGGGTGTCGCTGTCGTCGGCGACCAGACCGGGGGCGGCGGCCGCGGGGTCGGTGCCCTCGGCGGAGAGACGGAAGCCGAGGTCGGCGCGGTTGCCCCACAGGGAGCCGTGCAGCAGGGCTCGGGAGCGGTCGTCGGCGGGGCGGTCGTCGAGGGCGTCGAGGGCGGCCAGTTCCGCGTCCGTGTCGGGCGCGTCCAGTTCGGCGAGCTTGGCCGGCCGGAAGGGGTCGACGCCCTGCCAGGGACCGGCCGCGAAGTAGCCGACGGCTTCCAGGAGCCGGCGGTAGAAGTAGCTCTCGGACCACAGCCAGGGCACGTCGAACCAGGACTGCCCGGCGTACGCGTCGAGTCCCCAGTCCGTCCAGCGGCCGCGGTCGGGCGCGTCGTCCGGGAGGGGTTCGACGACGCCTTGGGTGCAGCTGTCCAGCAGTGCGTCGAGGGCGCGCCGGCGGTCGGGGCCGTAGGGGAAGGACTCGCGCACCTGCCGGATGATCGCGGGGTGGCGTTCGGCCAGCACGCCGTGCGGGAAGGAGCCGGGCCGGTCGGCGAGGAGCACGGGCGCGGCGGCGGTGTCGGGCATGCGCCTCACCGTACCGCGCGGGCCCGGCTCCGCCGTCGTGGCCGACCGGGCCGGTCAGGCGGTTCTGATCTCCCGCTCCAGCTGGGCGACGAGGCTGAGGTAGCGGGGGCGGCGGGTGACCGGCACCAGGCCGCGGATCAGCACGTACCACATCTCGGCCATCCGGCGGGGCAGCCGGACGAGGGGTTCGAGGGAGCGGCCCATGACGCGGGTGCCGACGAAGAAGCCGACGAGGGAGTGGGCGACGGAGTCGACGTCTATGTCCGGGTGGACGTCGGACTCCTTGACCGCGCCGAGGAGTTTGCGGGAGACGATCTCCAGCCACTCGGTGAACGGGTGCGGCAGCGGCGGCCGTACGCCGACGCCCGCGGTGGCGAGGCGGAGTCCGGCGCGGGCCACGGGGCCCTCGACGGCGAGCCGGGTGATGCCGAAGGTGATCCGCATCAAGGCCTCCAGCGAGGAGCAGTCCCGGTCCTCCACCTCACGGGCCAGCCGGCGCGAGGAGCGGGACTGGATCTCCATGATCGCGTGCGCCAGGTCCTCTTTCGCCGCGAAGTGGAAATACAGGGCGCCTTTGGTGACGTGGGCGTGCTCGACGATGTCGCTGAGGCTGGTCGATTCGTAGCCGTGCCGGTCGAACAGATCGGCGGCGGCGGCGATAATCGTCGCTCGGGTCTGTTCGGCGCGTAACTGCCTCGCCATCGTCTGACTCTCCTGGCTGAAAAGAACGGGCCATGCCGTTTGTTACTTACCGGGTGTACACGATAACTCACACCCCGCTGGCATGCGCCGGACCGTCGGTTCTCTACGACCCTTCCGTGTGGTCGAGTTGACGCAGTTCATCGTAGCCCCAACCTGGGACTATCCAAGAGGGCAATGACCGGAACCTTACGATCCGGAGGCTCGGCATATGACAAATCCCTTGTGAAACATACCGGATATGCGGTTCTGGAACCGTGGTGCGGTGCCGAGACAACGGAAAAGGCGGGCCGAACGGTGCCCATCCGCACCGTCCGGCCCGCCCGATCAGGGAAGGCGCTCAGACCTCGTTCAGAACGTCAGCTTCCAGCTGTTGAGCCGGCCCGTGTCCTGCGACGCCACGTCCCGCACCCGCAGCTTCCAGGTGCCGTTGGCCACCTCTGCGGACGCGTTCACCGTGTAGGTGGTCCGCACGTCGTCCGCGGAGTCCGAGGAGCTGGAGTTCTTCAGCCGGTAGGCCGAACCGTCCGGCGCCACCAGGTCGATGACCAGGTCACCGCGGTAGGTGTGGGTGATGTCGACGCCCACCTGGAGGGCCGACGGCGCGTTGCCGCTGCGGCCGCTGACGGTGATCGGGGACTCGATCGCCGACCCGGCGTCCGGGATGGACACGGCGGTGGTGCTGGTGAAGGCGGTGCCGCCCGTCGAGCCGTCCGAGCCGCCGGAACCGGTCACCGCCAGCACCGTCTTGGTGGCGTCGGCGAGACCCGCGCCGCAGCCGCCGGAGCAGGCGCCGGGCAGCGCACGGGCGTTGGACTTGATCGCCGACTCGATCTGCGCCGGGGTCAGCGCGGGGTTGGCCGACTCCATCAGCGCGGCGAGGCCCGCGATGTGCGGGGTGGCCATGCTGGTGCCCTGGTAGTAGGCGTACGACTCGGTGGACGGCGTCTTCGTGCCGGAGTTCAGCGTGGAGTAGATGCCGTTCGCGGTGCCGGTGCTGGTCTGGCCGCCGGGCGCCGAGATGTCCACGAGGGTGCCGTAGTTGGAGTACGAGGCCTTGGCGCCGGTACGGCTGGTGGCGGCGACCGAGATCACGTTGTTGCAGTTGCCCGGCGAGTGGCCCGACACGTTCTCGTTGTCGTTGCCGGCCGCGACGACCACCGTCGTGCCGCGGTTCACGGCCGCGTTGATGGCGTTCTGGGTGGCGCTGGTGCAGGCGCCGTCGCCGCCCAGGCTCATGTTGATGACCTTGGCGACGTTGCCGTTGGCGGGCACACCGGAGACGGTGCCGCCGGACGCCCAGGTGATGGCGTCGATGATGTCGGAGTCGTAGCCGCCGCACTTGCCGAGGACGCGCAGCGGGGAGATCTTCGCGCCGTACGCGATGCCCGCCATGCCCTTGGCGTTGTTGGTGGCCGCGGCGATGGTGCCGGCCACGTGCGTGCCGTGCCAGGAGGAGTTGGAGGCCGGGACGCCCGCGCCGCAGTCGCCCGCGTTGTACCAGTCGCCCGGGTCGGCCGGGTTGCCGTCACGGCCGTCGCCGTCGACGGAGACGGCGGTGTCGGCGATGAAGTCGTAGCCGCCGACGATGTTCGCGGCGAGGTCGGAGTGGGCGACGTAGCCGGTGTCGATGACGGCGACGGTCACCCCGGTGCCGGTGGTGGTGTTCCAGGCGCCCGGCACGTTCATGCCGGCGGTGGCCTCGAAGAGGTCCCACTGCTTGGCATAGTCGGTGTCGTTCGGGTCGGCCTGCGGCGTGTTCAGGCGGTCCGGCACGACGTAGGCGACCTGCGGGTCGGCCCGGTACTCGGCGATGACGTCGGCGACGTCCGCCTTGGTCAGGTCCTCGCCCAGGTCGACCAGGGCGGCGCCGGTGCCGAGGCGGCGCCGGAAGTCCAGCTCCTCGCCGGCCCGCTTGCCCTTGGCGATGGCGTCGGCCTCGGCGGCCTTGTTCGACCTGGCCTCCGAGGCGCCGGACTCGTAGCCGACGATGAGGCGTTCGGCGGTGACGCCGGGGGCGGCCTCGGTGCGGGCCGCGAGGTCGGCGGCGGCCTGCGGGGCGGGTTCCTGGGCGACGGCGACCGAGGCGGTGCCGGCCGTGAGCAGCGCCGCGGAGACCGCGGCGACGGATATCAGCTTGCGTCGCAGGGACGGGGAAGTACGCAAGGGCGTGCCTTTCGTGGCCGTACTCCGGGCAGCACGGAGCGGCGGTCGGGCGCTTCGTCGGTGAAGTCGTCGAAGCGGAGGGGGGTTTACCGAAAAGCGAGCGCGATGGCCGGCCAGGCGCGAGTCGACCCTGTGCCAGGGGTTACCTGTGGGTCAGCTGTGCTCGAACGATAGGCAAACGCGAGGTCGACCGGATACAGGGGAAACCCTCGATCCGGCCGGAAATCCACCCTCGCCGTCCGAGAGTCGACCGATGATGCCCGCTTTCGCCCCTTAGGCGCAGAGGGTTGCCGGTCCTCCGCTCAGAGCGGGAAGTACGAGGTGCCGTCCGTCCCGGGCCGCTCCCGGGACAGCAGCCGCAGACCGAGCATGGCGGCCAGCCGGTGCTCGGGGTCGTCGAGGTCGAGGCCGGCCAGCGCGACGGCCTTGCGGACCCGGTAGCGCAGGGTGTTCGGGTGCACCTTCAGTTCCTTGGCGCAGACCGCGACATCGCCGAAGGCGTCCAGGTAGAGCCGCAGCGAGCGGGCCAGCTCGGTGCCCTGCGCGGTGTCGTGGGCGACCAGCGCCGCCAGCCCCTGATGGCGGATGCCGCCGTGCCGGGCGAGCACGTCCACGGCCTCGCGCACCATCAGCGACGAGGTGAGCCTGTCGTGCGTCTCCACCGCCCGCTCGGGGGTGCGGGCCAGGATCTCCAGGCCGTGGTGACCGCGCAGCTTCACCGCCGGGATGTCGTCGAGGCGGCCGGCGGTGCCCGCGACGACGGCCTGGACCGGGGTGCGGGCGTGCGCGCGCAGCACGCTCACCACGTCGGTCGCCCAGCGCAGCAGCGCCCGTTCGGCGTCCGGGCCGGCCGGGAACGGCTGCGGCAGCATCGCGTAGATCTGCCCGCAGGCCTGCGCGACCAGCGCGTCCCTGCGGTACGCCGCCGCGTGCACGGAGACGATCTCGGCGGCCTCGGCGAGCCGGGCGTCCCGCCAGGCGGAGTCTCCGCGGGTGGGGTCGTCGCGCAGGTCGACGGCGACGACCGAGGCGCCGGCGGTGGGGGCGATGCCGAGATGGCCGGCGAGCGCGGCGGCGTTGAAGCGGCCGGTGAGCAGTCCGTGCGCCAGCTCCTCGCGGGAGCGGACGCGGCTCGCCGGGTCGCCTGTGTAGTAGTGGTCGACCAGTTGGGAGGCGGCCAGCCGGGCGGTGCCGCGCAGCGCCTCGGCCGCGCGGTCGGACAGCGGGCGGTCGCCCTCCTGCACCCAGACCGTGCCCAGCGGGCGGGCGCCCGCGTGGACACCGGCGGCGAGGCGTCGCCGGACGCCGAGTTCGGGCCGCGCCTCGATCTCGACGACCTCGTCGCTCTCGCGCAGCCGCTGGAAGACGCCCCAGTCGCGGAGCAGGGCGAGGTAGGGCTCGGGGCAGCTGCGGCCGAGGATGGAGCGGCGGCGCAGCTCGTCGGCGTCGTCGGCGGGGCCCGCGTACGCCAGGACCCGGTGGCCGGTGTCCTCGACGCTGACCAGGCCGTGGGTGAGGGAGGCGAGGGTCTGGGCGAGGGAGTAGAGGTCGCCGCGCTGTCCCGAGGCGGCGACGGCGGCGCGGGCCAGTTCGGCGCGGGCCACGGTCTCCACCTCGTCCCAGCGCAGCCCGGTCGGCACCGCGAGCAGGGCGATGCCGGTGCGGGCGGCGGCGGCTCGGATGTCGTCGTCGGACGCCGCGTCCGCGACACGGCGCACGCCGTCGCCCGGCCGCCCGCCGTCCACGCCGCGCCGCGCGGCCCCACTCCGGCGCGCACCCCGCGCGCCCTGCCCCGCGCTTCCCGCGCTGCCCGTGCCCGGCGGTGCCTCCTCCGCGTCGTGCGGCACCTCGACCCTGCCCGGTCCGTCCGCCTCGGCTCCGGGTGTCTCGCGCCCGGGTGCCTCGCGTCCGTCCGCCTCCTGTCCGGGTGCGGCGGCCGGGGCCCGGCGTACGGCGACGGCCGCGGCGCCCGCCGCGTGGGCCGCCGTCAGCAGGGCCACCGCCTCGGCGCCGCGCGCGCCGACGGCCAGGACGAGCGCGCCGGAGAGGTCGGTGAGCGGATCACCGGGCTCGGCGATGGCCACCGCGGCGAAGCCGACGGCGCCGGGCCCGGCCGGTATCAGCTCGGCGCCGAGCACATCGGCGAGCCGGCCCAGGGGGGCGCGGGCGGCCCCGGGGCCGCCGAGGTCGTGGGACATGCGGACACAGTAGGCGAGCGGCCTACGACAGCCGAACGGGTGCCCGAATACTGGCCGCGCCGTCGACGCCGATGTCCACGACGACGGCGTCGGCTACAGCCGTGCCAGCGCGGTCAGCAGCTCCCGGGCCGTCGCCAGGTCGGTCGCCAGAGGACGGTCGGCCGTACCGGTGGGCAGCGCACGGGATGCGGTGGTGAAGGCGCGGACGGGTGGCGGCGCCGGGTGCAGCCGGAGCGCCCGTACGGCGGTGACCAGTTCGCAGGCCAGGACGATGCCGTAGGCGTCGGCGGCGCGCAGGGCCTGGCGGGCCGCTTGGGAGGCGAAGCTGGCGGCCTCCTCCAGGCCGTGCGAGAGGACGGCGTGCCCGGTGGAGGCGGGGACGGCGCAGGCGCGCAGTTCGGCGAGGGCGGAGGTGGCCGTGTACTCCAGGATCATCGTGCCGGAGCTGCCCGCCGGGCCGACCGCGAGGAACGCGGGCAGGCCGGTGAGGTCGGGGCGGCCGAGCGCGGTGAGGCGGGCGACGCTCAGCTGGGCGGTCTGCAGGAGGGCGAGGTTCAGCGCGTCCAGGGCGAGGGCCAGCGGCGCGGCGTAGAAGCCGCCGTGGTGGTGGGCCGCGCTGCCGTCGAGGGCGATGAGCGGGTTCTCCGAGGGACAGTTGATCTCGGTCTCGGCGATCCGGCGCAGCGCCTCCGCGGCGTCCAGGGCGCAGCCGTGCACCTGCGGGAAGGCCCGGAAGCCGTACGGGTCCTGGATGCGGCGGCCCTGGCCGTACGGCCGGTCCGGCAGTCCCAGCAGCCGGCGCACCTCGGCGGCCGCGCGGGCGGGGCCGGGATACGGGCGCAGTGCGTGCACCGGAGCCGCGTACGCCTCCGGCGAGCCGGAGACGGCGGTCAGCGACAGCGCGGCCACGGCGTGCGTGGCGCGCAGCAGGGTGTCGAGGTCCTGCCAGGCGAGGGCGGTCTGCCCGAGTACGAGGGCGTTGCTGCTGAGCAGTGCGAGGGCGTCGCCCGGGCGCAGGGTGACGGGGGCGGGGGCGGCGCCGGGGTGCGGTGCCCAGGGCCGCTCGCCGATGAGCGCGAGGCCCGTCTCCGCGAGCGCGGTGAGGTCGCCGGTGCCGAGGCCGCCGTACTCCGGGACCTCGGGGTGCAGGCCGCGTCGCAGCGCCTCGGTGAGGGCGTGCACGAAGTCGGGGTGGATGCCGGAGCCGCCGGCGAGCAGCTGGTTGGTGCGCACGGCGAGCATCGCGCGGACCTGCCGGGCGGGCAGCGGGGTTCCGCCGCCGCCCGCGTGGCTGCGCAGCAGGCGCAGGCCGTGGCCGGTCTCGTCGTCC
This sequence comes from Streptomyces sp. NPDC001532, assembly GCF_040298625.1. Taxonomy (NCBI): domain Bacteria; kingdom Bacillati; phylum Actinomycetota; class Actinomycetes; order Kitasatosporales; family Streptomycetaceae; genus Streptomyces; species Streptomyces sp. NPDC001532. The sequence goes on from NZ_JBEPAL010000059.1 coordinate 45,238, forward strand.
GGGCCGACGGCCACCGAGCGGTGCGCGCCGACGCCGGTGCCGCGGCCGTAGAGACGGCCGGCGGCGGCCAGCCGCTGCGCGGCCCGCCAGGACCGCCGCACCCGCTCCACCGCCCGGCCGGCCACCTCCGGCACGGCCGTCCCGTCGGCGAGCCGGACCACGTCACCGGCCGTGAGCCCGTCCCCGTCCAGCAGGACCCGGCCGTCGGTGAGGGCGGGCTCCGCCGGTACGGGGCGGGGTGTGCGGGTCGGGTCGTCGGCGGTGGTGCTCATGCGGTGCGGACCGTCAGTCGAGGCCGACCGACTTCAGCCAGGCCTTGGCGACGTCGAGCGGGTCCTTGTTCTCCAGCTGGACCTGGGAGTCGAGGTCGAGCAGGGTCTTGGTGTCGAGCTTGGCGGAGACCTCGTTGAGCGTGTCGACGCCCTCCTGGGAGAGCCCGCTCTTGTGGACCAGCGGGGTCACGTTGGCGAAGCCGAAGAGGTTCTTCGGGTCCTGGAGGACGACGAACTTCTCCTTGGTGATGGTCGGGTCGGTGGTGAAGATGTCCGCCGCCTGCACGGTGTTCTTCGTCAGCGCGGCCTGGGTCAGCGGTCCTCCGGCGTCGAGCGCCTTGAAGGACTTGAACTTCAGGCCGTACTCCTTCTCCAGTCCGACCAGCCCCTGGTGGCGGGTCTGGAACTCGGGCGAGCCGCCGAGGACCAGCTGGGGGGCGATGTCCTTGAGGTCGGCGAGCGTCGACTGGGCGGTCAGGCCGTGCTTCTTCGCCGTCTCCGCGTTGATCGACACGGAGTCCTTGTCCTCGGCGGGCGCCGACTCCAGCAGCGTCAGCTTCGGGTCGAGCTTGGCCTTGGCCGCGGCGTTGACCGACTCGATCGACTTCTGTTCGGCCTCGGGGTCGAGGTAGGCCAGCAGCGAGCCGTTGTACTCGGGCAGAACGGTGATGGAACCGTTCTTCAGCAGGCCGTAGGTGGTCTCCCGGCTGCCGATGTTGGGCTTGTAGGTGACCTTGATGCCGTTGGCCTTGAGTGCCTCGCCGTAGATGTCGGCGAGGAGGATGCTCTCGGCGAAGTTGTTGGAGCCGACGACAACGGTGCCGCTGTCCGCCTTCTCCTCCGCGAGCGGGTTGTCGGACTCGTCGTCGGACGAGCCACAGCCCGCCACCAGTACCGCGGTGACGGCGAGTGCGACGGCGGCGGCGCCGCGGTTTCTCGTGCTGGTCCAGCTGCTCTTCACGGTAGAAGTCACGTTTCCCGTTCCGGGCCGAGGGGGTGGGGGCGTCGCCAAGGATCCAATCCAGCCCCGTTCTGGTCAGTCAAGTGCCATCTGATCACAATCGCCTTCAAGAAGTGGCCGATTGACGGTCGGGAAGTGGCCACTTGTGTAGGAAAAGCGAACGAACTGCCTGGATTTCTGAGCGGGTTGTAACGGATTCTTGACGTGCAGTCGTGATCCGTCCGCCCAAGAGGCGGTAGTCTCCCCGGAGTTGGCGCCCGTCACATGGGCATGCGTCGATCGAAAACGGTCACGTTCGCATCCCGCGCCCCATGACACACCCCCCGAAGGAGGCCCGATGTCCACGCACGAGGTGGGTGTGCGGGGCTTCGCCGACCGGTGGCCCTTCCGGCGCAAGCTCAACGTGCTGGTCGGCGTTCCGCTCGCCGGACTCGCCGCAGTGCTGTCCTATCTGATCGCCGACCAGGTCGAGCGGGCCCGGGACGCCGCGAGCGCGGCCCGCCTGGTCCGGGACAGCGCCCAGGTCGCGACCCTGGTCGACCGGGTGGAGGCCGAGCACCAGCAGGCCATCCTGCTGTCGGTGCGCTACGAGGCGGCCGGCACCGGCACCAAGCCGGCGCTCACCGGCTACCGCGAGGCGCAGGACGCGGTCGACGCGCAGGTGGAGAAGGTCCGCGACACCTTCGGCGACCGGCTGCCGGACACCGAGGCACGGGTGCTGCGCGAGATCAGCGGCCTGGACAGCCTGCGCGCCACCATCGAGCAGGGCTATCTGCCCGCCGACAACATCGACCCGGCGTACACCGGCGCCGCCAAGGGCGTCATCGACGGCCTCGGCCTCGACCGCAACCCCGCCCTCGCGGCCACCTTCACCGGCAACCTGCTGGACTCGCTGCTGCGCGCCGACGCCGCCCACAGCTCCTTCGAGACCAGCGTGTTCTCCGCCTCCACCGGTGACTCCAACGCGCTGATCGAGTTCATCAACGCGGTCGGCGCGCACGAGCTGTACGAGCACCAGGCCGACCGCTTCGGCCGGTTCGCCACCGAGGCGCAGATCGCCGAGCTGCGCGGCATCGAGCACAGCGAGTCGCAGGCCGTCATCGGCCGGCAGTACGCGGAACTGCAGATCGACCCGAGCGGCCTCCAGGCGGGCACGCCGGAGCGGATCCGGGAGAAGTTCACCGCCGCGCTGGCCACCTACCCCGCCTACCGCACCCAGTCCACGACCCGGCTGGAGATCACCGCGTCGCTGATCGACCAGATCGCCGACCGCGCCGACGAGACCTCCTCCGACGCCTGGTGGAACGCCGGCTGGCTGCTGGGCAGCGCCCTGCTCGGCTTCTCGCTGTGGCTGGCGTTCGCGGTGGCGGTGCGCCGCTCGGTGGTCCGGCCGGTGCAGGCGCTCACCGGCGCCGCCCGCACGGTCGCCGACGTCGCCGGACGCGAACTCGCCCGGGTCGCCGACGACGACACCGAGGACGCCGCCCCGCTGCGGCTCAGCGAGGTGCCGGTGACCGCGCGTGACGAGATCGGCGAGCTGGCGGACGCCTTCAACCATGTGCAGACCACGGCGGCCGCGCTGCTGGAGCGGCAGGTGCTCAGCCGCCGCAACGTGGCCGAGATGTTCGGCAACGTCGGCCGCCGGGTGAGCAACCTGACCACCCGCCAGCTCGCGCTGATCGACGCCGTCGAGCGCGGCGAGACCGATCCGGCGCTGCTGGAGCGCCTGTACCGGATCGACCACATCGCGGTGCGCCTGCGCCGCAACGCCGACAGCCTGATGCTGCTCGCCGGCATCCGCGAGACCGTCCTCGACGGGGGGCCGATCGCGCTCACCAACGTCGTCCGGGCGGCGCTCGGGCAGATCGAGGAGTACCAGCGCGTCGAGCTGCACGCCGGTACCGAGGTCATGGTCGAGCCCGACATCGTGGGCGACCTGACGCTGATGGTGGCCGAACTGCTGGAGAACGCGGTGTCGTTCTCGCCGGCCGGCAGCGCCGTCGAGGTCACCGTGCAGGGCGGCCCGGACGGGGCGGCGATCACCGTCGCCGACCACGGGCTCGGTATGAGCGCCGAGCGGCTGGCCGAGGAGAACGCCCGGCTGATCCGCCGGGAACGGCTCGACCTGGTGCCGACGAAGGTGCTCGGCCTGTTCGTGGTCGGCACCCTGGCCCGCCGCTGGGAGATCGGGGTCACGCTGACCCGTACGCCGGGCGGCGGAGTGACGGCCGAGATCGTCCTCCCGCCGGCCCTGCTCCTGTCGCCCACCGCCCCCGCCCCGGCCACGGCTGCCGGGCGCGGCGCGACCCCGGAGCCGCTGCCCGCACGGGTGGACGGGACCGCCCGTCCGGAGGCCGTACGCCGGGACGGCCGGGCTGGGCGGGACACCGGGCCGGAGGCCGTGGGCCGCCGTCTCCCGGCCGACGCGAGCCCCGAGCCGGCAGCGGTCCGCCCGACCCCGGCCACCGAGAACCCCGACGCCCATGACCTCGACGCGCAGCACCCCGACACCCGGCCGGAAGCCGTCCGCCGGAACCCCGCAGCCCCCGACACCGGAGCAAGCACCGGCACGGGCACCGGCACCGGCGCAAGCACCGGCACCACCAGCCCGCTCCCCCGCAGGCTCCCCCGCCGCGACCCGGCGGCCGCCGGCCCGGCCGACGCGAGCAGCGGCACCAGCCACGGCAGCGCCGAGGGCGACAGCGCCGGCACCAGCGACCCCGGCAGCCGCACCACCCCCCTCATCCCGCGCGCCCGCTCCGAGGCCGCGCCCGCCGTCGGCGGTGCCCGG
>NZ_JBEPAL010000060.1:0-42943 GCF_040298625.1 Streptomyces sp. NPDC001532
GTGGACGGCTCCGACCTGCACGAGGCCACCCGCGACCTGGACCCGGCCGAGACGCTGTTCATCGTCGCCTCCAAGACCTTCACCACCATCGAGACGGTCACCAACGCCACCTCGGCCCGCGACTGGCTGCTGCGCGAGCTGAACGCCGGTCAGGACGCGGTGGCCCGGCACTTCGTCGCGCTGTCGACCAACGGCGGGAAGGTGGCGGAGTTCGGTATCGACCCGGACAACATGTTCGAGTTCTGGGACTGGGTCGGCGGCCGCTACTCGTTCGACTCGGCGATCGGCCTGTCGCTGATGATCGCCATCGGCCCGGACCGCTTCCGGGAGCTGCTGGACGGCTTCCACACCGTCGACGAGCACTTCCGCACCGCTCCCGCCGAGGCCAACGCCCCGCTCCTGCTGGGCCTGCTGGGCATCTGGTACGGCAACTTCCTGGGCGCCCAGTCGCACGCGGTGCTGCCGTACAGCCACTACCTGTCCAAGTTCACCGCGTACCTCCAGCAGCTGGACATGGAGTCCAACGGCAAGTACGTCGGCCGGGACGGGCAGGAGGTGGACTGGCAGACGGGGCCGGTGGTGTGGGGCACGCCCGGCACCAACGGGCAGCACGCCTACTACCAGCTCATCCACCAGGGCACCAAGCTCATCCCGGCGGACTTCATCGGCTTCGCGGAGCCGGTCGCCGAACTCGACGCCGGGCTGGCGGCCCAGCACGACCTGCTGATGGCCAATTTCTTCGCCCAGACGCAGGCGCTGGCCTTCGGCAAGACGCCGGAGGAGGTCCGCGCCGAGGGCGTGCCCGAGGAGCTGGTGGCGCACAAGACCTTCAAGGGCGACCACCCGACCACCACCATCCTCGCCCGGGAGCTGACCCCGTCCGTCCTCGGCCAGCTGATCGCGCTCTACGAGCACAAGGTGTTCGTGCAGGGCGCGGTCTGGAACATCGACTCCTTCGACCAGTGGGGCGTCGAGCTGGGCAAGGTGCTGGCCAAGCGCGTCGAGCCCGCGCTCACCGAGGGTGCCGAGGTGCCGGGTCTGGACCCCTCCACCCAGGCTCTGGTCGCCAAGTACCGGGAACTGCGCGGCCGGAGCTGACCGCCGGGTGAGGATCGGCGGGCGCTGACGACCGGCCGCGGATCGGCGGGCGCTGCGGAGCTGCGGGCGCTTGCGGGCGAGCGGGCGGCCTCGGGCGCCCGCTTCCCGTAGACTCCGGGCGATCATGAACACGATGGCTCGGGGGAGCACAACGTGACATCTGCACATGGGAGTTGGACAGGCGGCACGCTGACGCCGCGGTCGCTGCTGAGGCCCAAGGAAGTGGCCCGGGCGGTGTTCCACCCGGTCTGGATCCCGGACTCGCTGGACCCCTCGGTGGACACGCTCAAGCGGATCCGGCTGATCGCCGGGACGATCGCGGCGGTCGGCGTCTACACCTTCGTCCAGGGCGGGTTCGCCTTCGACGAGGTGCTGGAGAACATGCTCACCGCCTCCGCCGTGCTGCTGTTCATCACCCCGCTGACGGTCGGCGCGATGCTCTACGTCTGGCGGCGCGGTGGCACGGTCCGGTCGCTGAAGCGGGCGCTGCTGAACTCGCTGAAGCTGCTGCTCGCCTTCGTCGGCACGATCGTCGGCACCGTCCTGGTGTGGCGGCTGGCGAGTGGCGCGGGGCTCTTGGTGCTGCTGCTCGGGCCGTTGGCGCTCTGGCTGACCGCCGTCGTGATCCGCGGCGCCGTGCACGTCTCCGGCAACTTCTTCGGCACCGCCGGAGTCCACCGCTGCCTGCCGCCGCTGCTGGCCACGGTGACCAGCTGGCTGATGGCCGTCCCCGACCTGGTCACCGGCGACCTGCACGGGCTGAGCCTCACCATGGGCGTCGTCTTCATCCTGGGCGCGCCGCTGACCGTCACCGGGATCGCCCTGCTGGAGATGGGCCGCCTCAAGCAGCGCTACGGCATCCGCCTGGCCGCCCACCCGGCCACGCTGCCCCACCTCCCCGGCCCGCCGCCGATGCCACCGGCCATGCCACCGACGGCACCGCCGTACGTCCCGCAGCAGGGCAACCCCTACGGCAACGCCCCGTACACCCCGCCGCAGGGCACTCTGTCCGGCAACCCGTACGCGCCCCAGGGCAACCCGTACGGCACCGGCGCCCCCTACGCACCGCCGCAGGGCAGCCCCTACGGCGCCCCGTACCCGCCGCCGCAGACGAACCCGTACGGCCATCCCTACGGGCCCGGTGCGCACGGCGGCTGAACCGCGCGGGCGGTGAGGGCGGTGGGGGTCAGGCGACGGCGCTGAGCGTGTCCGCGAGCCGGCGGCGGGCAGAACGGGCCGCCGGCAGCGCGGCGAGCGCCGCCGCTCCGAGCACGGCGGCCGTCCCGAGCAGCACCAGCAGCGCCGGCGCGGGCCCTTGGGCGATGCCCGCGCCGATACCGCTCGACCTGCCCTGGGCGTCGATGAGCCAGTGCGCGAGCGGCAGCCCGAGGGCCGTACCGAGCAGGACCGCCGCGAGGGTGGTGCAGGCGGTGGCCGTGACGGTGATCGCGGTGATCTGGCGCGGGGACAGTCCGATCGCCTTCAGCGCCAGCAGGTCCCGCTCGCCCTCGCGGACGGTGCCGCCGATCGCGGTCAGCAGCTCGATCAGCCCGATCAGGGCGAGGACTCCGACCAGCCCGAGGACGACTCCGCGTACCGCGGACAGCCCGTCGGCCGGGTTCGCCACGGCGTGCACATCCAGCCGGCCCTGGCCGGCCGCGGTGAGGCGGTCGGCGACCTCGTGCGGATCGGCGCCCGGCGTCAGCCGCAGCTGGTACAGGGTCGGGCGCAGTCCCGGGTCGTTCGCGCGGAGGGTGTCGAGCGAGGTGGTGACGACCCGGCCGGCGTTCTCCGGCTCGATGCTGCGGCCCACGATGTGCAGGATCTGCGGCTGCGAGCCCACCGTCATCCGCACCCAGTCGCCGACCCGCGCGTCCAGCAGATCGAGCAGTCCCTGCCCGGCCACCGCCTCGTCGGGCCCGCGCGCGGGACGGCCCTCGGCGAGCGTGTACGGGTAGGGCTCCTGGCGGGTGCCGAGGCCGCGCAGGGCGATGGTCGCGGTCTGGCCCGGGACCAGGGCGGCGACCTCCACGCCCGGGTAGGCGGCGGCGACCTGCGGGTCGCGTTCGAGCAGGGCGCGGGCCCGCGCGTCGCTCAGTCCGCTGTCCGCGCGCACGCTGAGCGCGGCCGGCAGACCGACCCGTTCGGGGCTGCTGTGGAACCGCTCGATGGTGGTCCACGCGCTCAGCGCGACCACGATCAGCAGCAGCGGCAGCGCGAGCCGGGCCACCGTGCCCAGCGAGCGCGGGCGCCGGCTGAACGCGGTGTGCCAGCCGAGCACCAGCGCGGGCGGCACCCCGAGGCCGAGCGCCCGCGCCCCGACCGCCCGCGCCCCGGGCGTCCTGGCCCCGGCGGTCCGGTGTCCCGCACCCGGCCGCCGCCCGCCCGCGGGCCCCGCGGCGCGCGGCACCGGTACCGGCGGCACCCGTCCCGCCCGCCACGCCGCCAGACCGGTGGTCGCGCCGATGAAGAGCACCGCCGCCACCGGCACCGTGACCAGCGCGACCGTGTGCCCGGGCAGCCCCTGCCACACCCCGACCGCGTCCCCGAGCCGCCCCGGGAAGCGGCGGCCCAGCGCCTCGGTGAGCGCGGCCGCGGCCACGGCGCCCAGCAGGGCGTACGCCAGATGCTGGAGCAGGAAGACGCGGACCACCTGACCGGGCGTGAAGCCGATCGCCTTGAGCACGGAGATGTCCCGGAGGTGACCGCGGATCCGGGTGCCGATCGCCCCGTGCACCGCGAGCCCGGCGGCGACCAGCGCGCCGAGCCCGAACAGCCCCAGCACCTGCCCGAGCAGCCGGTTGTCGCCCTGCGCCTCGGAGCGGGCCTGCTGCCAGGTGGAGACCTCGCCGATCGCCCCGGCGCCCAGCACGGTCACGGCCCGCTGGACGGCGTACCCCGTGTCGTCGGGGTCCGTCAGGCGCAGGCCGATCACCTGGGAGTCCGGATCCGGCACCGCGGACGGCAGCGCCCAGACGAGCCCGGGCCGCTCACCCGGCCGGTGGCGCGGCTCGGCGCTGTCGGCGACGCCCACGACGGTCAGCCGGCGGGTGCCGCCGGGCAGGGTGAGGGTGTCGCCCGGCTCGGCGAGCAGGGCGCGGGCGAGGCGGCTCTCCAGGACCACGCCGTCGGGAGCGGCCGGGTCCAGCCAGTGGCCGGAGGCGAGCAGCGGCCGGCCGACGGACGGTGGCGCGGCCGGGCTGCCGCGCAGCTCGACGGAGACCCGGCTGCCACGCGCGGCGACGGTGGTGGCGGCGGTGGGATAGGGGCCGGCGACGGACTCGACACCGTCGAGCGCGGTGAGCCTGCCGGTGTCGGCGGACGGCGCGGTGTGCAGCCACACGTGCGCGCCGCGCGCCTGGGTGAAGACCCGCTGCCAGGGGTTGGTGGCGTAGCCGAACAGAGCCGTGGCCAGCAGCAGCGAGGTGACGATGCCCGCGGTGGCGAGGACCAGGAACAGCGCCTCGCCGCGGTGGGTGCGCAGATCGGAGTGCGCCCAGCGCAGGGTGGCTCGCACCGGCCTCAGCCCCTCGGCCCGGGTATCGGGCGGCGGTCGTGCACCCGCATGTCAGTCCTTGAGTTCCAGCACACCGGATATCCCCGGCCGGCGCGGCGGCGGGCCGCCGTCGAGTTCCGCGTCGTCGGCGATCCGCCCGTCGAAGAAGCTGATCACCCGGTCCGCCGCGCTCGCCAGTCGGGCGTCGTGCGTGACCAGCAGGATCGTCTGGCCGCGCTGGTGGAAGCGGGACAGCAGCCGCATCACCTCGCGGGTGCCCTTGCTGTCGAGGCTGCCCGCCGGTTCGTCCGCCAGCAGCAGCGGCGGGTGGTTGACCAGGGCGCGGGCGAGCGCGACCCGCTGCTGCTCACCGCCGGACAGCTCACCGGGCATGCTGCGCTCCTTGCCGGCGAGCCCCAGCTCGGCCAGCAGCTCCTCCCGCTCGGCGCGCGCCCGCCTGGGCGGCACACCGGCGAGCAGCGCGGGCAGCTCGACGTTGTCGGCGACGGACAGGTTCGACACCAGGTTGAAGAACTGGAAGACGATCCCGATGCGGCGGCGGCGCTCCACGGCCCAGCGGGCCTCGCTCCAGCCGTCCGTGCGCTCGCCGTCCAGCCGGATGCTGCCGGCGTCCGGACGCTGGAGCCCGCCGAGCAGATGCAGCAGGGTCGATTTGCCGGCCCCGGACGGACCGGTGATCGCCACGAACTCGCCGGAGCCGACGGACAGGTCGACCCCGCGCACGGCGTGGGCCGGCGCGCCCTCGCCGTGGTGCGTCTTCACCAGGCCCTCGGCGCGCAGCACGGGAGCGGGACCGTCGTTCACTCCAGCTCCTCCAGCTCTTCCTGGCACCGCTCCAGCCAGTCGAGGTCGGCCTGCAGGTGCAGCATCGCGCCCTCGATCAGCAGATGGGCGACGCGGTTGTCCCGGTCTTCGGCGGCGGCCAGCCGCGACAGCTGCCGCATGGTGTTCAGGTACTGCCGCCGCTGTCGGTTGATCAGGGCGATCTGGTCGGCGAGACCGGTCTGCGGGGCGAGCGCGAGCTTCATGAAGAACTCGTCCCGCACGCGCGGCTCGTCCTCGGTCTCCTCGAACCAGACGGTCAGAGCCTCCCGCCCGGCGTCGGTCAGGTGGTAGACCTTCTTGTTGGGCCGGCCGGACTGCTCGATGTCCTCGCCCTCGATCAGTCCGGACTTCTCGAGGCGGCCGAGGGTCACGTAGATCTGGCCGACGTTCGGCTGAGGGTACGCGGAGCCCAGCAGTTGCTCAAGGTCCTGTTTCAGCTCGTAGCCGTGGGCCGGGCCGCGCGCGAGGAGTGCCAGGAGGGGCAGGCGCACTCGTGCAGTCCTCCTGTCCTCCGTAATGTGCTCCAGGCCCTAGTATCGCCCATACCTAACGGGTATACATGGCCTCTGACCCGGGCGAGGGTGCCCGCGGCCGGTGTACAGGGAGGAACCTATGCGGTGGATGCGTGCCGCGGGTAGGGGCCTCCTCGTCCTCGTGGTGCTGCTGACCGGTCACGCCGCCTCCGGCGCGCGGGCGCAGGACGGCCACGGCGACGGCGGGCGCGGCCCGCTCACCCTGGCCACCGCCGGGGACCTCACCGGCTATCTCGGCCCGCTCCTCGAGGGCTGGAACCGCCGGCATCCCGGCGAGCGGGTCACGCTCGTGGAGCTGCCGGACTCCGCCGACGAGACGCACGCGCAGCTGGCCACGGACCTGCGCGGCGGCGACCGCAGCCGGTTCGACGTGCTCAACATCGACGTCGACTGGACCTCGGAGTTCGCCGCGGCTGGCTGGATACGGCCGCTGCCGCCCGACCGCTTCCCGCTGGAGTCCTTCCTGCCGCCGGTCGTCGACACCGCGACCTACGACGGCCGGCTCTACGCCGTCCCGTACGTCACCAACGCCGGCCTGCTGCTGTACCGCAAGGACGTGCTCGACGAGGAGGGCGTGCCGCCGCCGCGCACCTGGGCCGAGCTGGAGCGGTACGCGAAGACCATCGCCCCGCGCCACGGCCTCGACGGCTACGCCGGCCAGTTCCTGCCCTACGAGGGCCTGACCGTCAACGCGGCCGAGGCCGTCTACTCGGCGGGCGGCACGATCCTCGGTGACGAGGGCGAGCGGGTCACCGTGAACTCGGCGGCCGCCCGCGAGGGCATCGGGTTCCTCGCCCGCGGGGTGCGCGAGGGGTGGATCCCGCGCGAGGCGCTGACGTACAAGGAGGAGGAGTCCAAGCAGGCGTTCCAGGACGGCCGGCTGCTCTTCCTGCGCAACTGGCCGTACGCGTACGCCGTCGCCTCCGCAGAGGGCTCCGCGGTCGCCGGGAAGATCGGCGCCGTGCCGCTGCCGGGGCCGGACGGGCCGGGGACCAGTGTCCTCGGCGGCTCCAACCTCGCCGTCAGCGCCCATGCGCGGCATCCGGACACCGCCGCGCGCCTGATCGCCCACCTGACCAGCGAGCGCGTCCAGCGCCAGGTCCTCACCCGCGGCGCGCTGCCGCCCGTGCGCGCCGACCTCTACGACGATCCGGCGCTGGTCCGCGCCTTCCCGTATCTGCCGACGCTGCGCCAGAGCGTGCTGACGGCCGCGCCGCGTCCCAAGAGCCCGCACTACGACCAGGTCAGCCTGGTGGTGCAGGCGGTCGTGCACGACGCGATGGCCGGGCGCCAGACACCCGGGTCCGCGGTGCGCAGGCTGGCCCGCGAGCTGGCCGCCATCTCCCACCGCTAGTTACTTGTTAGGTAACGCCGACGTATCGGCTTGCCTTTTCGTGCCCTGATAAGTCCGGATTTTCTCGGCCAACTTCTCAGTAGCTTCTGTCCGTTCGTTGACACCCTCGCGACACGCCTACTTAACATGCATGCATAACCAGCAGGCGGCCTTGGCGCCTCCGCAGAGACTTCACAGAGACGAGTCGACGGGTTGAACAAGCACCACTGGTGGCGGGACGCGGTGATCTACCAGGTCTACGTCCGCAGCTTCCTGGACAGCACCGGCGACGGTGTCGGCGATCTCGCCGGCGTCCGCGCCGGACTGCCGTACCTGAAGAAGCTCGGCGTCGACGGGATCTGGCTCAGCCCCTTCTACCCCTCGCCGCAGCACGACCACGGCTACGACGTCGCCGACTACTGCGACGTCGACCCGCTCTTCGGCGACCTCGCCGAGTTCGACCTGCTCGTCGCCGCGGCCCGGCGCCTCGGCATCAAGGTGCTGCTGGACATCGTCCCCAACCACTGCTCCAGCGAGCACCCGTGGTTCCGCGAGGCCCTCGCCTCGCCCCCCGGCAGCCCGGCCCGCGCCCGCTTCCACTTCGCCGACGGCCGCGGCCCCGACGGCGCCGAGCCGCCCAACAACTGGCACGCCATGTTCGGCGGCCCCGCCTGGAGCCGCGTCACCGAGGCGGACGGCCGGCCCGGCCAGTGGTACCTGCACATGTTCACGCCCGAACAGCCCGACTGGAACTGGCGCCACCCCGGGACGCCCGCCGAGTTCGACCGGATCCTGCGCTTCTGGCTCGACCGGGGCGTCGACGGCTTCCGCATCGATGTCGCCGCCGGCCTGTTCAAGCACCCCGAACTGCCCGACTCGGACGACCCCGAGGCCGACGCCCGCACCCGCGACTCGGTCAACCCGCTCGCCTGGAACCAGCCCGAGGTCCACGACGCGTGGCGGCACTGGCGGTCGGTCTGCGAGGAGTACTGGGAACGCGACGGCCGCGAACGCCTCCTCGTCGGCGAGGTCTCCGTGCCCACCGCCCGCGAGCACGCGCGCTACGTCCGGCCCGACGAGCTGCACCAGGCCTTCTTCTTCGACCTGCTCGGCGCGCCCTGGGACGCCGACGCCTTCCGCAAGGTCATCTCCGAGGCCATGCAGGACATCGCCGGCACCGGCTCCACGGTCACCTGGGTCCTCAACAACCACGACCAGGTCCGCACCGTCACCCGCTACGGCGAACCCGCCCCCGGCGGCAGCGGCCTCGGCGCCGCCCGCGCCCGCGCCGCCGCGCTGCTGATGCTGGCGCTGCCCGGCGCCGCCTACATCTACCAGGGCGAGGAACTGGGCCTGCCCGAGGTCGTCGACCTGCCCGACGACGTGCTCACCGACCCGATATTCCACCGCACCGGCAGCCGCGCCCGGATCCGCGACGGCTGCCGGGTACCGCTGCCGTGGTCCGGCCAGGCCTCGCCCTTCGGCTTCACCAGCGGCGCGGAGGGCGCCAAGCCCTGGCTGCCGCAGCCGGAGTACTTCGCCGAGTACGCCACCGACCGCGCCCTCGCCGACACCCGCTCCTTCTGGCACCTGTACCGCGACGGCCTCCAACTGCGCGCCGCGCTGCCCCAGCTGGGCGAGGGCCCGCTGCGCTGGCTCGACACCCAGCCCGGTGTGCTGGCCTTCGCCCGCGGCGACGACCTGGTCTGCGCCGTCAACTTCGGTACCGCGCCGGTGCCGGCACCGGTCTCCGGCACCCCGCTGCTGTCCAGCGGCCCCTGCCCCGCCGGGGTGCTGCCCGGCTCGACGGCGGCCTGGTGGATCGACGACCTCCCGCTCCCCTCCTGAGCCACCCCCGACACCCCCACACCCCCACACCCCACACCCCCACACCCCCGTCACCCCCGACACCCCCCGCACCCTGCGCCATCCCGTGACCTCCTCCCGAAGGGACATCAACGATGATGCGACGACGTACCACCCTGCTCACCGGCTGCACCGCCCTCGTCCTGGCACTCGGCGCGACCGCCTGCGGCGGCGGCGAACCGGTCGCGGCCGGCGGCGGCGGCAAGGCGCTCGACGGCCAGACGGTCACCGTCGCCGGCGTCTGGTCCGGCGCCGAGCAGAAGAACTTCCAGAAGGTCCTCGACGCCTTCGCCGAGGAGACCGGCGCCGCCACCCAGTTCGTCTCCACCGGCGACAACGTCTCCACCGTCGTCGGCAGCAAGATCGAGGGCGGCAACGCGCCCGACGTCGTCATGGTCCCGCAGGTCGGTGTGCTCAAGCAGTTCGCCGAACAGGGCTGGCTCAAGCCGCTCTCGCAGAAGACCCAGCAGTCCGTGACCGCCGACTTCGCGCCGGTCTGGAAGGACTACGGCAGCGTCGACGGCACCCTGTACGGCGTCTACTTCAAGGCCGCCCACAAGTCGACCGTCTGGTACAGCCCCGACGCCCTCGCCCAGGCCGGCGTCGAGCCGCCGAAGACCTACGACGAGATGCTGAAGGCCGGACGGACCGTCTCCGACTCCGGACTCGCCGCCTTCTCCGTCGCCGGACAGGACGGCTGGACCCTCACCGACTGGTTCGAGAACGTCTACCTCTCCCAGGCCGGCCCCGAGAAGTACGACGCCCTCGCCGCCCACGAACTGAAGTGGACCGACGCCTCGGTGGTCGACGCGCTCACCACGCTCGGCAAGCTCTTCCAGGACAAGCAGCTGATCGCCGGCGGCTCCAAGGCCGCCCTGAACACCGACTTCCCCGGCTCGGTGGAGAAGGTGTTCGGCCCGGAGCCGGAAGCCGGCATGGTCTACGAGGGCGACTTCGTCGCCGGGGTCGCCAAGGACCAGTTCGGCCGGACGATCGGCGAGGACGCCGACTTCTTCCCGTTCCCGGCGGTCGGCGGCGGCACGGCACCCGTGGTCAGTGGCGGCGACGCGGCCGTCGTCCTGAAGGACGGCAAGAACCAGAAGGCCGCCCAGGCGCTCGTGGAGTACCTGGCCACACCGGAGGCCGCGGCCGTCTGGGCCGAGGCGGGCGGCTTCCTCTCCCCGAACAAGAAGGTCGACCTCGCCTCCTACGGCGACGACGTCACCCGCGCCACCGCCAAGTCCCTGGTCGCGGCCGGCGACTCGGTCCGCTTCGACATGTCCGACCAGGCCCCCGCGGCCTTCGGCGGCACCAAGGGCGCCGGCGAGTGGAAGATCCTCCAGGACTTCCTGCGCGACCCGTCCGACCCGAAGGCCACCGCCGCCGCGCTGGAGACCGCCGCGGCCAAGGCCTACCGGGACTGACCATGACCACGACCCTGATGAAAGCGACGAGCCCGCCGACCGCCCCCGGCGGCGGCACCCGCGGCCCGCGACCGCGACGGCGAGGGTGGCTCATCGCCCTGCTGTTCGTCCTGCCCGCGCTGCTCCTGCTGGGCGCGCTGGTGGTCTACCCGGTGCTCTTCTCCGTCGGCCGCAGCCTCTTCGACGCCTCCGGGACCCGGTTCGTCGGCGGCGAGAACTACACCGAGATGTTCCGCGACCCGGCCACCCTCAAGGCCGTACGCAACACGGCGATCTGGGTCGTCGTGGCTCCGGCGCTGCTCACCGGACTCGGTCTGATCCTCGCCGTGCTGGTGGAGCGGATCCGCTGGGCGACCGCCTTCAAGCTGCTGCTCTTCATGCCGATGGCGGTCTCCTTCCTCGCGGCCGGGATCATCTTCCGGCTCGCCTACGACGAGGACCCGGACAAGGGCGTGCTGAACGCCGCCGTCGTCTCCGTCCACGACGCCTTCCAGGGCACCTCGTCCTATCCGACGGCCCGGGCGCGCGACGGCCAGGGCCTGGTGAAGGAGGCGGACGGGGCCTACCGGACCGGCGGGAGCGTGTCGCCGGGGGACAGCGTGACGCTCGGGCTGGTCGGCGTCCGGCCGGCCGACCTGCCCGGCGGCGCCGAGCCCGCTCGCGCGGCGGCGAGCCGCCCGGCAGCCCCCGGTGAACTGCGCGGCGTGGTCTACCTGGACTTCACGCCCGGCGGGGGAGGGGAGCAGGGCAGGGTCGACCCGCGGGAGAGCGGGCTGCCGGGGATGCGGGTCGAGGCGGTCCGCGACGGCGAGGCGGCCGCCGCCACGACCACCGCGTCCGACGGCTCCTTCCGCTTCGCGGACCTGGACGACGGCGCGTACACCGTGCGGCTGCCGGCCGCCAACTTCGCCCCGCCCTACGAGGGGATCAGCTGGCTCGGACCGGCCCTCGTCACCCCCGCGATCATCGGGGCGTACCTGTGGATCTGGACCGGGTTCGCCATGGTCCTCATCGGCGCCGGCCTGTCCACGCTGCCCAGGGACGCGCTGGAGGCGGCGCGGATGGACGGCGCGAACGAGTGGCAGATCTTCCGGCGGATCACCGTGCCCCTGCTGGCGCCGGTGCTGACGGTCGTCTTCGTGACGCTCGTGATCAACGTGATGAAGGTCTTCGACCTCGTCTACATCATCGCGCCCGGCCCCGTGCAGGAGGACGCGACCGTGCTCGCCACCCAGATGTGGCTGGTGTCGTTCGGCGGCGGCAACAACCAGGGGCTCGGCAGCGCGCTCGGGGTCCTGCTCCTGCTGCTGGTGATCCCGGCGATGGTCTTCAACGTCCGGCGCTTCCGAAGGAGTCAGCGATGAACGCGGTCCGCCGCGGACTGGGCAGCGGCCTGGTCCAGGCCTTCCTGGTGGTGGTCGGGCTGGTGTGGATGACGCCGCTGGCCGGACTGTTCCTGTCCTCGCTGCGGTCCGCCGAGGACACGGCGAAGGGCGGCTGGTGGACGGTGTTCACCAGCCCCGGCCGGCTGTCCTTCGGCAACTACTCCGCGCTGCTGGAGAACGCGGGCATCACACAGGCGTTCTGGAACACCGTCCTCATCTCGGTGCCGACGACCGTGCTGGTCGTCGTCGTGGCCGCGCTCGCCGGATACGCCTTCGCCTGGCTGGACTTCCCCGGGCGGGACGCGCTCTTCCTGGTCGTGGTGGCGCTGCTGGTGGTGCCCGTGCAGATCGGACTGCTGCCGGTCGCCAAACTCTTCGGCCAGCTCGGCCTGTTCGGCACCATTCCCGGCGTCGTCCTCTTCCACGTCGCCTACGGACTGCCCTTCGCGGTGTTCCTGCTGCGGAACTACTTCGCCGAGATGCCGAAGGAGATGCTGGAGGCGGCCCGGATGGACGGCGGCGGCGAATGGCGGATCTTCACCCGCCTGGTCCTGCCCGTGGGCCGGCCGGCCATCGCCAGCCTCGCCATCTTCCAGTTCCTGTGGGTCTGGAACGACATGCTGGTGGCCCTGCTGTTCGCGGACAGCTCCGCACAACCCCTGACCGTCGAACTCCAGTCCCAGATCCGCCAGTTCGGCAGCAACATCGACGTACTGGCACCGGGAGCGTTCCTGTCCCTGGTGGTACCGGTCGCGGTGTTCTTCGCCTTCCAGCGGCACTTCGTGCAGGGGGTGATGGCGGGCTCGGTCAAGTAGGCCCCCGCCGCCCCCGCGAGAATCCCCTGTGCGGTTCCTGTTCGAATGCCCTAGCCTCTCGCTGACTTCAGGAGAGGCAAGGGGTGGGAATGAGACGTGCGGTGACCGCTGTGGCGGCGACCGTGATCGTGCTCGGCATGTCGCTCGTGGGCTGCGGCGAACGCCGGGTGCCCTACGACGGGCCGGCCGAGGTGCCGGAGAAGCTGGCGGCGGACGGCACGACCGTGGTGGTGGGCGATCCGTCGGCCGCCCTCACCATCCACCTCTACGAGGACCCCCGCTGCCCGGTCTGCGAGGAGTTCGAGACGACGGGCGCCGCCGAGGAGGTGCGGGAGGCGGTGTTGCAGCGGAAGGCCAGCGTTCGCTACACCCTGGCGTCCTTCCTCGACGACCGGGTCGGCGGCAGCGGCTCCAAGAAGGCGGTCAACGCCCTGCGAGCCGCCCTGGAGGAAGGCAGGTTCGCCGAGTACCACGAGGTGCTCTACGCCAACCAGCCCGAGGAGGCCGTCGACGGCTTCACCGACGCCTACCTGCTCGAACTCGCCGGCCAGGTCGACGGACTGCGGGGTCCGGCCTTCGACTCCGCGGTCAGGACCATGAGGTACCGCGCCTTCGTGACCGCCTCCGAGAAGGCCTACGAGCGCGCGGGAGGAACCGAGGAGCCCGAGGGACCCGGCACGCCCACGGCCGTCATCAACGACGTCCGCATCCCGACGGAGTTCAACGGACTGCTCTTCGACGGCGACGTCTTCGCCGACCTCCTGCGGGAGATCCAGGACGAACCCGACGACTGGCGCGACTACGAGTTCCCCAAGCTGGGCTGAGACATGACGACGCCGGGCCCGCGGCGAGCGGGCCCGGCGTCGTCGGTGCCGTGCGTCAGGGCGACGCCGGCGGATACAGCGATCGCGGCAGCTGTGAGGCCGCCGCCGTGTCCAGGAGCCACAGGGTGCGGGAGCGGCCGTGGGCGCCCGCCGCCGGGGCCTGGATCTCGCCCGCGCCCGAGAGGGCGATCGCCGCGGCGTTCGCCTTGTCCTCGCCGGCCGCCAGCAGCCACACCTCACGGGCCGCCCGGATCGCCGGGAGGGTGAGGGTGACCCGCGTCGGCGGGGGCTTCGGCGCGCCGTGGACGCCGACGACCGTGCGCTCGGTCTCGCGCACCGCTGGCAGCTCCGGGAAGAGCGAGGCCACATGCGTGTCGGGTCCGACGCCCAGCATGAGCACGTCGAACGCCGGCACCGCGCCGTGGTTCTCGGGACCGGCCGCGCGGGCCAGCTCCTCCGCGTAGGCGGCGGCCGCCGCGTCCACGTCGGAGCCGTACGGGCCGTCCGAGGCAGGCATGGCGTGCACGCGCTTCGGGTCCAGCGGCACCGAGTCGAGCAGCGCCTCCCGGGCCTGGGTGACATTGCGCTCGGGGTCGCCCTCGGGCAGGAACCGCTCGTCACCCCACCACAGTTCGAGCCGGCCCCAGTCCACGGCGTCCCGCGCGGGCGCGGCGGCCAGCGCGGCGAGCAGACCGTTGCCGTTGCGGCCGCCGGTGAGCACGATGGACGCGTAGCCGCGCGAGGCCTGGGCGTCCACGATCTTCGTGATCAGCCGGGCCGCCGCGGCCTGCGCCATCAGCTCCTTGTCGCGGTGCACGACCAGCTGCGGAGTGCTCACTTCGCCGCCGCCTTCTTCGCCGGGGCCTTCTTGGCGGCCTTCTTCGCGGGTGCCTTCGCGGCCTTCTCCTCGGGCTCCCGCACCGCGACCGCCTCCTCCTCGGAGACGACCGGGTCCTCGGAGGCCACCGGGTCCGCCGCGTGCGCGGGGGCGGGCTCCGCGGACGCCGTCGTCAGGCGCTCCACACCGAACCGCAGTGCCGAGGCGTAGGTGTCGTCCGGGTCCAGCCGGCGCAGCTCCTCCGCGATCAGCTCGGCGGTCTCACGCCGCTTGAGCGCCACCGCCCGGCCCGGCTGGCCCTCGATGGACAGCGTCGCCAGCGAGCCGTCGGCGCGGTCCAGCACGATCGGGCCGCAGTCGGTCTCCATGCGGACGGCCGTCAGACCGGGGCCGGCCGACACCGAGCGCTTGACGGGCACGTCCAGCCGGTCCGCGAGCCACATCGCCAGCAGCTCGCAGCTCGGGTTGAACTCCTCGCCCTCGACCTCGACGGCCTGCACCTGGCAGACGACCTGGTCCAGGGCCGCGGCCAGCATCGAACGCCAGGGCGTGATGCGGGTCCACGACAGATCGGTGTCGCCGGGGGTGTACGTCTTGGAGCGGGCGGTCAGCTCCCGCACCGGCTGCTCGGCCGCGTAGGTGTCGGTGACCCGGCGCTGGCCCAGCGCGCCCAGCGGGTCGTTCGCCGGATCCAGCGGCGCGTTCACCGGCCACCAGACGACCACGGGGGCGTCGGGCAGCAGCAGCGGCAGCACCACCGACTGGGCGTGGTCGACCACCTCGCCGTACAGCCGCAGCACCACGGTCTCGCCGGTGCCGGCGTCCGCGCCGACCCGGACCTCGGCGTCCAGCCGGGACTGCGTCCGGTCGCGCGGGGTGCGCGAGACGCGCTTGACGACCACGAGGGTGCGCGAGGGGTGCTCGCGCGAGGCGTCGTTCGCGGCCTTCAGAGCGTCGTAGGCGTTCTCCTCGTCGGTGACGATGACCAGCGTGAGCACCATGCCGACGGCCGGGGTGCCGATGGCTCGGCGGCCCTGCACCAGCGCCTTGTTGATCTTGCTGGAGGTGGTGTCCGTGAGGTCTATCTTCATGGCCGGCGCCAGCTCCGTCCGTCTCGCTCCAGCATTTCGTCGGCCTCGACGGGACCCCAGGTACCGGCCGGGTACTGGGCCGGCCTGCCGTGCGTGTCCCAGTACTCCTCGATCGGGTCGAGGATCTTCCAGGACAGCTCGACCTCCTCGGTGCGCGGGAAGAGGTTCGAGTCCCCGAGCAGCACGTCCAGGATCAGCCGCTCGTACGCCTCCGGGCTCGACTCCGTGAACGACTCGCCGTAGGCGAAGTCCATCGACACGTCCCGGATCTCCATCGAGGTGCCCGGCACCTTGGAGCCGAAGCGGACGGTGACGCCCTCGTCGGGCTGGACACGGATGACGATCGCGTTCTGGCCCAGCTCCTCCGTCGCCGTGGTGTCGAAGGGGGAGTGCGGGGCGCGCTGGAAGACCACCGCGATCTCCGTCACCCGGCGGCCCAGGCGCTTGCCGGTGCGCAGGTAGAACGGGACGCCCGCCCAGCGGCGGTTGTCGATGCCCACCTTGATCGCGGCGTAGGTGTCGGTCTTGGAGTCGGGGTCGGTGCCCTCCTCCTCCAGATAGCCGACGGCCTTGGCGCCGCCCTGCCAGCCGGCCGAGTACTGCGCGCGCACGGTGTCCCGGCCCAGGTCCTTCGGCAGCCGTACCGCGCCGAGCACCTTGGTCTTCTCCGCGGCCAGCGCGTCCGCGTCGAAGGAGGCGGGCTCCTCCATCGCGGTCAGCGCGAGCAACTGGAGCAGGTGGTTCTGGATGACGTCTCGGGCGGCCCCGATGCCGTCGTAGTAGCCGGCCCGGCCGCCGATGCCGATGTCCTCGGCCATCGTGATCTGCACATGGTCCACGAAGGACCGGTTCCAGATCGGCTCGAACATCGTGTTGGCGAAGCGCAGCGCCAGGATGTTCTGGACGGTCTCCTTGCCCAGGTAGTGGTCGATGCGGAAGACCTGGTCCGAGGCGAAGACCTCGTGGACGACCTTGTTCAGCTCCTCGGCCGACTTCAGGTCGTGGCCGAACGGCTTCTCGATGACCGCGCGGCGCCAGGAACCGCCCGTCTGGTCGGCCAGCCCGTGCTTCTTCAGCTGCTGGATGACCACCGGGAAGGAGCCGGGCGGCACGGACAGGTAGAAGGCGAAGTTGCCGCCGGTGCCCTGCGCCTTGTCCAGCTCCTCGATCGTGGCGCGCAGCTTCTCGAAGGCCTCGTCGTCGTCGAAAGTGCCCTGGACGAAGCGCATGCCCTGGATGAGCTGCTGCCAGACCTCCTCGCGGAACGGGGTGCGGGAGTGCTCCTTGACGGCGTCGTGCACGACCTGGGCGAAGTCCTCGTGCTCCCAGTCGCGGCGTGCGAAGCCGACCAGCGAGAAGCCCGGCGGCAGCAGTCCGCGGTTCGCGAGGTCGTACACGGCGGGCATCAGCTTTTTACGTGACAAATCACCCGTGACGCCGAAAATGACCAGGCCCGACGGCCCCGCGATACGCGGGAGCCGTCGGTCTGCGGGGTCACGCAGCGGGTTGCTGCTTGACAAGATTTCAGCCCTCCGAGGGGGCGAGGCGCTTCAGCTCGGCCTCGGTAGACGCCAGCAGGTCGTTCCAGGACGCCTCGAACTTCTCGACGCCCTCCTTCTCCAGGAGCTGCACGACATCGTCGTACGAGATGCCGAGCTTCTCGACCGCGTCCAGTTCGGCACGGGCCTGCTCGTAGGTGCCGGCGATGGTGTTGCCGGTGATCTCGCCGTGGTCGTCGGCGGCCACCAGGGTGGCCTCCGGCATGGTGTTCACGGTGTTCGGCGCGACCAGGTCGTCGACGTACAGGGTGTCCTTGTACGCCGGGTCCTTCACACCGGTCGACGCCCACAGCGGACGCTGCTTGTTGGCGCCCGCGCTCTCCAGCGCGCTCCAGCGGTCGGAGGAGAAGATCTCCTCGTACGCCTGGTAGGCGAGCCGGGCGTTGGCGAGGGCCGCCTTGCCGCGCGAGGCCTTGGCCTCGTCGGTGCCGAGCGCGTCGATCCGCTTGTCGATCTCGGTGTCCACGCGGGACACGAAGAAGGACGCCACCGAGTGGATCAGGGAGAGGTCGAGACCCCGCTCCTTCGCCTTCTCCAGACCGGAGAGGTAGGCGTCCATGACCTTGCGGTAGCGCTCCAGCGAGAAGATCAGCGTCACATTGACGCTGATGCCCAGGCCGATCACCTCGGCGATCGCCGGGATGCCCGCCTCGGTGGCCGGGATCTTGATCAGCGTGTTCGGCCGGTCGACCAGCCAGGCGAGCTGCTTGGCCTCGGCGACCGTCGCCTTGGTGTTGTGCGCCAGCCGCGGGTCGACCTCGATCGAGACCCGGCCGTCCTGGCCGCCGGTGGCGTCGAAGACCGGGCGCAGGATGTCGGCCGCGTCCCGGACGTCCGCCGTGGTGATCATGCGGATGGCCTCTTCGACCGTCACCTTGCGGGCGGCCAGGTCGGACAGCTGCTGGTCGTAGCCGTCGCCCTCGGAGATCGCCTTCTGGAAGATGGTCGGGTTGGTGGTGACGCCGACGACATGCTGCTGGTCGATCAGCTCCGCGAGGTTGCCGGAGGTGATCCGCTTGCGCGACAGGTCGTCCAGCCAGATCGCGACGCCCTCCTCGGAGAGGCGCTTGAGTGCGTCTGTCATGGAAATTGCATCTCCTACGTGTCGTATATGGGCGTCAGCGCTGGGCGGCGTCGAGCGATTCCCGGGCCACGGCGGCCACGTTCTCCGCGGTGAAGCCGTACTCGCGGAAGAGGACCTTGCCGTCGGCGGACGCGCCGAAGTGCTCCAGGGAAACGATGCGGCCGGCGTCACCGACGTACTTGTGCCAGGTGAGACCGATCCCGGCCTCGACCGCGACCCGCGCCTTCACGGCCGGAGGCAGGACGCTGTCCCGGTACCCCTGGTCCTGCTCCTC
Source organism: Streptomyces sp. NPDC001532 (assembly GCF_040298625.1). Lineage (NCBI taxonomy): Bacteria > Bacillati > Actinomycetota > Actinomycetes > Kitasatosporales > Streptomycetaceae > Streptomyces > Streptomyces sp. NPDC001532. Next base: position 18,467 of record NZ_JBEPAL010000060.1, read on the forward strand.
GAACCACTCGACCGACGGCATCGACACCACGCGGGTCGGCACACCGGAGGCCTGGAGCTGCTCGCGCGCCTCGACGGCGATGTGCACCTCGGAGCCGGTGGCGATCAGGATCACCTGCGGCTCGCCGCCGTCCGCCTCGAACAGCACGTAGCCGCCCTTGGCCGCGTCGTCGTTGGGCTCGTAGGTCGGCACGCCCTGGCGGGTCAGCGCGAGGCCGTGCGGGGCGCCCTTGCCGAACTCCTTCGTCCAGCGCTTGAGGATCTCGCGCCAGGCGATCGCGGTCTCGTTGGCGTCGGCCGGGCGGACCACGTTCAGGCCCGGGATGGCGCGCAGCGAGGCCAGGTGCTCCACCGGCTGGTGGGTCGGGCCGTCCTCGCCCAGACCGATCGAGTCGTGCGTCCACACGTACGTCACCGGCAGGTGCATCAGGGCCGACAGGCGCACGGCGTTGCGCATGTAGTCGGAGAACACCAGGAAGGTGCCGCCGTAGACGCGGGTGTTGCCGTGCAGCGCGATGCCGTTCATCTCCGCGGCCATGGAGTGCTCGCGGATGCCGAAGTGGATCGTGCGGCCGTACGGGTCGGCCTCCGGCAGCGGGTTGCCGGCGGGCAGGAACGACGACGTCTTGTCGATCGTCGTGTTGTTCGAGCCGGCCAGGTCGGCGGAGCCGCCCCACAGCTCGGGGACGACCTCGCCGAGCGCCTGGAGCACCTTGCCGGAGGCGGCGCGGGTGGCGACGCCCTTGCCGGGCTCGAAGACCGGGAGCTTCTCCTCCCAGCCGGCCGGCAGCTCGCCCTGGGCGATGCGGTCGTACTCGGCGGCGCGCTCCGGGTTGTTGTTGCGCCACTCCTGGAAGGACTTCTCCCACTCGGCCTTGGCCTGGCGGCCGCGGTCGAGGGCCTGGCGGGTGTGGCCGATGACCTCGTCGGAGACCTCGAAGGTCTGCTCAGGGTCGAAGCCGAGGACCCGCTTGGTGGCCGCGACCTCGTCGTCGCCGAGCGCCGAGCCGTGCGCGGCCTCGGTGTTCTGGGCGTTCGGGGCCGGCCAGGCGATGATCGAGCGCATGGCGATGAAGGACGGCCGGTCCGTGACCGCCTTGGCCTGCTGGATCGCCTCGAAGATGGCCTTCGGGTCCAGGTCGCCGTTGTCCTGGGCCGCCACGCGCTGGACGTGCCAGCCGTAGGCCTCGTAGCGCTTGACGGTGTCCTCGGAGACGGCCGTCTCCGTGTCACCCTCGATCGAGATGTGGTTGTCGTCCCACAGCAGGATCAGGTTGCCGAGCTTCTGGTGGCCGGCGAGCGAGGACGCCTCGGCGGAGATGCCCTCCTGGAGGCAGCCGTCACCGGCGATGCAGTAGACGTAGTGGTCGAAGGGGGACTCCCCGGCGGGGGCCTCCGGGTCGAACAGGCCGCGCTCGTAGCGGGCGGCCATGGCCATGCCGACAGCGTTGGCGACACCCTGGCCGAGTGGGCCGGTGGTGGTCTCCACGCCCGTCGTGTGGCCGTACTCCGGGTGGCCCGGGGTCTTCGAACCCCAGGTGCGGAAGGCCTTCAGGTCGTCCAGCTCCAGGCCGAAGCCGGCCAGGTACAGCTGGGTGTACAGGGTCAGGGACGAGTGGCCCGCGGATAGGACGAACCGGTCGCGAGCGACCCAGTCGGCGTCCGCCGGGTCGTGCCGCATCACCTTCTGGAAGAGGGTGTAGGCGGCCGGTGCCAGGCTCATCGCCGTACCCGGATGGCCGTTGCCAACCTTCTGTACGGCGTCGGCGGCGAGGACTCGGGCGGTGTCCACGGCCCGCTGGTCCAGCTCGGTCCACTCGAGTTCTGTGGTGGTCGGCTTGGTGCTCACCCTGGGTCAGGGCTCCTCTCCACATGTCGAATGCCGGTGTCCTGGGCGTACACCGACCGCCGGTGCACTCGGCGCCCACCGGCCGCTGTCGAGCCTACCCCCGTGAGAACGTGCATTTTTTCGAGTCATTCCAGACTGCCGGGACTCGCGGGGATCCGCCTCCTGACTGGGCCGTACCGACTTCGCCAAGTGAATACGAAGGTGCTCATCTGACCGCTCAATCGACGCTCATCCGGCGCACATGTAGGGGTCACCCGACGGTCATCGGGCGCACATCTGAGCGGGTGGCCGATCGCTCGGCCGAATGATCGTTTCCGAGCCTCCGCCATGCGCCGCAGTGCGCCGCCCAACACGACCCCACCCCCGCGAAGATCGGGGTATGGGCAACGTCTACAGTGGCGTGGTACGCGCGAGCCTTTACCGGGACTTCACACCGGGGGCTTGCTGGGATGTCTCTGTCAGGGGTGTGCGTGACGGCCGTTGAATCCCGTCCTGCGGATGGGGGCACCTCCCATGCCGTCAAGGCGATGGGGGAAATCGGGACGAGCCAGAGCCCGAGTCACCGGCCGTTCGGGGCCCGTGCGAAGGCGTTCGTGGCGCTGACCAAGCCGCGGATCATCGAGCTGCTGCTGATCACCACGGTGCCGGTGATGTTCCTCGCCGAGCAGGGCGTGCCCGACCTCGGTCTGGTGCTGCTCACCTGTGTCGGCGGGTACCTCTCCGCCGGCGGCGCGAACGCGCTGAACATGTACATCGACCGCGACATCGACGCGCTGATGGACCGCACGTCCCAGCGTCCGCTGGTCACCGGCATGGTCAGCCCGCGCGAGTGCCTCGCCTTCGGCATCACCCTCGCGGTGGTCTCCACGCTCCTGTTCGGCCTCACCGTCAACTGGCTGTCGGCCTGGCTCTCCCTCGGCGCGCTCCTCTTCTACGTCGTCGTCTACACGATGATCCTCAAGCGCCGCACCGCGCAGAACATCGTGTGGGGCGGCATCGCGGGCTGCATGCCGGTGCTGATCGGCTGGACCGCGGTGACGAACTCGCTCTCCTGGGCCCCGGTCATCCTCTTCATGGTGATCTTCTTCTGGACGCCGCCGCACTACTGGCCGCTGTCCATGAAGGTGAAGGAGGACTACGCCCGCGTCGGTGTGCCGATGCTGCCGGTCGTCGCCTCCAACAAGGTCGTCGCCAGGCAGATCGTGATCTACAGCTGGGTGATGGTCGCCGTCTCCCTGCTGCTCACCCCGCTCGGCTACACCGGCTGGTTCTACACGGCGGTCGCGCTGGCCGCCGGCGGCTGGTGGCTGTGGGAGGCGCACGCGCTGCAGAACCGGGCGAAGGCCGAGGTGACCGGCGCGAAGCTGAAGGAGATGCGCCTGTTCCACTGGTCCATCACCTATGTCTCGCTGCTCTTCGTCGCGGTCGCGGTGGACCCCTTCCTGCGCTAGACACCTTGCGTACCGGCCGACGGGCGGGGTGCGTGGCCAAGGCCACGCACCCCGCCCGTCGCCGTTTGATCTACCCATCGGTAGCATCCTGGCCATGGCAGACACGCAGCAGGTTGACGCGAAGGCCGAGCGCACGGTGGCCCGGCTCGCCAAGCGGATCAGCGCCTTCTCCAAGGCACACGGCGGGGCCGAGGGCCAGGTGGCGTACATCGGTCAGCGCGGCGCCCGGATCGTCCTCGTCGGTGAGGACGGCGGCTGGGGCGACCTGGTGGCCCCCTCCTACGAGATCGCCCAGCAGGCCGTGGCGAAGTCGGGCATCACCGCCCACGAGGAGTTCGACGGCGAGTTCGCCGCCAAGGTGAGGACCGGCCCGTACGAGTGGTCCCGGATGGCGGGCATCCAGGTGGGCGGTCCGGCGAACGGCTGACACCGCACGCGGTTCGCACGGGGTGTGCGACCGCAGTACCTGACGCCCGGTTCACCCGTTAGGACTCGTAGAGTCACGCGGTCCAGTCACGGGAGTCCGGATGATCGAAACGCCGTCCCTCGTGGACCAGTACTGCCACGGCGTACTGAGAACGGAGCTGGGCCTCGGCACCTTCGAGGCCCAGCTGGCCCGCACCGAGGGCCCGCCCGCGCCCGGCACCACCCTCTTCGACACCCAGACCGGGTTCGCGGTACGGCGCTGGTGCCCGCCCCTGCTCGGCCTGGAACCGCACTGCCCGCCCGCCCGCTACCTCGCCCGGCGCCGCGAACTGGGCGTCCTGGAGGCCGGCCGGCGGCTGCTGCGCGGCAGCGGCATCACCACCTACCTCGTCGACACCGGCCTGCCCGGCGACCTCACCGGCCCCCATGAGCTGGCCTCCGCCTCCGCCGCCGAGGCCCGGGAGATCGTCCGGCTGGAGCAGCTGGCCGAGCAGGTCGCCGACACCTCCGGCACCGTCGAGTCCTTCCTCGCCAACCTCGCCGAGTCGGTGCACGGCGCCGCCGCGAACGCCGTCGCCTTCACCTCGGTCGCGGGCGTACGGCACGGCCTCGCCCTCGCCCCCGAACCGCCGGGCCCCGGCGAGGTTCGCGGCGCCGCGGGACGCTGGCTGGCCGGCCGCCGGGTCGGCGGCGAGCTGAGCGACCCGGTGCTGCTGCGGCATCTGCTGTGGAGCGCGGTCGCCACCGGCCGGCCGCTCCAGCTGCACGCCGGGCTCGGGGAGCCCGGGCTGCGGATCGACCGGACGGATCCGGTGCTGCTCACCGACTTCGTCCGCGCCACTGCGGGCCTCGGCACCGATCTGGTGCTGCTGCACGGCTACCCGTACCACCGGCACGCGGCCCATCTGGCCGGCGTCTTCCCGCATGTCTACGCCGACTCCGGCGCCGCCCTGGTGCGCACCGGCGCCCGCGCGGCCACCGTCCTCGCCGAGATCCTGGAACTGGCCCCGTTCGGCAAGATCCTCTTCTCCAGTGGCGGCCAGCGCCTGCCCGAACTGCACGTCGTGGGCGCCCGGCTGTTCCGCGAGGCCCTGGCCCGAGTGCTCGGCGGCTGGGTGGCCGAGGGCGCCTGGTCCCTCACGGACGCCCAACGGGTGGCGGGCCTGATCGCGGCGGGGAACGCTCGGCGGGTCTACGGGCTGGAGTGAGGGGCGCTCGGCGGGTCTACGGGCTGGAGTGAGGGATGCTCGGCGGGGTGGGGCGCGAGGGGGGCCGGTCGGGCGCCGAGCTCGGACCCCGCGCTCAGGCCTCGGCCAGAGCCCGGTTCGGCTGTGGGGGTACGGGGGCCTCGTCGGGTGCGGGGCGCTCGCGGAGGGCCAGCAGCACTCGCAGGGTGCCGATCCACACCAGGCAGGAGCCGAGCATGTGGGCGCCGACCAGGACCTCGGGGAGGTCGGTGAAGTACTGGACGTAGCCGATCGCGCCCTGTGCGAGCAGGATCAGGAACAGGTCGCGGGTGCGGTGCAGGGGGCCGCTCGGCGCGTCCACCGCCTTCAGCACGAACCACAGCGCGAACGTCAGCGTCACCACGATCCACGCCAGCACCGCGTGCAGCTTGGTGACCGTCTCCCAGTCCACCGGCATGCGCGGCACATCGCTGGAGTCACCCGCGTGCGGGCCCGCGCCGGTGACGACCGTGCCGACGGCGATCAGCAGCACGGTGACGACGACCAGCACCCACACCAGCTGCCGCACCGAGGCGCCGACCAGCGGGCGCGGCGTCCCGTCGCCCTCCCGGGCGCGCTGCCACATCACCGTGGCGACCGCGATCAGCGCGGACGACAGCAGGAAGTGCGCGGCGACCGTGTACGGGTTGAGGCCGACCAGCACGACCACACCGCCGAGGATCGCGTTGCCCATCACGACCCAGAACTGGAGCCAGCCCAGCCGGGTGAGGCCGCGCCGCAGCGGATCGGTCGCCCGCGCGGCGATGATCGCCCAGCCGACCGCGGCACACAGCACGTACGTCAGCATGCGGTTGCCGAACTCGATCACGCCGTGCAGACCCATCTCCCGGGTCGTGGTGAGCGAGTCGGCGGTGCACTTGGGCCAGGTCGGGCAGCCGAGGCCGGAGCCGGTGAGCCGCACCGCGCCCCCGGTGACCACGATGACCACCGACATGACGAGCGCGGCGAGAGCCGCCCGCTGAACCGTCCTGGTGGTGGGGGTCCAGCGTGCGGCGATGAAGGCGAGCGGGTTGCGCAACGCCGCTTCGGCGTCGGCGCGGGTCAACTTTGGCACGCGCACCATCGTAGGGGGCCGCTTGTGCACGCTTTCACTAGGGGTGTGAAACAGGTCGTACGGCGTCGTACGGCCTACTCCCAGCGGAAGAACCTTCCCGCCGCCGCCAGGCCCGCCACGGCCCACACCGCGAGGATCGCCAGGTTCCCCCACGGCATCCCGGCGCCGTGCTGGAGCACGTCCCGCAGTCCGTCCGACAGCGCGGAGATCGGCAGCAGCCCGAGCACGTCCTGGGCGGCGGGCGGGAACCTGTCCAGCGGCACGATGACCCCGCCGCCCACCAGCAGCAGCAGGAACACCAGGTTGGCGGCGGCCAGCGTCGCCTCGGCCTTCAGGGTGCCCGCCATCAGCAGTCCGAGCCCGGAGAAGGCGGCGGTGCCGAGCACCAGGAGCAGCACCACGGCGAGCGGGTCGCCGTGCGGCGACCAGCCCAGCGCGAACGCGATCGCCGTCACCAGGAGCACCTGGAGCACCTCGGTGACCAGCACGGACACCGTCTTGGCGGTCATCAGGCCCCAGCGCGGCAGCGGCGAGGACGCCAGCCGCTTCAGTACGCCGTAGCGGCGCTCGAAGCCGGTGGCGATGGCCTGGCCGGTGAACGCCGTCGACATCACGGCGAGCGCCAGGATGCCGGGGGCGAGGAAGTCGACGGCCTCGCCGGGGCCGGTGTCGACGACGTCGACGGTGCTGAACAGCACCAGCAGCAGGGTCGGGATGATCACCGTCAGCAGCAGCTGCTCGCCGTTGCGGAGCAGCATCCTCGTCTCCAGCGCGGCCTGCGCGGCGATCATGCGGGGCAGCGGCGCGGCGCCGGGCTTCGGCGCGTAGGTGCCGGGGGTGGTCACGAGCGCAGCTCCTTGCCGGTGAGCTCGAGGAAGACGTCTTCGAGCGTGTGCCGCTCGACGGAGATCCGGTCCGGCATCACGCCGTGCTGGGCGCACCAGGAGGTGACCGTCGCCAGCAGCTGGGGATCGATCTTGCCGACCACCCGGTAGGACCCGGGGGTCAGCTCGGCGGCCGTGCAGTCCGCGGGGAGCGCCTTGAGCAGGGCGCCCACGTCGAGGCCGGGGCGGCCGGTGAAGCGCAGGGTGTTCTCGGCGCCGCCGCGGCACAGCTCCTCGGGCGAGCCCTGGGCGATGACCTTGCCGGCGTCGATGATCGCGACGTCGTCGGCCAGCTGCTCGGCCTCGTCCATGTGGTGGGTGGTGAGGATCACCGAGACGCCGTCGGCGCGCAGGTCCCGGATCAGCTCCCAGGTGGCGCGGCGGGCCTGCGGGTCGAGACCGGCGGTCGGCTCGTCCAGGAAGACCAGCTCGGGGCGGCCGACGACGGCCATGGCCAGCGCGAGCCGCTGCTGCTGCCCGCCCGACAGCCGCCGGTAGGCGGTACGGCCGCAGGAGCCGAGCCCCAGGCGCTCGATCAGCGCGTCCACGTCCAGCGGGTGGGCGTGCAGCCTGGCCACGTGGCGCAGCATCTCGCCGGCCCGCGCTCCCGAGTAGACACCGCCGGACTGGAGCATCACACCGATGCGCGGACGCAGCTCGCGGGAGTCGCGGACCGGGTCGAGGCCCAGGACGCGCACCGTGCCGGAGTCCGGCCTCCGGTACCCCTCGCAGGTCTCGATCGTGGTCGTCTTGCCCGCCCCGTTGGGGCCGAGGACGGCGGTGACGCCCGGCCGGGCCACCAGGTCGAGGCCGTCCACCGCGGTCTTGTCGCCGTACCGCTTCACCAGGGCCTGGACCTGGAGCACGGGCTCGTTTCGCATGGTTCCAGAGTCTAGGTAGCCGCGGGGGGCCTCAGGCGGGCGGGTGCGGAAGTGCACCCGAGGACGGCCGGTTCGCTCACTCCGGTTCGAGCGCCCGCGGCCGGTGCAGCGCCAGCCAGCGCTCCGCGTATGCCATCGCGTCGGCCACGGGGAACAGCCGTGCCTCGGCGGCGCCCACCTTGCCGTGGACGACGGGGCGGTCCCGTTCGTAGTCGTGGCCCAGCTCGTCGAACCGCTCGGAGGAGATGGACACCTCGGTCACCACTTCCCAGCCGTCCGGGCCCGGGCGGCCCACCTCGACCAGCGGCGCCGGTATCCGGGACCGGCGGGTTCCCCCAGACGGCGGGGTCGGACAGGTCGGCGGTCTGGGTGGGGACGACCAGGGTGCCGTCCGGACCGAGGGTGTCGAGGAGCGCCTGAACGACCGCGACGGCGCCTCCGCACACCCAGCCGAGGCTGCGGAGCGAGGTGTGCGCGAGCAGGGTGTCGCCGGGTCGGACACCCAGCTCGGCGAGGTCCGCGGCGAGGGTCTCGCGGGTGACAAGAGGGCCGGTCGGAGGGGGTGTGGGCATGGTGAGGGAGTGTCCCGGAAGGGGTCGGCGCACGCCAGGGATCTGTGATCTGCTTTGATCGATCAAAGATCGTTTCCGCAGGTCATCTTAGGTTTACCTAAGTGACGCAGGGCACCGTACGCCGGTTCGGACGCCGCTTGTCACGCTCCGAGGAATTACGCAACAATGGCGTTGTGAAAAACGTCGGTGCGGCTCGGGAGACCCCCACAGGGGCCCCGCAGGAGGAGCTCGCGACCGGGGAGCGCTCGACGCGCAACCGGGTCGCGCGGTCGATCCTGGACCACGGCCAGTCGACGGTCGCCGAACTCGCCGGCCGGCTGGGCCTCACCCAGGCCGCCGTCCGCCGGCACCTCGACGCACTGGTCGCCGACGGTGTCGTGGAGGCCCGTGAGCGGCGGGTGTACGGCGCCCGCACCCGCGGCCGCCCCGCCAAGGTGTTCGCCCTGACCGACGACGGCCGGGACGCCTTCGACCAGTCCTACGACACGCTCGCCATGGACGCCCTGCGCTGGATCGCCGAGCGCGAGGGCGGCGACGAGGCGGTCGCCGCGTTCGCCCGCGCCCGCATCGCCGCTCAGGCCGCCGCCTACCGCACGGCCGTCGACCAGGCCGGCCCCGAGGAGCGGACCGAAGCCCTGGCCAAGGCCTTGAGCGCGGACGGGTACGCTGCTACCGCGCGCAGCGCGCCCACCGGCGAGCAGCTGTGCCAGCACCACTGCCCGGTCGCCCATGTCGCCGAGCGGTTTCCGCAGCTGTGCGAAGCGGAGACGGAATTTTTCGCCGAGCTGCTTGGTACTCACGTACAGCGGCTGGCCACGATCGCCCACGGCGACGGCGTCTGCACCACGTTTATCCCGAAGACTTCCAAGAACGCATCTGCAAGCACGGCCGGGAGGAACCCCGCATGACTCTCCCCACGGAGACTGCCCACCCCGAACTCGAGGGTCTGGGCAAGTACGAATACGGCTGGGCCGACTCCGACGAGGCCGGTGCCGCTGCGAAGCGCGGTCTGAGCGAGGCCGTCGTCCGCGACATCTCGGACAAGAAGTCCGAGCCGGAGTGGATGACCAAGCTGCGCCTCAAGGGTCTGAAGCTCTTCGAGAAGAAGCCCATGCCGAACTGGGGCTCGGACCTGTCGGGCATCGACTTCGACAACATCAAGTACTTCGTGCGCTCCACGGAGAAGCAGGCGGAGTCCTGGGAGGACCTGCCCGAGGACATCAAGAACACCTACGACAAGCTGGGCATCCCGGAGGCCGAGAAGCAGCGCCTCGTCGCCGGTGTCGCCGCCCAGTACGAGTCGGAGGTCGTCTACCACCAGATCCGTGAGGACCTGGAGGAGCAGGGCGTCATCTTCCTCGACACCGACACCGCCCTGAAGGAGCACCCGGAGCTCTTCAAGGAGTACTTCGGCACCGTCATCCCGGCCGGCGACAACAAGTTCGCCGCGCTGAACACCGCGGTGTGGTCCGGCGGCTCCTTCATCTACGTGCCGAAGGGCGTGCACGTCGAGATCCCGCTCCAGGCCTACTTCCGGATCAACACCGAGAACATGGGCCAGTTCGAGCGGACCCTGATCATCGTCGACGAGGGTGCCTACGTGCACTACGTCGAGGGCTGCACCGCCCCGATCTACAAGTCGGACTCGCTGCACTCCGCGGTCGTCGAGATCATCGTCAAGAAGAACGCCCGCTGCCGTTACACGACCATCCAGAACTGGTCGAACAACGTCTACAACCTGGTCACCAAGCGCGCCGTCGCCTACGAGGGCGCGACCATGGAGTGGGTCGACGGCAACATCGGCTCCAAGGTGACGATGAAGTACCCGGCCGTCTACCTGATGGGCGAGCACGCCAAGGGCGAGACCCTGTCCATCGCCTTCGCGGGCGAGGGCCAGCACCAGGACGCCGGCGCCAAGATGGTCCACATGGCCCCGAACACGTCCTCCAACATCGTCTCCAAGTCGGTGGCGCGCGGCGGCGGCCGTACCTCCTACCGCGGTCTCATCGAGATCGGCGAGGGCGCCCCCGGCTCCAAGTCGAACGTGCTGTGCGACGCGCTGCTCGTCGACACCATCTCCCGCTCGGACACGTACCCGTACGTCGACGTCCGCGAGGACGACGTGTCCATGGGCCACGAGGCCACCGTCTCCAAGGTCTCCGAGGACCAGCTCTTCTACCTGATGAGCCGCGGTCTCTCCGAGGACGAGGCGATGGCGATGATCGTGCGCGGCTTCGTCGAGCCCATCGCGAAGGAGCTGCCCATGGAGTACGCCCTCGAGCTCAACCGGCTGATCGAGCTGCAGATGGAAGGCGCGGTCGGCTGACGCCCGCCTCCCGGCAGCAGCGGCCCGCCCCCTCTCGGGCGGGCCGAGGATCTCAACTGACGTAGGAAAGAGAGCACAACGACAGCCATGGCTGAGGCTCAGAATCTCCCGGTGGGCTCCACCACCGCCGGCTCGATCGCGGTCGCCGCGGAGTCGACCGTCGTCTCGCGCATGAGCGCGCCCCCGTCCTTCGACGTCGCGGACTTCCCGGTCCCGCACGGCCGTGAGGAGGAGTGGCGGTTCACCCCGCTGGAGCGTCTGCGCGGACTGCACGACGGCACCGCCGTCGCCGCCGGCGACGGTGTGAAGGTCACCGTCGAGGCCCCCGAGGGCGTCACCGTCGAGACCGTCGGCCGCGACGACGCGCGGCTCGGCAAGGCCGGCACCCCCGTGGACCGCGTCGCCGCCCAGGCCTACTCCGCCTTCGAGCAGGCGTCCGTCGTCACCGTCCCCAAGGAGACCGTCCTCACCGAGCCGATCCGCATCGCGGTGCACGGCCAGGGCGGGACCGCCTTCGGGCAGCAGGTGATCGAGCTGGGCGCCTTCGCCGAGGCCGTCGTCGTCATCGACCACACCGGTGACGCCGTGCTCGCCGCCAACGTCGACTACGTCCTGGGCGACGGCGCCAAGCTGACCGTCGTCTCTGTCCAGGACTGGGACGACAAGGCCGTGCACATCGCCCAGCACAACACGCTGATCGGCCGCGACGCCTCCTTCAAGTCGGTCGTCGTCACCTTCGGCGGTGACGTCGTCCGCCTGCACCCGCGCATCACCTACGCGGGCCCCGGCGGCGAGGCCGAGCTGTTCGGCCTCTACTTCACCGACGCCGGCCAGCACCAGGAGCACCGCCTGCTGGTCACGCACAACGTGCCGCACTGCAAGTCCAACGTCGTCTACAAGGGCGCCCTCCAGGGTGAGGCCGCGCACGCGGTCTGGATCGGTGACGTGCTGATCGAGGCCGCCGCCGAGGGCACGGACACCTACGAGATGAACCGCAACCTCGTCCTGACGGACGGCGCGCGCGTCGACTCGGTGCCGAACCTGGAGATCGAGACCGGGGAGATCGTCGGCGCGGGCCACGCGAGCGCCACCGGCCGCTTCGACGACGAGCAGCTCTTCTACCTGATGGCCCGCGGTATCCCGGAGCACGAGGCGCGCCGCCTCGTCGTCCGCGGCTTCTTCGCCGAGCTGGTCCAGCAGATCGGTGTCCCGGACATCGAGGAGCGCCTGATCGCCAAGATCGACGAGGAGCTGGAGGCGTCGGTCGCATGACCACCTTCGACCGTGCCCGCTTCGTACGGGCGTGCGGACTGAGCGAGCTGGAGGAGGACACCCCGAAGCGGGTGGAACTCGACGGCACGCCGGTCTCGGTCGTCCGTACCGAGGGGGAGGTGTTCGCCATCCACGACATCTGCTCGCACGCGAACGTCTCGCTCTCCGAGGGCGAGGTGGAGGACTGCCAGATCGAGTGCTGGCTGCACGGCTCCGCGTTCGACCTCCGCACCGGCAAGCCGTCCGGCCTTCCCGCGACGCGCCCCGTCCCCGTATACCCCGTAAAGATCGAAGGGGACGACGTGCTCGTCTCCCTCACCCAGGAGTCCTGAGGCACCCATGGCAACGCTTGAAATCCGAGACCTGCACGTCACCGTCGAGGCCGACAACGCCACGAAGGAGATCCTCAAGGGCGTCGACCTCACCGTGAAGCAGGGCGAGACGCACGCCATCATGGGCCCCAACGGCTCCGGCAAGTCGACCCTCGCCTACTCCCTCGCGGGCCACCCCAAGTACACGATCACCGGCGGCACCGTGCTGCTCGACGGCGAGGACGTCCTGGAGATGTCCGTCGACGAGCGCGCCCGCGCGGGCCTGTTCCTGGCGATGCAGTACCCGGTCGAGGTCCCCGGCGTCTCGGTCTCCAACTTCCTGCGCACCTCCGCCACCGCCATCCGCGGCGAGGCCCCCAAGCTGCGCACCTGGGTGAAGGAGGTCAAGGAGGCCATGGAGCGCCTCAGCATGGACCCGGCCTTCGCCGAGCGCAACGTCAACGAGGGCTTCTCCGGCGGTGAGAAGAAGCGCCACGAGATCCTCCAGCTGGAGCTGCTGAAGCCGAAGGTCGCGATCCTCGACGAGACCGACTCCGGCCTCGACGTCGACGCGCTGCGGGTCGTCTCCGAGGGCGTCAACCGCGTCCGCGAGACCGGCGAGGTCGGCACCCTGCTGATCACCCACTACACGCGCATCCTGCGCTACATCAAGCCCGACTTCGTCCACGTGTTCTCCGCGGGCCGCATCGTGGAGTCCGGCGGCGCCGAGCTCGCCGACAAGCTGGAGAACGAGGGCTACGAGGCATACACGAAGGGTGGCGCATCCGCGTGACACAGCTGCCGGGCCTCCTCGACACCGAGGCGATCCGCAAGGACTTCCCCGTCCTGGACCGAGTGATCCACGACGGCAAGAAGCTCGTGTACCTGGACAACGCCGCGACCTCGCAGAAGCCGCGCCAGGTGCTGGACGCACTCAACGAGTACTACGAGCGCTACAACGCCAATGTCCACCGCGGTGTGCATGTGCTCGCCGAGGAGGCCACGGCGCTGTACGAGGGCGCGCGCGACAAGGTCGCCGCGTTCATCAACGCGCCCAGCCGCGACGAGGTGATCTTCACCAAGAACGCCTCCGAGTCGCTGAACCTCGTGGCGAACATGCTCGGCTGGGCCGATGAGCCCTACCGGGTGGACTCGGACACCGAGATCGTCATCACCGAGATGGAGCACCACTCCAACATCGTGCCGTGGCAGCTGCTGGCGCAGCGCACGGGCGCGAAGCTGAAGTGGTTCGGCCTGACCGACGACGGCCGCCTCGACCTGTCGAACATCGACGAGATCATCACCGAGAAGACGAAGATCGTCTCCTTCGTGCTGGTGTCGAACATCCTGGGCACCGTCAACCCGGTCGAGGCGATAGTCCGCCGAGCCCAGGAGGTCGGCGCGCTGGTCTGCGTCGACGCCTCCCAGGCCGCGCCGCACATGCCGGTGGACGTGCAGGCGCTCCAGGCCGACTTCGTGGCCTTCACCGGCCACAAGATGTGCGGCCCGACCGGCATCGGCGTCCTGTGGGGCCGCCAGGAACTGCTGGAGGACCTGCCTCCGTTCCTCGGCGGCGGCGAGATGATCGAGACCGTGTCGATGCACTCGTCGACGTACGCCCCCGCCCCGCACAAGTTCGAGGCGGGCACCCCGCCGATCGCGCAGGCGGTCGGTCTGGGCGCGGCGATCGACTACCTCAACTCGATCGGCATGGACAAGATCCTCGCCCACGAGCACGCGCTCACCGAGTACGCGGTGAAGCGGCTGGCGGAGGTCCCCGACCTGCGGATCATCGGCCCCACCACGGCCGAGGACCGCGGCGCCGCGATCTCCTTCACGCTCGGCGACATCCACCCGCACGACGTGGGCCAGGTCCTCGACGAGCAGGGCATCGCCGTCCGGGTCGGCCACCACTGCGCCCGCCCGGTCTGCCTGCGCTACGGAATTCCTGCGACCACGCGAGCGTCGTTCTATCTGTACTCCACGCCGGCCGAGATCGACGCTCTGGTCGACGGCCTGGAGCACGTACGGAACTTCTTCGGCTGAGGGGCGTGCTGAAAAGGTGAAGCTGGACTCCATGTACCAGGACGTCATCCTGGACCACTACAAGAACCCGCACGGGCGGGGCTTGCGGGATGGCGACGCCGAGGTGCACCACGTGAACCCCACGTGCGGCGACGAGATCACGCTGCGCGTGAAGTACGACGGCACGACCATCGGCGATGTCTCGTACGAGGGCCAGGGCTGCTCCATCAGCCAGGCGAGCGCGTCGGTGCTGAACGAGCTGCTGGTCGGCAAGGATCTCGCCGAGGCGCAGAAGATCCAGGAGACCTTCCTGGAGCTGATGCAGTCCAAGGGCAGGATCGAGCCCGACGACGCGATGGAGGAGGTGCTGGAGGACGCGGTCGCGTTCGCCGGCGTCTCCAAGTACCCCGCGCGGGTCAAGTGCGCCCTCCTGAGCTGGATGGCGTGGAAGGACGCGACGGCCCAGGCGCTGGGCGCCGACGCCGAAAGGAAGACGGCATGAGCGAGACCGTTGAGATGAAGCCGGCCTCGGAAGAGGAACTCCGTGAGGCGCTGTACGACGTCGTCGACCCGGAGCTGGGCATCGACGTCGTCAATCTGGGCCTGATCTACGGCATCCACATCGACGACGCGAACATCGCGACCATCGACATGACCCTGACCTCCGCGGCGTGCCCGCTGACGGACGTCATCGAGGACCAGGCCAAGTCCGCCACGGACGGCCTCGTCAACGAGCTGCGCATCAACTGGGTCTGGATGCCGCCGTGGGGCCCGGACAAGATCACGGACGACGGCCGCGAGCAGCTTCGGGCGCTCGGCTTCAACGTCTGAGGTCGCTTCGACGACCGCGCACAGTGGCCCCCGGCGGTTCTTCCGCCGGGGGCCACCGCGTTGTCCGGGCGGGACCCCGTACGGCCGGAATGCCTTGGGGCGGAGGCTCGGGACGGCCGTGCCGCCGGCGTGAACCCCTCGGCGCCCTTCGGGGAACAGCGGGTGGCATGTCCATTCGAACCCTTCCCATGGAGGCCCCGTGACCGGACCGCACGCGCCACCCCAGGACGCCGAGATCGTCGTCCAGTCCCTGGCGGAGCCGGAACTGTTCGCGCTGCTGTACGACCGGTACGCGGCCGACATCCACCGCTACGTCCAGCGCCGACTGGGCACCGGCACCGCCGACGACATCACCGCCGAGACGTTCCTGATCGCCTTCCGCGGCCGGGCCCGCTACGACAGCGACCGCCCCAACGCCCGCCCCTGGCTCTACGGCATCGCCGCCAACCTCATCGGCAAGCAGCGCCGCGCCGAGCTGCGGGCCCTGCGCGCGCTCGCCCGCACCGGACTGGACCCGGTCGCCGCCTCCTGGTCCGAGCGCGCCGACGACCGCGTCACCGCCCAGACCGCCCAGGCCCCGCTCGCCGGCGCCCTGGCCGGCCTGTCCGCCGGAGACCGGCATGTGCTGCTGCTGGTGGCCTGGGCCGACCTGACCTACCCGGAGGTCGCCGAAGCCCTGGACATCCCCGTCGGCACCGTCCGCTCCCGGCTCAACCGCGCCCGCCGCAAGGTGCGCACCGCACTCGGCGCCGATCCCGCATTCACGCTCGACGCCACGGAGGTGGTCTGACCATGGACGAGATGACGGCGGTGCGGGAACTGCGGGCCGACGCCCCCGGCCCGCGCGACGGGCTCGCCGAAGGACGCGCGCGGCTGCTGCGCACGGCCCGGCCCGGCCGTACCCGCAGGCTGCGCTCCGACTGGCGGCTCGCGGCGATCGGCGCGGCGGCGGCGATCACGGCGGCGGCGCTGATCGGCCCCCGGCTGGCCGACGGCCGCGACGAGGTCCGGCCGGGCAGCCGGCCCGGCTACACCGTCGAACTGGGCAGCGCCGAGGACTGGCTGAAGGACGCGGCGGACGCCATCGCCGCGGGTCCCGCCGTCACCGCGCGCGACGGCCAGTGGATCCACACCGAGGACATCGAGATCAACACGACGGACGACGCCCCCGACCCGCAGACCGACGAGCGGACCGTCCGCTACGCCGACCCGGCGACGGAGAACGGCAAGGCCGGCGACGACCACTCGCCCCGCGAGCACTACGCCTTCCTCAGGAGCCTGCCCGACGACCCGGCGCAGGTCCGGGCGAAGGCCCGCGCCTTCTTCCACGCCACCGACCCGTTCGAGAGCCGCACGCAGCACGAGTACCGGGCGCTCACCGCGATCATCAGCCGCTCGGACGTCTACGACCCCGAGGGCCTCGCCAAGGTCTACCGCGCCCTCGCCACCGTGCCCGGCGTGCGGGCGGCGGACGTCCAGGACGCGGCCGGACGGGACGCGGTCGCCATCTACCGCGCGGGCGCCGCGGAGCGGAGCGAACTGCTCCTGGACCCGGACTCCCGCCGCTACCGCGGCTCCCGCCTCCTCGACTCGGACGGGGAGGTCGTCATCAGCGTCGCCCGCCTCGACACGGCCGTGGTGGACGGTGAGGACGAGCGTCCCTGAGCCCTCTCGCGGGGCTCGCCCGGCACGTGAGACGGGGGCCGGACCGGTTCGCCCGGGCGGCCCCCGCCGCGTTAGGTTTCCCTCATGACCGACACGACTGCTCCTCGCACCACCGGCGCCGTGGCCGCCGGCCTCGCCACGATCGCCGCCGACGGCACCGTTCTCGACACCTGGTTCCCCGCGCCCGAGCTCGCCGCCGAGCCCGGCCCCTCCGGTACCGAGCGCCTGGACGCCGACCGCACCGCCGAACTGCTCGGCGAGCACGCCGTGGCCGCCCTCGGCAAGGACGACGTGCGCGGTGTGGAGACCGTGGCGGTCCGTACGGTCATCTCCTCCCTGGACGACAAGCCGCTCGACACCCACGACGCGTACCTGCGCCTGCACCTGCTCTCGCACCGCCTGGTCAAGCCGAACGAGCCCAGCCTCGACGGCATCTTCGGGCTGCTCGCCAACGTCGCCTGGACCTCGCTCGGCCCGGTCGCCGTCGACACCCTGGAGACCGTCCGGCTCGCGGCCCGCGCCCGCGGCCTGCACCTCAGCGTCTTCGGCGTGGACAAGTTCCCGCGCATGACCGACTACGTCGCCCCGGCCGGCGTCCGCATCGCCGACGCCGACCGCGTCCGCCTGGGCGCGCACCTCGCCGCCGGCACCACGGTCATGCACGAGGGCTTCGTCAACTTCAACGCCGGCACCCTCGGCACCTCCATGGTCGAGGGCCGCATCTCCCAGGGCGTCGTCGTCGGCGACGGCTCGGACATCGGCGGCGGCGCCTCCACCATGGGCACGCTGTCCGGCGGCGGCAAGGAGCGGGTGGCCATCGGCGAGCGCTCCCTGGTCGGCGCCGAGGCGGGCATCGGCATCGCCCTCGGCGACGACTGCGTCGTCGAAGCGGGCCTCTACCTCACCGCCGGCACCCGCATCACCCTCCCCGACGGCCAGATCGTCAAGGCCCGCGACCTGTCCGGCGCCTCCAACATCCTCTTCCGCCGCAACTCGGTCACCGGCACGGTCGAGGCCCGCCCGAACAACGCGGAGTGGGGCGGCCTGAACGAGATCCTGCACAGCCACAACTGATCACGGACGGCCGCGGCGTGAGCTGCGGCCGCCTTGTCGATCAACGTCCTGAGCTGCTGCCGAGCTGTCCGGTGGCCGTCGACGTCGGTCAACGCTGAGCGCCCTTCCACGGCCCTGGGACGGCCAGGGAGGGCGCTTGTGCGTTGAGGGAGACAGCCGCTTCACAAGTTCGGGGTGAAGACAGCAGGCAGGCCGTGCCGCAGAGGCTGCTCGCGCCCGCGCAGTGAATGCCTCGTGGACGAGACCACGGAGTACGGCACCTGGGCCGACTGGCTCGTCGTACCCCGACATACGTTCGCAGCGATGTTCGGTGCCATGATCGCCCAGGGCCGGGACTATCGAGAGGTGTTCGAGGAGTTCCGGCCCGGCTTCGATCTCTGTGCGGAGCGTGAGCGGCGGGCGGAGGCGGGTCGGCCGCAGACCTTCAAGGAGAGCGACCTGTACCCGGACGTGCGGGACGCGCTCGCCACTCTGCGCGCGGACGGCCTGTGGTTGGGTATCGCGGGCAACCAGACCGTGCGTGCCGGGAAGATCCTGCGCGCGCTGTTCAGCAACGATGTCGATCTCATCGGCACCTCCGACGACTGGGGTGCTTCGAAGCCGGACCCGGCGTTCTTCCGCCGGGTCGCGGAGGTCGTTCCGGCCGAGATCGACGAGATGCTGTACGTCGGCGACCGCGTGGACAACGACATCAAACCGGCTGCCGCGGCGGGGATGCACACCGCGCTGGTGCACCGTGGTCCGTGGGCGACGATCCAGTGGCGGACCGAAGAGGCCGAGAAGTTCCCGACGTTCCGCGTCGAGAGCCTCCTGGCGCTGTCCCCGCGGATCGCCCGGTTCAACGAGCGAGGGCGCTGACGACCGTCGACCAGCTGTACAGGCGCTCGTCCAGCTCTCGTACACAGCGCTCGTGCTGGTGCTGCGCCAACGCGCGACGCACGTCTCGGACGCGGTCCATGCCGGTCGCGTACCAGGTGCGCTCAAGCTGGTCGAGTGCCTGAGCGGCATATCGGTACGCTGCTTCCGGGTCGCCGTCCCAGGAGCGGCCGCTCGATGTGCCCACCGCTCGGCTGGCCGGCCGTGGCACCGGAGTGCGGAGTGTGCCAAGCCCTTGCCAGGCAACGGCAGGAGGCGGCCCGGCGGGGTGACTCTTCGCGGGTCTCCGACTGCAACGTGGAGATCCGCAACCATCACGGAGCAGATCGGCGGCGCACGTGATGCGGCAGGGCTCCTACGACACCACAGCCCGCTCAGCGGCGTCGAGGACGAGGTGCCACGGGTGTGCGAGCGGGTAACCCTCGCCGGGCTCGTTCGGGACGAATCCGTCCTCCCCGTACAGCACCGTCACCCCCATCTCCCGCAGCTCCGTCACGCTTCGCTCGAACTGGCGGTGCCGGGTGTAGGCCGCGTTCACGCACGGCATCGTCACGATGGGGATGCCCTTGCCGATCCCTTCCGCGACGACGCCCACCACGAAGTCCCGGGTGATGCCCGTCGCCCAGGAGTTCAGGCTGTTGAAGGTGGCCGGAGCGAACGCGATCACGTCCGCCGGCGGCCACGGGTCCGGCTGGGCGGGCAGTTCGTAATCCCAGCGCACCGGGTGCCCGGTCAGCGCCGCGAGCCCGTCCAGGCTCTCCTCGAGCCAGCGAGCGGCTGTCGGGGTGAGTCCCAAGCAGACGTCGAACCCGCGCTGTTGAGCGTCCTCGATCACCTTCGCCACGTCGAAGACCGGGGGTGCCGCCGAGCTGAACAAGTAGAGGGTTCGAGTGATCATGCGGTCCATCCCACCCCGGCGGGCGGACGGCACGCAACCGGGCGGTGCCGACGTGATCAGGCGGGACCACCGAAGTGGCCTGCGGGAGCCCAGGCCTGGCTGAAAAGGGCCAGTTCGAGGACGTCCGGAGGCACGCGCCAGTCCTTCGACGCGGTGGTCAGGTGGTCGTTGGCTTCATGCATCCAGCGGAGGTAGACGTCGTAGCGGTGGGAGGTCCAGTTGCCCCTGCCCCATACCCGGTTGGCGATGGCCTCTGACCAGTCGTAGCCCGCCGCGTGCCCGGCCCTCGTGGCGTGGCGGCGAAGAACGCCGGCCAGGACGCTGTCGAGGATCAGCGGGAGCGGACCCCGCACCTCAGGGAGGGCCAGGCCGGCGAAGTAGAGGAACTTGGTGTGGAACGCCGGGCCGAGGCCATGGAGGGTGCTCAGCCTCTCGTACGCCGCGATCGCCCCCTCGTGCACCAGCAGTGACACCGCATCCGCGAGAACCGCGTCCACATGTGGCCGGGCGAGTGTCCGGGCGGTGCGGTGCGGGCCGTAGCCCGTGGGGCCGTAGCCCCAGACCTGGGTGGCCACGAACGCCTCCGTCCAGTTCTCCGCTGCTCCCGCGGCCCTGACAGCGGTCACGACGTCGGCCCGGCTGACGGTGGAGGGGCCCGCCGTCGTCCGGTCGGCGAAGCCGGCGGGCCAAGGGGCCACGGCCGGCCACTTCGACGGTGTGTAGACGATGGCGTGCGGGCCGCTGCCGTTCGCGTACCGCTTGCCTCGCGCGGGGTCGGCCAGCCAGCCGGTCAGCGACTCCACGGCGTCCTGCGGCAGCAGTTGATCGAACATGGCTGCGTCGAGCTTGTCCGCCAGGCTCTGGTCGAACCGCATGGACCCCCCCCGGGTTGATGTGCGGCAAGTATCCACCGAGCGCTCCGCCGTCCTCGCGACGATCACGTAAACGGATTACCGACCGTGACCTTTCGGCGATTCCGCAGATGAACGGGTGGACGCGCAGGTCGTCCGATCAGATGCCGAAACCAAGCGGAACGACACGGGATGGCGAGGGCTGAGTGATGAGCAGGGGTGTAGTGCGGTGGGTGGTCGGTGTCGTGGTGGCCGTGGGGGTGTGTGCGGGGCCGGCCGGGGTCGCCCATGCCGATGAGACCAACAGCGGCTCGCACAACGGGCCCCGGATCGGGCTCGTCAACGCCGGGCAGATCGACGATCCTCTGGAGGACGTGCTCCAGCACTTCCTCCAGTTGGGTGGGGGAGCCGCCGCGGAGTGACGGGGCTCGGGGCCCGTACCGCATGCCGTCGCGGTGCGGGCCCGCCTTCTTTTCCGGCAGCAGGCATAGTGGCGGGGCTCCCGACTCGTCCGTAGGGGCACAGGGGTGCGGACAGCGGGTCCGGCCCGGGGTGGAGAAGGTGACGATGGATGCCCAGGCGCAGGAGGACTTCCGGGATTTCGTGGCCAACCGGTCGTCCGCGCTGCTGAGGACGGCGGTGCTGCTCAGCGGAGGCGATCGGCACGCCGCCGAGGATCTGCTGCAGAACGCGCTGATCAAGGCGGCGGGGCGGTGGCATCGGATCGACGAGCCCGAGGCGTACGTCCGGCAGGTGCTGTACCGGCAGCAGGTCAGCCGCTGGCGGCTGAAGTGGCCGCGGCGTGAGCTGAGCGTCGCCGAGCCGCCCGATCCGGCCGTCGCCGCGATCGATGTCTCGGCCGCGGCCGAGCTGCGGCTGGTGATGCGTGAGGCGCTGTCCCGGCTCACCGCGCGGCAGCGCACCGTGCTGGTGCTGCGCTACTTCGAGGATCTGCCGGAGGCGGACGTGGCCCGCGCCCTGGGCTGTTCGGTCGGCACCGTGCGGTCCACCACACACCGTTCCCTCGCCCGGCTGCGCGCGCTCGCCCCCGAGCTGGCCGCGCTCGGCCGGCCGGACGCGGACGCCGAGCCCCTGCCGTCGCGTGACTTCGCGCCCGTCGAGACCGCCGAGACCGCCGAGACCGTGGAGGTACGTCCGTGAACGTCGAGGAACTGGTGCGCGACGCGCTGCGCGAGCAGGCCGCCGAGCAGTCGTCGGCGGGTGCGGGCTTCGCCGACCGGGTGCTGGCCGTCCGCCGGCGCCGCCGCGCCCGCCGGTTCGCCGCCGTCGCCGTGGCCACCGCCGCGGTGGTCGCCGTCTCGGTCGGGGTGCCGCTGCTCGACTCCGGCGGCAAGGAGGACGTGCGGCCCGCCGGGGTCGTCGAGCAGAAGGACGTGCACGCGCATCCCGATCAGTCGCCGCCGCGGGACATGGTCGCCGCCGGGGACGTGGCGCTCGCCGCGTACTACACGATGGAGGTCGCCGCCCGGTCGGAGACGCGCGGCGTCGCCGAGCGTACGTACCACCTGCTGGATCCGGGCACCGGGCGGTACGAGGAGGACGACCGCTGGTCCTACGTCGCCGTCGCGCCCGGGCTCGACACCGCGGCCGTGCTGGAGCGGGAGCTGCCCACCAAGCGGATCGGGCTGCTCGACCTGCGCACGGGGAACGTGGACACCTGGATCGACGTCGACCACGGGGTGGGTGCCGTCGAGTTCTCGCCCGACGGGCGGCGGCTGGTCGCCACGGCGTACGCGGAGAACCCGGATCTGCGGGACGCGGCGTACGGGAAGGTCAAGGACTGGGTCGCGCCGTTCGGGACGGACAACCGCACCGGGTTCCTCCTCTTCGAGCTGTCCTCCGGCAAGAGCACCTGGAGCGCGACCGCGCCTCGCGACGACCTCAACTTCCGCGAGGACTTCGCCTTCGGCGCCGACGGCAGGACCGTGTGGTCGCGGGTGGTCCCGGGCAACTCGGAGCGGCAGTACTACGACCTCGGCGGCGACGAGATCGAGCCGCCCGCCGCCGAGCGGCACCTGGTCTGGGACGCCCCGGCCGGGCTCTCGCCGGACGGCAGGATCGCCGCGGGCGGGCTGGGCCGGGAGAAGGGCGGGAGGTCGTACACCTCGCTGCTCGATCCGCGGACCGGCGCCGAGGTCGGCGAGGTGCGTGGCAGCGGCGCCGAGGCCTGGGCGGACGACCGGCGGCTCATCACCTGGGAGAACGCGGCGGGAGCCGGCCCGGAGACCTACCGGCCCCGGCTGGTCCTGGTCACCGTCGGCAGCGAGGAGGTCGTGCCGCTCACCGGTGTCCGTGAGCAGAACGCGAACACGGCCCGTACGCAGTGGGGGCCGGTCTTCGCCCGGCGCTGAGCAGCAATCAGGACCTGCTCTCAGCAGCCGTCAGGACACCTGCTCGCAGCAGCTGTCAGGACACCTGCTCGCAGTAGCCGTCAGGACCTGCTCCCAGCAGCCGTAAGGACCAGCTTTCAGCAGCCGGTCACCGCCTCCTCGTACGCCGCGAGCAGCCCGTCGACCGCCTCCCGGCCGGCGGGCCGCAGCGGTGCGCGGACCGGGCCGCCGGACAGGCCCAGCTGGGCGAGGAGCGCCTTGGCGGTGACCGTGCCGGGCAGGTCCGCGGACATCATCGCCTCGATCAGCGGGGTGGCCCGCCGCTGGAGGCGGGCCGCGCCGGCCGTGTCGCCGGCGTCGAAGGCGTCGAGGACCGCCCGCAGACGGCCCGGGATCACATTGGCCACGGTGCTGATGTAGCCCGCCGCGCCCACCGCGTACAGGGCGAGGTTGTGCTCGTCGCAGCCGGCGTAGTAGGCGAGGGAGGTGCGGGCGAGGACCTTCTGGGTGCCGAGGAAGTCGTACGAGCAGTCCTTCACCGCGACGATCCTGGGGTGTGCGGCGAGCCGGAGCACCGTCTCCGGCTCGATCCGGGTGCCGGTGCGGCCGGGGATGTCGTAGAGCACGACCGGCAGGCCGCAGCCGTCGGCCACCTCCCGGAAGTGGGCCTCCACGGCGTCCTGCGGAGGCCTGCTGTAGTACGGCGTGACGACCAGGACGGCGTCCGCTCCCGCCTTCTCGGCCTGCCGGGCCAGCTCGGCGGTGTGCCGGGTGTCGGAGGTGCCGACGCCCGCGATCACCGAGGCACGGTCGCCGACCGCCTCGCGGACCGCCCGCACCAGCGCCGCCTTCTCCTCGTCGGTCGTGGTCGGTGATTCGCCGGTGGTGCCGCTGAGCACCAGTCCGTCGCAGCCCTCGGTCACCAGCCGGTCCGCCAGACGCTGCGCGCCGCCGAGGTCGAGGGCGCCGGTCGGGGTGAAGGGGGTGACCATCGCGCACAGGGCGCGGCCGAGGGGCGGGGCGGAGAGGGTGGTGTGCGTCATGGAAGCAGTCTCGGCAGCCGGACAGTCAAGCACCACTTAAATCTTCTTCGGGGTACGTGTAAGCGATGCTGAGACGTGGAGCCCGTCGGCCACGCGGGTAGTGACGGCCGGTCAGGGTACCCGAAGGGTCCGCAGAGGCGAGGACCATGGAAGGGCACACCGATGACGAACCGCATCAAGGCGCAGCTGGGCGGCGCCAAGGCGCCCGACGAACTGCGTCGGCAGATCGAGCGCACCCGGGTCGAACTCGGCTCCACCCTGAGCGAGTTGGCCTCCCGCGCGGACGTCCGCGACCGCGCCCTGGCCCGCGCCGCCGACCTCAGGGACAAGGCGGGGGCGATGACCGTCCAGCTGCGCAGCAGCGCGGCCCAGGCGGGTCAGGCCGTCCAGGGCGGGGCCACGCGGGCGGGGCACGCCGTGGAGCACCGCGCGCCCCAGCCGGTGCGCAGGGCCGCCCGGATCGCGCTGCGCAACCCGCGGCCGGCGCTCATGGCCGCGGCGGCGGGCGTGGCGGTGCTGGCGGCATCGAGCTCCAGGCCATCGGCGAGGCCGACGAGCGCGGTATGCGTACGGTGATGTCCAGCCTGAACG
>NZ_JBEPAL010000061.1:0-41960 GCF_040298625.1 Streptomyces sp. NPDC001532
GGTGAAGGCCGTCCAGGAGAAGATGGCCGCCAACGACGACCCGCACTTCCAGGCGCGTGCCACGGTCATCAAGGAGCAGGGCGGGCCCGTTCGGTGCCCGCCCGCCGCCGTGAGTGGCTTGATTCAGTACGGCCAGATCGGCGGCTCGGTCACGAAGTGGCCGCCGAGGCAGGCGTGCGCCGGGTTCTCCGGGTCCAGTTCGCCCTGCTCGGCGATCAGCTTCTCGGCGTACGGCTCGGAGTCGTCCTGCGGGTCGTAGCCGAGGCCGCGCGCGCTGGTCAGGTCCCACCACAGACGGGTGTTGGCGGAGGAGCCGTGCACGACGGTGTGGCCGACGCCCTCGGCGGTGAGGGCCGCGTGGAAGAGGCGGGCGCCGTCGGCGGGGCTCATCCACACCGAGAGCATGCGCACGCTGGTCGGCTCGGGGAAGCAGGAGCCGATGCGCACCGAGACGGTCTCCAGGCCGTGCTTGTCCCAGTAGAACTGAGCCAGGTCCTCGCCGAAGGACTTGGACAGGCCGTAAAAGGTGTCCGGGCGGCGCGGGGTGTCGATCGGGATCAGCGGCTCGCCGTCGCGCGGGCGCGGGGTGTAGCCGACCGCGTGGTTGGAGGAGGCGAAGACGATCCGGCGGACGCCCTCCTCGCGGGCGGCCTCGTACACGTTGTACGTGCCCTCGATGTTGGCCTTGAGGATCTTCTCGAAGGGGGCTTCCAGGGAGATGCCCGCGAGGTGGATGATCGCGTCGACACCCCGGACGGCCTCCCGGACCGCCTCCTTGTCGGCGAGGTCGGCGACGACCGCGTCCGGCTCGCCCTCGATCGGGCGCAGGTCGAGCAGCCGCAGTTCGTAGCCGAAGGCGGGCAGCAGGTCCCGCATCAGCGTGCCGAGGCCGCCGGCGGCGCCGGTGAGCAGAACGGTGCGGGGAGCGGGCATCCTCGGGTCTCCTTGAATCGGCAGCCGGGCCGCAGCCGTGCATATGTGCGCACGGCATTCATATTCGTGGACACGCTAAGAGGCGGTGCGACGCCCGTCAAGTGTCCGGCGAACGCGCTGAATCCGCTGGTGTGTCGCGTGTTGTGGCGCTTGACCCGCCTCCGGGAGGCGTCTTAGCGTGAGCAAGTTCAGAAATGTAGACGCAGATCAAGAATATGGACCTCGGGAGCGCCCGTGACGTCAGCCCCTCTCGCCGCCCGCCTCAGTGTCCCCAGCGGGCCGCTGTTCTTCCCCGTCACGGCCTACGGCCCGGACGGCACCGTCGACCTGGACGTCCTCCGCGCCCATGTGCGCCGGGGCGTGGAGGCCGGAGCCGCGGCGGTCTTCGCCTGCTGCGGCACCGGCGAGTTCCACGCGCTCACACCCGAGGAGTTCCAGAGCTGCGTGCGGGCGGCGGTCGAGGAGACCGCCGGACGGGTACCGGTCGTGGCCGGGGCGGGCTACGGCACCGCGCTCGCCGTGCGGTACGCCCGGCTCGCCGAGGAGGCCGGGGCCGACGGACTGCTCGCCATGCCGCCGTACCTCGTCGTCGCCGGGCAGGAAGGACTGCTGCGGCACTACCGCGAGCTCGCGGCGGCGACCGCTCTCCCCGTGATCGTCTACCAGCGCGACAACGCCGTCCTCACCCCCGAGACCGTCGTCGAACTCGCCCGCACCGACGGGATCATCGGCCTCAAGGACGGCCTCGGCGACCTCGACCTCATGCAGCGGATCGTCAGCGCCGTGCGCACCGAGGTCCCCGGCGACTTCCTGTACTTCAACGGCCTGCCCACCGCCGAGCAGACCCAGCTCGCCTACCGAGGCATCGGCATCACCCTCTACTCCTCCGCCGTCTTCTGCTTCGTGCCGGAACTCGCGCTCGCCTTCCACCAGGCCCTGCGCACCGGCGACGACACCACCGCGCACCGCCTCCTCGACGGCTTCTACCGGCCCTTCGTCGAACTCCGCGCCCAGGGCCGCGGCTACGCCGTCGCCCTGGTCAAGGCCGGCGTGCGGCTGCGCGGACTGGACGTCGGCGAGGTTCGGCCCCCGCTGCACGAGCCGAGCGACGATCATGTCAAGCAGCTCGCTCAGCTGATCGAGCGGGGATACGCGCTGCTGGAGGAGACCGCGTGAAGGCGTCGGCGTTCGTCTACCCCTGGGACGTCAACGGGGACCCCGCGGCCCCGGCACACCTGGCCGAACTGGGCATACGCCAGGTGACACTCGCCTCCGCCTACCACTCCACCCGCGCCCTGACGCCCCGCCACCCCCGCCACCGCGTCGTCACCGCCGAACACGCCGCCGCGCTCTACCCGCTCGGCGCCCGCTGGGAGGGCCGCACCCTGCGGCCGTACCCGGCCGGCGCGTGGGCGCCCGAGGCGGACGCCTACGGCGAGGCCGCGGCGGCCCTCGCCGACGCCGGCCTGGAGGTGCACTCCTGGGTGGTCCTCGCGCACAACTCCCGCCTGGGCGCCGAGCACCCGGACACCTCGGTCGTGAACGCCTACGGCGACCGCTACCCCTGGGCGCCCTGCATCGCGCAGCCCGCCACGCGCGCGTACCTCGTCGACCTCGCCGCCGAGGCGGCGGTACGGCCCGGAGCGCGCGGCACCGAACTGGAATCCCTCGGCTGGTACGGACTCGCCCATCTGCACGCCCACGACAAGATCGGCGGAGTCGGCCTCGGGGACGCCGGCCAGTACCTGATGTCCCTGTGCTTCTGCGCCGACTGCCGCGCGGGCTACGCCGGACAGGGCCTGGACGCCGACGAACTCGCCGCCGCGGTGCGCTCCGCGCTGGAACCGCTGTGGCGCGGGGCGCCCTCGGACGGGGGCTGGGCGGCGGTCGAGAAACTCCTCGGCGACACCACGGCGAACGCCACGCGCGCGTGGCGCGACGACACCGCCCGCACCCTCCAGAACGCGGCCGTCGCGGCGGTCCGCGCGGAGGCGCCGGCCGGCTTCCAGGTACTCCTGCACGCCGACCCGGTCTCCTACCACTGCGGCGCCAACGCGGGCGTCGACCCCGCGCACATCCTCTCCGTCGCCGACGGCGTGGTCGTCCCCTGCACGGGCGGCCCGGCCCTGCTCACCCCGTTCGCCGACCGGGCCCGCGAGCACACCGTCCTCGCCGCGAACCTCACGGTCGTCTCCGGAATGGGCGGCAGCCCGGCGACCTTCGCCACGGACGTGTCCCACGCCCGCGACCTGGGAGCGACGGAAGTACGGCTCTACCACGCCGGCCTGGCATCGGACACGGACCTGGAGGCGGTACGGGCGGCGCTCGGGACGAGCTGAACGCGACGCGGGCATCGACGGGGCGGGCGGGCCCTGGGCTGTGCAGTGGCCGGTCCTGCCCGTGCTGCGGCCGGGTCCCGCCCTCGGAACGTGCCGGTGCGTGCGCTGTCGGGGTGTGGCCCGGCCGTGCTGTGGCCGTGTGCTGTCGGGGTGCAGGCGGCCCGGCCGCGCTGTGGCCGGTGCCTGCGCTCGCCTGACGCCCTCGCCGGGGGCCGGAGGGCCGCCGAGGCGAGCCGGTCGGGCCGCTCGGTGTCCGCCGGAGGCCGAGTGAGCCGGTTTGGTCGCGCTGCGCATGGTGCTTGCCGGAGGCCGAACTGTGGGGCGGACGGCGCCGTCGGCACGGCTTGCCGGCCGCCGCTCGCCGCTCTACGGCACCCGGGCCGACGGCTCGACGGCCGGCACAAGCCGTGCCGACGGCGGCAGACAGCGTGGGTGATGGTGGTGAGGCCGCTCATCCGAGCCGGTCGGGCCGTGCGGTGTCCGCCGGGGGCCGGACAGTGGGGGCGACGGCGCTCCCGGCGCGGCTCCCGTGGCCGTCGGCGGCAGGCAGATGGGTGTCAGCGGTGACGTCGCTCGTCCGAGCCGGTCGGGGGGCCGCGCGGTGTCCGCCGGGGGCCGGACGGTGGGGGCGACGGCCCCCCGGGCGCGGCTCCCGTGCCCGCCGGCGGCAGGCAGATGGGTGTCAGCGGTGACGTCGCTCGTCCGAACCGGTCGGGCCGCGCGGTGTCCGCCGAGGGCCGGACAGTGGGGGTGACGGCGCCCCCGGCGCGGCTTCCCGGCGGCAGTGGACGGCGGGCGGTCGGCTCGGCTGCCGCCGTCCTCCCGCAGCGCGCGTCAGCTTGCCGGAGCCGGGCGGATGAGCCGCCCGCCCCGGCGATGAGTTTCGGGGCCGGGGCCGGTCAACCCTCCAGGAGCCGGATCCCGCGCTAGGAGCACCGCATGACCGACACGCCCCCGCCCCTCGACCTCGGACCGCAGACGGCGGTCCTGGCCCGCCTCGCCGCCGGCGTGACCGACGACCGGCTGGCGGGCCCGACGCCCTGCCCGCGCTACGCGGTGCGCAATCTGATGGGCCACCTGACCGGGCTCGTCGTCGCCTTCCGGGACGCGGGCCGCAAGGACCTCGGCGCGACCACCGACACCGCCCCGGACACCGCCGTGCCCGACATCGGACCGGGCTGGCGCGAGGAGCTGCCCAAGACGCTCGACGAGCTGGCCGACGCGTGGCGCGACCCGGCCGCCTGGACCGGCATGACCCGCGCCGGGGGAGTGGACCTGCCCGGCGAGGTCGCCGGTCTGGTCGCCGTCGACGAGCTGGTCGTGCACGGCTGGGACCTGGCCCGCGCGACCGGCCAGGAGTACGCCCCCGACCCCGCCGCGCTGCGCGCCTGCCACGCCTTCCTCGCCGAGTCCGTCGACGACCCCGGCCGGAGCAGCATCTTCGGGCCCGTCGTGCCCGTGCCGTCCGACGCTCCGCTCCTGGACCGGGCGGTGGGGCTGAGCGGGCGGGACCCGGGCTGGGTGCCGTAACCCTGCGAGCGGCGGCCTCGGCCGTGTTCAGCGTCCCCGGTGCCGGCCCGTACCCTGCCTCCGGCTTCGGGCCGCCGGGCTGGGTGCCGTAATCCTGCGAGCGGCGGCCTCGGCCGTGTTCACCGTCCCCGGTGCCGGCCCGTACCCTGCCTCCGGCTTCGAGCCGCCGAGCCGGGTGCCGTGGACCCGCCAGCACCGGCCCGCTCACCTTCACCGCCCCCCGGTGCCGTCCCGCGGGCTGACCCCGGTCCCGCTCGCATGCACCCTGCTGCGGGCGCCGGGAGGTGAGACATAGCCTCCCCGCATGTCCTTCACGCTCACCGTTCTCGGTACCGCCTCCCCGCATCCCGCCCCCGGGCGTCCCTGTTCCGGTCATCTGCTGCGTGGCGGTGGGGCCGAGGTGTGGGTGGATGCCGGGACCGGGACCTTCGCGGAGTTGCAGCGGCACACGGACCCGGCGCGGCTGAGCGCGATCTGGGTCTCGCATCTGCACGCCGACCACAACGCCGATCTGCTCGCCGCGTTCTACGCGTTCGCGTACGGCGGCCTCACCCCGCCCGCGCCCATACCGGTGTACGCGCCCGCCGGCTGCGCCGGCCGGATCGCCGCGTTCCTCGGCCGGCCCGACCCCGCCTCGCTCGCCGACGTCTTCGACTTCCGTCCCTTGTCCGACGGCCACACCGCCCGCCACGGCGCGCTGCGCCTCACCTCCCGCGCGGTGGTGCACGACGTGGAGGCGTACGGGCTGCGCGCCGAGGCGGACGGGAGTGTCCTGGCCTACTCCGGGGACTCCGGTCCCTGCCCCGCGCTCGTCGGGCTCGCACGCGGCGCCGACCTGTTCCTGTGCGAGGCGGACATCGACGCGCATCGCGAGGGCGAACAGGTGCATCTGACCCCGGAGGACGCCGGCGCCGCCGCCCGCGAGGCCGGCGTACGGCGGCTGTTGATCACTCATGTCGGGCCCACGCTGTCCCCCGAGTCCGCGACCGCCCGGGCCGCCGCCGCCTTCGGCGGGGTCACCGGCACCGCGCGGGAGGGCGCCGTCCACCGTCTCTGACGGCTCCACCAGGCAACCTCAAGTTCCTTTGTCAGAAGCATTGACGAAACACGGGGGCGCTCCTACCTTCAACCCGTCGTACTTCGTACGTCATATATGAGACGCGATACGCGATATCCGAGAGGCGCGCATGACCTCTGTGCCCACGCCGATCCCCTCCCGCACGCAATACGTGCTGGAAGGGATCAAACACCGCATCCTCACCGGACAGCTGACGCCGGGTCAGGCCCTGGTCGAGACCGAGCTGGCCGCGCAGTTCGGGGTCTCCAAGACCCCGGTGCGCGAAGCGCTGAAGACCCTGGCCGGCACCGGACTGGTGGTGATGAGCCAGTACAAGGGCGTCACGGTGCGCATGGTCGACGCGGACATGGCGCGCGAGGTCTACGACGTGCGACTGCTCCTGGAGCCCGAGGCGCTGCGCCGCACGGTGCGCCGCGGCACCTCCCTGGACGCCGCCCGGTCCGCGCTGACCCGGGCGGACGACGCCACGGACACCGCCGAACGGTCGCTGGCGAACCGGGAGTTCCACCGCGCCCTGTACGTGTCGTGCGGCAATCCGCTGCTCGGCCGGATGCTGGACGAGGTCCGCGACCAGGCGGCGCTCGTCTCGGCCGTCGCCTGGGCCGCCGATCCCTCCTGGGAGCGCGAGGCCAGTGAGCACCGCGAGATCCTGCGGCTCGCCCTGGACGGCGACGCCGACGGCGCGGCGCGCGCCCTCCACGCCCATATCGCGTCCTTTGTCGAGCGGGCCTTCCCCGACATACAGGTCGAGGCCCAGGGAGAGGACGGTCAGGCATGACAACGACGTTCGAGACCCAGCGGGCGGCCCTGGCCGACGTGGTCGCGATCCCGGTGACACCGTTCGCCGAGGACGGCTCCGTCGACCAGGACACCCACCGGGCCCTGCTGCGTCGTCTGCTCGACGGTGGGGTCAGGACGCTCACGCCCAACGGCAACACCGGCGAGTTCTACGCCCTGACGCCCCAGGAGCGGCAGCTGGTCACCGAGCTGACCGTCGAGGAGGCCGGCGACCGGGCGGTGATCCTGGTCGGCGTCGGCCACGACGTGCCGACCGCGGTGGCCTCCGCGCGGCACGCCCGGCAGCTCGGCGCGCAGATGGTGATGGTGCACCAGCCGGTCCACCCGTACGTCTCGCAGAGCGGCTGGGTCGACTACCACCGGGCGATCGCCGAGGCGGTGCCCGAGCTGGGTGTCGTCCCGTACATCCGCAACGCGCAGCTGCACGGCGACCGGCTGGCCGAGCTGGCCGACACCTGCCCGAACGTGATCGGCGTGAAGTACGCCGTGCCGGACGCCGCGCGGTTCGCCGCCTTCGCCCGGGACGCGGGCCTGGACCGGTTCGTGTGGGTGGCGGGCCTCGCCGAGCCGTACGCCCCGTCGTACTTCTCCGCCGGCGCCACCGGCTTCACCTCGGGCCTGGTGAACGTCGCCCCGGCCGTCTCGCTGAACATGATCGAGGCGCTTCGATCCGGTGACTACCCGGCCGCGATGAAGGTCTGGGAGCAGATCCGCCGCTTCGAGGAGCTGCGCGCCGCCAACGGCTCCGCCAACAACGTCACCGTCGTCAAGGAGGCGCTGGCCTCGCTCGGTCTGTGCCGCCGCGAGGTGCGCCCGCCGAGCAGGCCGCTGCCGGAGAGCGAGCGGTCCGAGGTCGCCGCCATCGCCGCAGGGTGGTCCATATGACCGAGCCCCGCAAGCGCCCCGAGGAACTGCGCAGCCACCAGTGGTACGGCACCGACGGGCTGCGCTCCTTCAGCCACCGGGCCCGCACCCGCCAGCTCGGCTATCTGCCCGAGGAGCACCTCGGCAAGCCCGTCATCGCGATCCTCAACACCTGGTCCGACATCAACCCCTGCCACGTCCATCTGCGCGACCGCGCCCAGGCGGTCAAGCGCGGGGTGTGGCAGGCGGGCGGTTTCCCGCTGGAGTTCCCGGTCTCCACCCTCAGCGAGACCTTCCAGAAGCCGACCCCCATGCTGTACCGCAACATGCTCGCCATGGAGACCGAGGAGCTGCTGCGCTCCTACCCGGTCGACGGCGCGGTGCTGATGGGCGGCTGCGACAAGTCCACGCCCGCCCTGCTCATGGGGGCCGCGAGCGTCGACCTGCCGGCGGTGTTCGTCCCGGCCGGTCCGATGCTGCCCGGTCACTGGCGCAACGAGGTGCTGGGCTCCGGCACCGACATGTGGAAGTACTGGGACGACAAGCGTGCCGGCCTGATCGGCGACTGCGAGATGCAGGAGCTGGAGAGCGGCCTGGCCCGCTCGCCCGGCCACTGCATGACCATGGGCACGGCGTCCACGCTGACCGCCGCCGCCGAGGCGCTGGGCGTGACCGTGCCGGGTGCCTCCAGCATCCCGGCCGTCGACTCCGGACACGACCGGATGGCGGCCGCGGCGGGTCTGCGGATCGTCGAACTGGTCCACAAGGACCGCAGACTGAGCGACATCCTCACCCCGGAGGCGTTCGAGGACGCGGTGACGACCGTGCTGGGCCTCGGCGGCTCCACCAACGCCGTGATCCACCTGATCGCCATGGCCGGCCGCGCCGGCGTCAAGCTCACCCTCGACGACTTCGACCGCATCGCCCGCACCGTCCCGGTCCTGGCGAACGTACGGCCCGGCGGCCAGAAGTACCTCATGGAGGACTTCCACTTCGCGGGCGGCCTGCCCGGCTTCCTCTCCCGCATCCCGGACCTGCTGCACCTGGACCGGCCGACGGTCTCGTACGACACCCTGCGCGAGCAGCTCGCCGGCGCGCGGGTGCACGACGACGACGTCATCCGGCCCCGGCACAACCCGGTGGCGGAGGAGGGCGGGGTCGCGGTGCTGCGCGGCAACCTCTGCCCGGACGGCGCGGTCATCAAGCACATCTCCGCCGAGCCGCAGCTGCTCCGGCACACCGGCCCCGCGGTCGTCTTCGACGACTACCGGACCATGCAGCGCACCATCAACGACCCGGCGCTGGACATCACCGCCGACAGCGTGCTGGTGCTGCGCAACGCCGGCCCCAAGGGCGGGCCGGGCATGCCCGAGTACGGCATGCTGCCGATCCCCGACCATCTGCTGAAGCAGGGCGTGCGGGACATGGTGCGGATCTCCGACGCCCGGATGAGCGGCACCAGTTACGGCGCCTGCGTCCTGCACGTGGCGCCGGAGTCGTACATCGGCGGGCCGCTGGCGCTGGTGCGCACCGGGGACCTGATCACCCTGGACGTCGAGGCGCGCACGCTCCACCTGGACGTGGACGACGAGGAGCTGGCGCGCCGCCGCGCCGAGTGGACCCCGCCGCCCGCCCGCTACGAGCGCGGCTACGGCGCGCTCTACAACGAGCAGATCACCCAGGCCGACACCGGCTGCGACTTCGAGTTCCTGGCGCGTCCGGGGAAGGTGCCGGACCCGTACGCGGGCTGACCACCGCCGCACCGTACGACGTGACATCCCGCACGGACGAACCATCGCACCGCTCCGCCCATCGAGAAAGCGCTTCCCCGCACGTACGCGACGCACAAGACGC
Organism: Streptomyces sp. NPDC001532; assembly: GCF_040298625.1. Classification (NCBI taxonomy): domain Bacteria; kingdom Bacillati; phylum Actinomycetota; class Actinomycetes; order Kitasatosporales; family Streptomycetaceae; genus Streptomyces; species Streptomyces sp. NPDC001532. Next base: position 9,397 of record NZ_JBEPAL010000061.1, read on the forward strand.
ATTGAGAACGGAGAACAGTCATGGCCCAAGCCGCAGCCGTGGCGAAACCGCCCACGCCACCCCGGCGACGCCGTGCCTCCGCCACGCCGCGCAGGCTCCCGTACCTGCTGATCGCCCCGGCGGCCCTGCTGATGCTGGGATTCATCGCCTACCCGGTGATCAGCGTCTTCTACTACAGCCTCCAGGAGTACAACCCCACCAAGCCGTGGCGGAACGGATTCGCGGGCTTCGACAACTTCGTCCACGCCTTCACCGACGACCCGGTCTTCTGGGACACCCTCACCTTCAGCGCCAAGTGGGTCTTCGTCGAGGTCGGCCTCCAGCTGCTCTTCGGCCTCGCGCTGGCCCTGATCGTCAACCAGACCTTCGTGGGCCGTGCCCTGGGACGCGCCCTGGTCTTCTCCCCGTGGGCCGTCTCCGGCGTGCTGACCTCCGCGATCTGGGTGCTGCTCTACAACTCCCAGACCGGCATCACCCGCTACCTCGCCGACATGGGCATCGGCTCCTACGGCACCAGCTGGCTGTCGGACACCTCGACCGTCTTCCCGGCGGTGGTCGTCGCCGACCTGTGGCGGGGCGTGCCCTTCTTCGCGATCCTCATCCTCGCCGACCTCCAGTCCGTCTCGAAGGACCTGTACGAGGCCGCCGAGGTCGACGGCGCCAGCCGGCTCAAGCAGTTCTGGCACATCACCCTGCCCCATCTGAAGGACGCCATCGTCCTGTCCACGCTGCTGCGCGCGGTGTGGGAGTTCAACAACGTCGACCTGCTGTACACCCTCACCGGCGGCGGACCGGCCGGCGAGACCACCACCTTGCCGCTGTACATCGCCAACACCAGCGTCGACGCCCACGACTTCGGCTACGCGTCGGCCCTGACCACGGTCGCGTTCGTGATCCTGCTCTTCTGCTCGATCGTCTATCTGCGGCTGAGCAAGTTCGGAGGCGAGTCCAAGTGAGCACCATCAAGGAGGCCCCGGTCGTCTCCCGGCCCCGTCGTACGGTTCCCGCGCCGCCGCGCCCGGTGAACAAGCGCCGCGGCTGGGACGAGGTCCCCCGCTGGCAGGTCTATCTGCCGCTCTCCATCTACCTGGTCTTCACCCTGATCCCGTTCTACTGGATCCTGCTCTTCGCGCTGCGCCCGGCGGGCTCCACCTCGCTGGTGCCCTGGCCGATGACCTTCGAGCACTTCGAGAAGGTGTGGACCGAGCGCCAGTTCGGCACCTACTTCGGCAACAGCGTGCTCGTCGGCGTCGCCACCCTGGTGCTGACCACCGGCGTCGCGCTGGCCGGCGGCTACGCCCTCGCCCGGTTCGACTTCAAGGTCAAGCGGGGCTTCATGCTCGCCCTGCTCTGCTCCCAGTTCGTGCCCGGCGCGCTGCTGCTGGTCCCGCTGTTCGAGATCTTCGCCGAACTGAACATGATCAACTCGCTGGGCAGTGTCATCCTCGCCGAGACGGTCTTCCAGCTGCCGCTGTCGATGATCCTGATCAGCAACTTCATCAAGAACGTGCCGTACTCCCTGGAGGAGGCGGCCTGGGTGGACGGCTGCAACCGGTTCACCGCCTTCCGGGTGATCGTGCTGCCGCTGCTGCGCCCCGGGCTGATCGCGGTCGGTTCCTTCGCCTTCGTGCACTCCTGGAACCACTTCCTGTTCGCCCTGATGTTCCTCAACAACCAGCAGAAGCAGACCATCCCGGTCGGCCTGAACACCCTGATGAGCGCGGACAGCGTCGACCTCGGCGCCCTCGCGGCGGGCGGCATCATCGCCGCCGTCCCGGTGGTCATCGTCTTCGCCTTCATCCAGAAGTGGCTGATCACCGGCTTCAGCGCGGGGGCGGTGAAGGGATGAGACTGCGGCACGCGGTCCTGGCGGCCGCTCTGCTGGGCGTGCTGTGCGTGCCCGCGCACGCCGACGACGCCCGTGACATCAGCCGCGACACCCTCGCCCCGGGCGACGGCTGGGCGTCCGCCGCCGGCGGCACCACCGGCGGCGCGGCGGCCGACGAGGCGCATGTCCTCACCGTCACCGACCGGGCCGGACTGGTCCGCGCCCTCGACGGCGGCAGCGCCACCCCGAAGATCATCCGCATCGCCGGGACCATCGACGTCAACACCGACGACCGGGGCCGCCGCCTGGACTGCGACGACTACGCCACCGGCGGCTACGACCTGAAGCGCTACCTCGCCGCCTACGACCCCCGCACCTGGGGCTCCGCCAGGCCGAGCGGACCGCAGGAGGAGGCCCGCAAGGCGTCGGCGGCCCGCCAGGCCGAGCGGATCGAACTGCGCGTCGGCTCCAACACCACGCTCGTCGGCCTCGGCGACGACGCCGTCCTCAAGGGCGCCGGCCTCCAGATCGGCGACGCGGACAACGTCATCGTCCGCAACCTCGAAATCCGGGACGCCTACGACTGCTTCCCCGTCTGGCAGCCCAACTCCGGCGGCCTCGGCGACTGGAAGGCGGCGTACGACACCATCTGGCTGCGCGGCGCGAGCCACGTCTGGATCGACCATGTGACCCTGAGCGACAAGGGCCACCCGGACGAGGACGAGCCGACCTACTTCGCCCGCAACTACCTGCGCCACGACGGCCTGCTGGACATCACGAACGGCTCCGACCTGGTCACGGTCTCCTGGAGCCGGTTCGCCGACCACGACAAGGCCATGCTCATCGGCAACGGCGACACGGTCACCGGTGACCGCGGCAGGCTGCGGGTCACCCTGCACCACAACGAGTTCGAGTCCGTCGTCCAGCGCGCCCCGCGCGTCCGCTTCGGCCAGGTGCACCTCTACAACAACCGCTACGTCGTCCCCGAGGACGCCCACGACCACCGCTACTCGATCGGCGTCGGCACCGAGTCGGCCGTCCACGCCGAGCACAACGCCTTCCACACGCCGAGCCACATCGAGGCCGCCGACCTGGTCAAGAGCTGGAACGGCACCGCCCTGCACGACAGCGGCACCCTCTTCAACGGCTACCCGGTCGACCTGCTCACCCTCCACAACGCCTACAACTCGGGCAGCGAGCGCGACCTGACCCCCGACGTCGGCTGGACGCCCGTCCTGCACGGCCCGGTCGACGACGCGGCGACGGCCGACCGGGCGGTGGCGCGCGGCGCGGGAGCGGGGAGGATCCGATGACCGAACCCCTGCCGCTGGTCCTCGCCGGCGCCCGCGGCCACGGCCGCTGGCACGTGGCGAACATCCGCCGCCTCCAGGACGCGGGCGTCGTCCGGCTCGTCGGCATCTGCGAGCTGACGCCGCTCACCGAGGAGGAGTTCGGCGGCGAACTGCCCGCCCAGTCCGCCGACTTCGGCGGCCTGCTGGACGCCACCGGCGCCCGCGCCGCGGTGATCTGCACCCCGATCCCCACCCACACCGACCTGGCGCTGGCCGCCGCCCGGCGCGGCGTGCACCTGCTGCTGGAGAAGCCGCCCGCGCCGTCCTACGCCGAGTTCCGGCGGATGGCCGACGGGGTCGCCGAGGCGGGCGTGTCCTGCCAGATCGGCTTCCAGTCGCTGGGCTCGCACGCCGTGCCCGCGATCCGCGAACTGATCGCCGACGGCGCGATCGGCACCGTCACCGGCATCGGCGGAGCCGGCGCCTGGTCGCGGGACGAGGCCTACTTCCGCCGCGCCCCGTGGGCGGGCCGGCGGCGCCTGAACGGCGTCGACGTGATCGACGGGGCGCTCACCAACCCCCTCGCGCACGCCGTCGCCACCGCCCTCGCGCTCGGCGGCGCCACCCGCGCCGAGGACGTCACCGCGATCGAGACCGAGCTGTGGCGGGCCAACGCCATCGAGTCCGACGACACCTCCTGCGTCCGGGTCACCACGGCCGCCGGCCGCCCGGTCACCGTCGCGGCCACGCTGTGCGCCGAGCACCCGGGCGAGCCGTACGTCCTGGTGCACGGCAGCCGCGGCCGGATCACCTTCTGGTACAAGCAGGACCGGGTGCTGCTCCAGCGCGCCGGCCACGGTCCCGAGGAGACCGAGTACGGCCGCACCGACCTGCTGGAGAACCTGGCCGACCACCTGGCCAACGGCGCCGGACTGCTGGTCCCGCCGGACACCACCGGCGCCTTCATGAAGGTCGTGGAGGCGATCCGGCTGGCGCCCGACCCGGCCCCGCTGCCGCCGTCCGCCTGGCACCGGCCGCCCGGCGAGCACCGGCGGGTCGTGCCCGGCGTGGACGGCCTGGTCGCCGCCGCCGCCGACACCCTCGCGCTCTACTCCGAACTGGCGGCCCCCTGGACCGCCCCGACCGCGCCGCCGAAAGAGGTGAGCACCCGATGACCAGCAGCGACACCCCCGTTCTGCGGGTCGCCGGCAGACCGGTCGGCCGGTACGTCATCCGGCCGGCCCTGCCCGACCGGCTCTCCCCGCGCCCCTATCTGCACCCCGTCACCACCCTGTCCGGCGTCTCGGTCACCGAGCTGAGTCCCGCCGACCATCCGCACCACCTCGGCGTCGGTGTCGCCGTTCCCGACGTCGAGGGGCACAACTTCTGGGGCGGTCGCACCTATGTGCGCGACCAGGGGCCGACCGAGCTGGCCAACCACGGCGCCCAGCGGCACGTGGCCTTCCAGCTGAGCGACCCGGACGGCTTCGTCGAGGAGCTGCGCTGGGTGGCCGCGGGCGCCGAGCTGCTGCACGAGCGCCGGACCGTCGCCGCCACCGCGCTCACCGCCACCGCCTGGGCGCTGGACCTCACCTTCGCCGTCACCAACACCACCGCGAAGCCGCTGAGCATCGGCAGCCCCGCCACCAACGGCCGCCCCGGCGCCGCGTACGGCGGATTCTTCTGGCGGGCCCGCAAGGAGGCGAGCGCACCGGACGTCTTCACCGCCGACACCGAGGGCGAGGCGGCGGCGCACGGCCGGCCCGCCGACTGGCTGGCGCTGGCCGGCTCGTCCTGGACGCTGGTCTTCGCCGGCGCCACCGACGCCACCCGCCGCGACCCGTGGTTCGTGCGCACCGCCGAGTACCCGGGCGTCGGCTCCTCGCTGGCCCACACCGAACGGCTGGCGGTCCCGCCCGGCGAGACCGTGGTCCGCCGCGTCGTCACCGTCGTCGCCGACGGCCGCCTCGACCGCGCGCAGGCCGCGGCCCTGGTCCGCAAGGCGGTCGCCCCGTGACGGACGAGACCTACACCAACCCGGTCCTGGACGCCGACTGGTCCGACCCGGACGTCGTCCGCGTCGGCGACGACTTCTACCTCACCGCCTCCAGCTTCGGCCGCGTCCCCGGACTGCCCCTGCTGCACTCCCGGGACCTGGTCAACTGGACACTGGTCGGCCACGCCCTGGAACGGCTGGAACCGGCGGCGGAGTTCGCGGTGCCGCGCCACGACTGCGGCGTCTGGGCGCCGTCGCTCCGGCACCACGACGACCGCTTCTGGATCTTCTGGGGCGACCCCGACCAGGGCATCTTCCAGATCAACGCGCCGCGGATCCGCGGCCCCTGGACCGCCCCGCACCTGCTGAAGGAGGGCAAGGGGCTGATCGACCCGTGCCCGCTGTGGGACGACGAGACCGGCGAGGCCTATCTGGTGCACGCCTGGGCCAAGTCCCGCTCCGGCGTCAAGAACCGCCTCACCGGCCACCGGATGCACCCCGACGGCACCTCCCTGCTCGACGAGGGCAAGGTGATCGTCGACGCGGACCGCATCCCCGGCTGGTTCACCCTGGAGGGCCCCAAGCTCTACCGCCACGACGGCTGGTTCTGGATCCTCGCCCCCGCCGGCGGCGTGGAGACCGGCTGGCAGGGCGCGTTCCGCTCCCGCGGGTTCTTCGGGCCGTACGAGGAGAGGGTCGTCCTGGAGCAGAAGGACACCGACGTCAACGGACCCCACCAGGGCGGCTGGGTGCGGACCCCGGCCGGTGAGGACTGGTTCCTGCACTTCCAGCAGCGCGGCGCCTACGGCCGGGTCGTCCACCTCCAGCCGATGCGCTGGGGTGCCGACGGCTGGCCGGTCCTCGGCGACGACGGCGCCCCCGTCGCCGTCCACCCCAGGCCCGCCCTGCCGCCGCAGCCGCCCGCCGCGCCCGCCACCGACGACGACTTCCCCGGCGGGCGGTTCGGCCGCCAGTGGCAGTGGACCGCGAACCCCGCGGACGGCTGGGCCACCCAGCACTCCGGCGACGGGCTCCGGCTCAGCTGCGTCCGCTCGGCCGACGCGCACGACCTGCGCAGACTGCCGAACGTCCTCACCCAGCGGCTGCCCGGCATGCCCTCGGTCGTCGAGGTCGGGCTGCGCCTGGACAGCGAGGAGCCGGGCGCCCGCGCCGGGCTCGCGGTGCTCGGCGACGCGTTCGGCTGGATCGGGCTGGAGCGGCGGGCCGACGGGACGGTCCAGCTGGTGCACCGGTTCGCCGAGTCCGTCGCCGAACGCGAACGCGACGCCGACCACCCGAGGCCGGCCCCGGACGGCCGGGCCACGCTGCGCATCGAGATCCGGCCCGGCGCCCGCTGCCGCTTCCACTACGACCTCGGCGACGGCCCGCGCCCCTCCGGCCAGGTCTTCGCCGCCACGCCCTGGCGCTGGGTCGGCGCCCTGCTGGGCCTGTTCGCGCTCACCCCGAGCGACGGGCAGGGGCACGCGGGCGCGGCGACGTTCACGCAGTTCCGTATCACCGCGCTCTGAACCACCCCCTTCGTCAGCCTGTTGGGAGCCGCAATGACGTACCCCCCTGGCAAGCGCTTGTCGAGACCGGGGCACGGCAAGGTGGTGGCCGCCGTCATCGGCCTCGTCACCGCGCTGGGCCTCGGGTCCCTGGGCGAGGCCCAGGCCGCGCCCGCCGTCCGGGCGCGGGACCTGGCCCCGCCGTCCCGCTGGGACGACCGCCCGCACGGCTTCGCCTCCCTCGCCGGCGGCACCACCGGAGGCGCCGGCGGCGAGGTCGTCACCGTCACCGACCAGGCCGCGCTGGCGAAGTACGCCGCCGCGCCCGAGCCGTACGTCATCCGGGTCGCGGGCACGATCACCGCCGAGCCGTTCGGCGCGAGCGTCACGGTCGCCTCGGACAAGACCATCGTCGGCGTCGGGACGACCGGCGAGCTGGTGCGGGGGGAGCTCCGTCTCGAACCCGGCACCCACAACGTGATCATCCGCAATCTGACGATCCGCGACTCGGCCGTCGAAGGCGACTGGGACTGCAAGAACACCGACTTCGACGGCATCCAGATGGACACCGTCCATCACGTCTGGATCGACCACAACCGCTTCTCGCGCATCTGCGACGGCCAGCTCGACATCCGCAAGGACAGCGAGTACGTGACCGTCTCCTACAACCGGTTCGAGAACAACAACAAGACCTTCGGCCTGGGCTGGACCACCGGCGTCAAGACGCAGATCACCATCGACCACAACTGGTTCCGCAACACCAAGCAGCGCAATCCGTCCGTCGACAACGCCGCCTACGCGCACCTGTACAACAACTATCTGACGGCCCAGGCGGACCCCGGCGATCCCGTGTGGACGTACGGCAACTGGTCGCGCGGCCGGACGAAGATGGTCATCGAGAACTCGTACTACGAGGACGTCCAGCACCCGTACCAGGCGGACGCCACCGCCGAGCTGGTGCAGCGCGGCTCGATCCTGAGGAACACCACCGGGCGCCACGACGCCTGGGGCACCGCCTTCGAACCGCGGGACTTCTACGCCTACCGGCTGGACCCGGCCGCCACCGTGCCGGCCCTCGTCACGCGTTTCTCCGGGCCGCAGCGGCGGATCGGCGCCGTGCCGGGCGGCCGCGAGAACGGGCCGGAGAACGTGGCGCAGGGGACTGGACAGGACGGCTCCGGCACCGTCATCGTCTACGGCACGCCCGCCGCGTACGCAGGCTCCACCGGGAGCGCGACCGTGCGGAACCCGGCCGGGGAACACCCCGGCGGCGAGGGCGGCGTCGACATCCTCCCCAGCCGGTCCCGGCCCGAAGCCGCCCCGCGGTCCGGCTGAGCGGGCCGGGCGACCCGAGCGAACCGAGCGACAGGAACGCGAGGACGCGTCCCGTCGCCGATCACCCCGAGCGCACCGACCGCACCGGCCGCCGGGCCCCGCGGGCCCGCCACCGGGGCCGGTCAGGCGCCGACAGACCCCCCACAACTTCATATCTCCGCTGGAACCAGAAGAAGAGAGCCGACCAATGAAGATCAGCATCCGCAGAAGCAGGCGCGCTGCCATAGCCGTCGCCCTGGGTTCCGTTCTCGCGCTCACCGCCACCGCCTGCGGCGACGACGGCAGCGGCGGGGGCGGCGGCGAGGGCTCCGAGGGCAGCGGCAAGGGCAAGATCGTCTTCTGGGACAACAACGGCGGTGTCCGCACCGACATCTGGAAGGAGATCATCGCCGACTTCGAGAAGGCCAACCCGGACATCGACGTCGAGTACGTCGGCATCTCGTCCACCGAGTACCAGTCCAAGGTCGACACCGCCATCCAGGGCGGCGGACTGCCGGACGTCGGCGGTGTCGGCGCGGCGATGCTCGCCGGCTTCTCCGCGCAGGGCGCGCTGGACCCGCTGGACGAGCGGCTCGCCAAGTCCTCGCTGAACGGCAAGCTCAACAAGGACATGGTCGAGTCGATGAAGGCCGCGGGCGGCGGCGACGGCACGCTGTACTCGATCCCGACCTCCGCCAACAACGGCGTGCTCTACTACCGCACCGACCTGTTCAAGAAGGCGGGCCTGGAGGAGCCGACCACCTGGGAGAACTTCTTCAAGGCGGCCGACGAGCTGACCGACACGAAGAAGAACGAGTTCGGCTACACCATCCGCGGCGGCGCCGGGTCCATCGCGCAGGCGCTGGACGCGATGTACGGGCAGAGCGGGATCACCACGTTCTGGGAGGGCGACAAGACCACCGTCAACGACCCGAAGAACGTCGAGGCGCTGGAGAAGTACGCGGCGCTGTTCAAGAAGGTCACCCCGTCCGCCGACCTCAACAACGACTTCACCAAGATGGTCGCGCAGTGGGACTCCGGCACCATCGGCATGCTCAACCACAACCTGGGCTCCTACCAGGACCACGTGAAGGCGCTCGGTGCCGACAAGTTCCGGGGCATCCCGCAGCCGACCGGCCCGGGCGGCAAGCGGGTGCAGGTGTCCAACCCGGTGGACGGGCTCGGCCTGTTCAAGGGCTCCAAGAACAAGGACGCCGCCTGGAAGTTCATCGAGTTCGCGCTCTCGCACGAGGAGAACTCGAAGTTCAACGAGTCGGCGGGCCAGGTGCCGGCGAACACGGAGGCGGCGAAGGACGCCTGGGTCTCCGAGGCGGAGCCGACGAAGCTGGCGGCCGAGGCGCTGAGCGACGGGTCCACGACGATCGTGCAGCTGCCGTACTACCTGCCGGACTGGAACACGATCTCCAAGGCCGAGAACGAGCCGAACTTCCAGAAGGTGCTGCTCGGTGACATGAGCGCGAAGGACTTCCTGGACACGCTGGCGGAGCAGCTGAACGAGGCGCAGGCGGAGTGGGCGCAGCGCAACGGCTGAGCCCGGGTTCGTGGTGGGGCGGTCCGCGGTGCGCGGGCGGCGGGCCGTCCCTGGTCGTTCGCGCACGTCCCCGCGCCCCCGCTCCGGACGTCTCGTCCCCGGTCCGAAAGGCACCCCGCGTGTCCCTCTCCCGCAGACAGGTCACCTCGGCGGCTCTGGCCGCCGTTCCTCTCGCCCTCGGGGCGACCGGTACCGCGCGGGCCTCCGCGGGCCGGCGCCGGCGCACCGTCTACATCGCCGGGGACTCCACCGCCGCGCAGAAGTACGCGGACGCGGCGCCGGAGACCGGCTGGGGGATGGCCCTCCCCTTCTTTCTGCACAAGGACCGGCCCGTCGCCAACCACGCGGTGAACGGGCGCAGTTCCAAGAGCTTCGTCGACGAGGGGCGCCTGGCGGCGATCCTCGGGGAGATCGGGCCGGGCGACCTCCTGATCGTCCAGTTCGCCCACAACGACGAGAAGAGCGCCGACCCCACCCGGTACACCGAGCCCTGGACGACGTACCAGGACCACCTGCGTCTGTACGTCGACGGCGCGCGGGCCCGCGGTGCCCGGCCCGTGCTGGCCACCGCCGTGGAGCGGCGGCGGTTCGACGCGCAGGGCACCGCCCTGCCGAGCCACGGCGACTACCCGGCGGCGATGCGCGCGCTCGCCCGGGAGGAGGGCGTGGCGCTGCTGGACGTCCAGGCGCTGTCGCTCGCGCTCTGGCAGGAGCTGGGAGTCGAGCAGACCAAGAAGTACTTCAACTGGACGGCGACCGAGCAGGACAACACGCACTTCAACCCGCCCGGCGCGATCGCCGTGGCGCGGCTGGTGGTGCGGGAGCTGCTGCGCACGCGGGTGCTCGGCCCGCAGGACGTGCGCCGGCTCGACGAGGAGATCCCCGAGTCCTGGATCACCTGGCCGCCGGCCGCCGCGTAACCGACCCGACCGCAGAAGAGAGAGCCGCACCATGAACGCACAGAGATGGCATGGGCATGCCACGAGAACGGCCGTGAAGGCCGTCGCACTGTCCGGCTGCGTCGCCCTGGTCCTCGGCGTCACCGGCACCGCCACCGCCCACCCCGGCTCCCGCGACCTCGGCCGCCAGGTGCTGGCCGCCGGGGACGGCTGGGCCTCCGAGGGCACGGGCACCACCGGCGGCTCGGCCGCCGACGCCGCGCACGTCTTCACCGTCACCACCTGGGCCCAGTTCAAGGCCGCCCTGGCGGAAGGCGGAACCGCGCCCAGGATCATCAAGGTCAAGGGCGTGATCGACGCCGTGTCCGAAGGCTGCGACGCGCTCGCCGCCGAGGGCTACGACTTCCAGCAGTACCTCGCCGACTACGACCCGGCCGTCTGGGGCCACGACACCCCGGTCAGCGGCGAGCAGGAGGAACTGCGGGCCGCGTCCGCCGCCAACCAGGACCAGGCCATCAAGGCGAACATCCCGGCGAACACCACCATCGTCGGCGTCGGCCGCCACTCCGGGATCCGCGGCGGCAGCCTCCAGATCAAGGGCGTCGACAACGTCATCATCCGCAACCTCACCATCGAGGCCCCGCTCGACTGCTTCCCGCAGTGGGACCCGACCGACGACAACAGGACCGGCGCCTGGAACTCCGAGTACGACGGCGTCGTGGTGTACGGCTCCACCCACGTGTGGATCGACCACAACACGCTCACCGACGGTCGCTACCCCGACAGCTCCCTGCCCACCTACTTCGGCAAGGTCTACCAGCAGCACGACGGACTGGTCGACGTGGTGCGCGGCGGCGACTACGTCACCGTGTCGTGGAACTCCTTCAAGGACCACGACAAGACCATGCTCATCGGCAACAGCGACGGCGCGGGCGCCACCGACACGGGCAAGCTCCGGGTCACCCTGCACCACAACCGCTTCGAGGGCATCGTCGAACGGGCGCCGCGCGTCCGCTTCGGGCAGGTCGACTCGTACAACAACCACTTCGTGGTGACCGCCGGCCAGAAGTTCGGCTACGTCTTCGGCATCGGCGCCAACTCCCGGCTGCACGCCACCCACAACGCCTTCACCCTGGCGGACGGGGTGAGCACCGGCAAGGTGCTGAAGAAGTGGAGCGAGGCGCCGCTCACCGCCGAGAACAACTACGTCAACGGCCGTCTCACCGATCTGATCGCCGTGCACAACGCCGAGATCCCCGCCGAGACCCTCCAGTCCGGCGCCGGCTGGACACCCACCCTGCGCACCAGGGTCGACCACCCCCGGGCCGTCCCGGGCATCGTCGACCACCGCGCCGGCGCCGGCCGCCTGCGCTGACCCACCGGCACGCACCACGGGGCCGGGGCGCACCGCCGCCCCGGCCCCGCACCCCCCACGGCGAGGAACACCCGCACCACCGCACCGGCCGCACACCGAAGGAGCACCCGCATGCCCTCGCCCCACCTCCACCAGCCCCTGTCCAGACGAGGCCTGCTGCTGGCGAGCGCCGGCGCGGCCGCCGCGCTCGGCCTCACCTCGACGCCCGCGCGGGCCGCCGGCGGCACCCGCCCGTTCGGCCGCCACGGCTCCCCGGCCGACCGCCTCACCCCGGCCACCCTGTACGTCGACCCGCACGGCCGGGGCGACTTCACCACCGTCCAGGACGCCGTGACCGCCGCCACCGGCAGCGGCCGGACCCTCGTGCTCGCGCCGGGCACCTACCGGGAGACCGTCTCCGTCGACGCCACCCGCACCGAGATGACCTGGATCGGCGCAGCCGACGACCCGCGCGCCACCGTGATCGTGTACGACAACGCGGCCGGCACCGCCAAGCCCGGCGGCGGCACCTACGGCACCACCGGCTCGGCCACCACGACCGTCCGCGCCGACGGCTTCACCGCGCACCGCGTCACCTTCGCCAACGACTGGCTGCGCGCCGACCACCCCGAGATCACCGGCACCCAGGCCGTCGCCCTCAAGGTGATGGGCGACCGCTCCGCCTTCCACCACTGCCGCTTCCTCGGCCACCAGGACACCCTGTACGCCGACTCGGTCGCGCTGACGTCCTTCGCCCGCCAGTACTTCTCCCACTGCTACGCCGAGGGCGACGTCGACTTCGTCTTCGGCCGGGCCACCGCCGTCTTCGAGCACTGCCACTTCCGCACCCTGGACCGCGCCGACCTCGCCGGCGCCCCCTACGGCTTCGTCTTCGCCCCCTCCACGGCGGGCGCCAACCCGCGCGGCTACCTGGTGACCCGGAGCCGGATCACCAGCGAGGCGCCCGACGCCTTCTACAAGCTGGCCCGCCCCTGGGTGCCCAGCTCCGACACCACCGCCCGGCCGTCCCTCGTCGTGCGGGACACCTGGCTCGGCACCGGCATCGACGCGGTCGCGCCCTACGCCAACATGTCCGACGCCTTCCCGTGGCAGGCCCAGCGGTTCGCCGAACACCGCAACCTGGGCCCCGGCGCCCGGATCACCGTCCCCGAGAACCGGCCGCAACTCAGCGCCGAGCAGGCCGAGTCGGCGACCCGCGCCGCCCACCTCGGCGACTGGCGGCCCTGGAAGGAGACGTGCTGAACATGCGGCGCCGCACCCTCCTCACCGGCCTCACCGTCGGGCTGGCGGCCGCCGGCGCCCGGCCCGCGTCCGCCCACGGCCCCCGGGTGCTGCACGTGCGGCCCGGCGACTCCGTCCAGGCCGCCGTGGACCTGGTGGACGGGCCCGGCCGGACGATCGTCGTGCACCCCGGCACCTACCGCGAAGCCGTCGACGTGCCGCCCACCAAGCCCGAGCTGACGATACGCGGCGCCACCCGCGACCCCCGCGACACCGTCCTCGTCCTCGACCGCGCCAACGGGACCACCAGACCCGACGGCACCACCTACGGCACCGCGGGCTCCGCCACCTTCACCTCGGCCGCCCCCGGACTGACCGTCCGCGACCTCACCCTCGCCAACGACTGGCTGCGCGCCGACCACCCCGAGATCACCGGCACCCAGGCCGTCGCCGCCTATGTCACCGGCGACCGGTCCCACTTCGAGAACGTCCGCTTCCTGGGCCACCAGGACACCCTCTTCGCCGACACCACCGCGCTCGGCTCCTTCGACCGGCAGTACTTCCACCGCTGCCACATCGAGGGCGACGTCGACTTCGTCTTCGGCCGGGCCACCGCCGTCTTCGAGCACTGCCGCTTCCACACCCTGCCGAGAGACGTGCCCTTCACCCCCAAGGGCATGGTCTTCGCCCCCGCCACCGCCCGCGCCAACCCCCACGGCCTCCTCGCCGTCCGCTGCCGGATCACCTCCGGCGCCGAGGACGGCGCGTACAAGCTGGCCCGGCCGTGGGTGCCGTCGTACGAGACCACCGCCTGGCCCTCGCTGGTCGTGCGGGAGTCCTGGATCGGGGCCGGCATCGACGCGGTGACGCCGTACACCAACATGCGGGACGCCCACCCCTGGCAGGCCATGCGCTTTCGGGAGTACCGCAACACCGGGCCGGGTGCGGCCGTCACGGTGCCCGGGAACCGGCCGCAGCTCACGGACGCCGAGGCCCGCGCCCACACCGGGCGGGCCTACCTCGGCGACTGGCGGCCCGGTGCCTGAGCCGCCGGCCCGCGGTCTCGTGGCGGGCAGCCTGCCCGGCTTCCACCAGGCACTCAAGGACGAGCTGACCTTCCCGCTCGCCTGGGGCACCTCGCCCGTCCGCGACTTCCACGCCTGGCGCCGTGCCGCCCGCGCGGTGGTCGAGGAGCATCTGCTCGTCGGACGGCAGGACGACCTCCCGTACGCCCCCGAGTACGGCGAGACCGCCGAAGGGGACGGCTGCACCCGGCAGTCGGTGACCCTCTCCCTCACCCGCTGGGAACGCGTCCGCGGCGCCCTGCTCACCCCGCACGGCCCCGGACCGTTCCCGGCGGTGCTGCTGCTGCACGACCACGGCGCCACCTTCGGCATCGGCAAGGAGAAGCTGGTCAGGCCCTGGACCGACGACACCCGGCAGGCCGCCGCCCAGGCCTGGGCCGACCGGTGTTTCAGCGGCCGGTTCATCGGCGACGAACTGGCCCGGCGCGGCTACGCGGTGCTGTGCCTGGACGCCCTCGGCTGGGGCGACCGCGGGCCGCTCGCCTACGAACAGCAGCAGGCGCTCGCCTCCAACCTCTACCACCTGGGCTCCTCCCTCGCCGGTCTGATGGCCCGCGAGGACGCCCGCGCCGCCGCCTTCCTCGCCGGTCTCGACCGGGTGGACGCCCGCCGGGTCGCCGCCCTCGGGTTCTCCATGGGCGGCTACCGGGCCTGGCAGACGGCCGCGCTCAGCGACGACATCGCCGCCGCCGCGAGCGTGTGCTGGATGACCGGCCTGAAGGAGATGCTGGTGCCCGGCAGCAACACCCTGCGCGGGCAGTCCGCCTACCACATGCTCCACCCCGGGCTGGCCCGGCACCTCGACCTGCCCGACGTGGCGAGCATCGCCGCGCCCCGGCCGATGCTCTTCTTCCACGGCGGCCGGGACACCCTCTTCACCGCCGACGGCGTACGGGTCGCCCACGACAGGCTGCGCGCCGTCTGGCGATCCCGTGGCGCCGAGGAACGGCTCCTGCTGAAGACCTGGCCGGCCCTCGGCCATGTCTTCACCGACCGGATGCAGGACGAGGTCTTCGCCTGGCTCGACGCCGTCCTGTGACGCCTACCGCCGCACCGGGCGGACCGACTCCAGGGTGGGCACCACCGGCTCGATCGTCCCGTCGGCGGCGAAGACCAGGCGGTCGACCGTGATCTCCCGGTGGGTGCCGTCCCCGCCCGACCGGCCCGGGCCGTTCAACCCGAAGCGGTGGTGGACGACGTACCAGTCGTCGGTGCCGGGCACGTGGACCACCGAGTGGTGGCCGGTGCCGAGGATGCCGTACTCCGGGCGCTTGGCGAGGATCGTGCCCCGCTCGGTCCACGGGCCGAGCGGGCTCGGGCCGGTCGCGTACGCCACGTGGTGGTCCTCGCTGCGGGTGTCGTCCTCGGACCACATGAAGTAGTAGGTGCCGCGGCGCTTCACCACGAAGGAGCCCTCACGGAAGTCCGTGGGGGTGATGTCCTTCACCCGCGCGGGGTCGAAGGACACCATGCCGTCGTCGAGCGGGACCACGTACGCGTGCCCGTTGCCCCAGTACAGGTACGACGTGCCGTCGTCGTCCGTGAACACCGCCGGGTCGATCATCTGGCCGGCGAACCGCGTCCTCTCGATCAGCGGCTTGCCCAGCGCGTCCTCGAAGGGGCCCGCGGGGGAGTCGGCGACGGCGACCCCGATCTGCTGCTCGGCGCAGAAGTAGAACCAGTACCTCCCGTCCTTATCGGCGATCGCGGGCGCCCAGGCGTGGTGGTCCGCCCAGGCCACGTCCCGGCCCAGGTCGAGGATCACGCCGTGGTCCTCCCAGTGGACGAGGTCCTCGGAGGAGAAGGCCTTGAACCGGGTGCCGCCCCAGCCGCGGTGGCCGTCCGTCGTGGGGTAGAGCCAGTAGCGGCCGTCCAGGTACCGGATGTCGGGGTCCGCGTACAGGCCCGGCAGTACGGGGCTGCGGGTCGGGACCGCCTCGACCGTCCAGGTGCGGGCGGTGCCGTCGGCCGCCGTCACCGTGTACGTGCGCGGGGTGCGGAAGTCCCGGCGGGTGCCGGAGGGCGGGGTGAGAGTGGCGCCCGCGCCGACGGCGAACTCCGGTGCCAGCTCCCGCAGATCGATGTGCGGCGCCATCGGCAGGACCACCTTCGAGGCGGCCTCGGTGATCACGGCGTAGCCCTTCTGGCCGCTCGCCGTGGCGTCCACGACCGACGCCGGGGCCGGCGGGTAGGAGGCCAGCAGGCGGTCGAACTCCTCCCGGGTCACCGGGAGGACCGTGCCGTGCCGGGAGCCCGCGGGCAGCTGGTGGTGCTCCGAGGGGACCCATGTCCCGGAGGCGAGGTCGGTGGTCTCGAACGGCACATGTCCGCGGCCGCCGTACTCGTCGATGAACAGGTGCCACTTCTCCTCGGTGTTCGACCTGAACACCGTCGGCCCCTCGCCGCGGTCCATCGCGCCGCCGCCCACGCAGTCGGCGACGAGGTCGTACGAGGTGCCGGTGAGGTGTGCCGACCTCTCCACGGTGATGAACTTCGCGCCGGGCGCCGAGCCGCTCGGGTCGCGTTCGTCCTTGGTGAAGCGGTAGTAGGTGCCCTCGTGCGCGACGACCACGGAGTCGATGACCGAGTGGCCGGGGTCGTACCAGAGCGCCGGCTCGCTGAAGACGCGGAAGTCCTTCGTGGTCGCGTACAGCATCCGGTGGTGCGTCGGTCCGGTGTGGCCGGGGTCGTCCTCGGCGTACAGCTTCGACGCCCAGAAGACCACGTAGGCGCCCAGCGTCTCGTCCCAGTGGGCCTTCGGCGCCCAGGTGTTGCCCGCGGTGTCGGGGGAGACCCGCACCAGGCGCTGGTCGGTCCAGTGCACCAGGTCCGTCGACTCCCACACCATGATCGACCTGCTGCCGTGCCGCTGCGCCCGGTCCCAGCCGCCCGAGCCGCCGTACATCCGCAGATCCGTGGCGATCAGGTGGAAGCGGTCGCCCTCGGGGGAGCGGATCACGAACGGGTCGCGCAGGCCCCGCTCACCGGCGGTGGAGGTCAGGACCGGCCGGCCGGCGTTCAGTTCACGCCAGTGCAGGGGGTCGTTGCCGCGGCTGAGGGCGAAGCGGATCTGCTCGCCGTCGGCGGTCGTCTCGCCGGTGAAGTAGGCGAAGAGGTAGCCGGCGTACTCGGGGTCCTTCACGGACGGTGCTCCGGTGGTTCGAAGTCTGGTGGATTCTGTGGGATCACGAGGGGTCTTCGGAGTGTCATCGGTGGGAGGACGGCCGGTCAATCGGTGGATGAGGGAGCGGCGGGAGCGAAAGTTTCGGAGGTTTTCGGGCGATCACGGCAACCCTCCGGCCGGTGGCGGCGACCGCTGGATGTCCCGTCCCCCAGGAAAGGAATGTCTCCGTGCGTCAGAGCACCGGACGCCACCGCAGGGCCCGCACCCTCTCGATCGCCGCGGCGGTGGCCGTCGCCTCGGGCGCGGGCGGCGTCTTCCTCGGTCTGTCCGACGGCGGCGCCCGGGCCGCGTCGGCGACCGTGACCGTCTCCACCACCGCCCAGCTGGAGTCCGCCGTCAGGAACGCCACCGCCGGGACGGTCATCCAGGTCCGCGGCGGCACCTACCGGCCAGCCGCCCCCCTCACCGCCACGGCCGACGGCACCGCCGCCCGCCGGATCACCCTGAGGGCCCACGAGGGCGAGAGGGTACGGATCGACGGCGGGCGGCTGCCCGACGGCTCCCGGCTCGCCGAGATCCGCGGCAGCTACTGGACCGTCCAGAACCTCACCTTCCGCAACGCCCCGGCCCAGGGCCTCGTCGTCACCTCCTCCACCGGCGGCGTCTTCGAGAACCTGGTCACCGCCGACAACGGCGACTCCGGCTTCACCCTGCGCGGCGACGGCACCGTCGACAACCTCGTGCGGAACCTGGACAGTCACGGCAACCACGACCCGGCCGCCCACGGCCGCAACGCCGACGGCATCGCCATCAAGTTCGGCTCCGGCACCGGCAACGTCCTCGACGGCGCCCGCCTCTACGACAACTCCGGCGACGGCCTCGACCTGTGGCAGTTCTCCTCGCCGGTCACCGTGGAGAACTCCTGGGCGTTCGGCAACGGCCGCAACCGCTGGGACGACACCGCCTTCGAGGGCGGCGGCAACGGCTTCGCCCTGGGCGGCGGCGGCGCCTCGGCCGCCCACCGGGTGCGCTCCAACGCCGCCTGGGACAACGCCCTGCACGGCTTCACCGAGAACTCGGGCACCGGCGCCGTCGCGCTGGACCGCAACACCGCCTACGCCAACACCGGGGACGGCTTCCACTTCCCGGCCGGCCGGGCCCGGCTCACCCGCAACCTCGCCGTGGCCGACGGTGGCGGCCCGCCGGAGCCGGGCGGCTCGACCGTCTCCGCCGGCAACAGCTGGGACGCCGACGTGGCCACCCCGGAGTTCGTCTCCACCCGCGCCACGGGCGTCCGCGGGCCGCGCGGCGCCGACGGCTCGCTGCCCGCGACCGCCTTCCTCACCACCGGCTCCGGCACCGTCGGCGCGACGATGCGCTGACGGCCGCAGAGCGCCGAACGCCCCCGCCGGTCGTCACCGGCGGGGGCGTTCTGTGCGCCGGGCGGGTGGGGGCCCGCTCCGGCGGGGTACCGGCCCGAGGGGGGCTCGGACCGGTGCACCGGTCCGAGGGGGGCTCGGACCGGCGGCTCTCGGGCGCTCGGCGCCTAGGTGTGGATCACTGGTACGTGAGGTCGGAGGCCGTGTAGCGGCAGTACGTGCCGTCCGGGCCGGTGCCCAGCTCCTTGGGCTCCGCGCCGGTGTCGTTGCCCTGGAAGCGGGTGCACGGCTTGATCTTCTTGGCGCTGTCGCCGTGGATGCGCACCTTGCGCAGGGACGCCGTCTCGCCGAAGTTGGAGTTGATCCCGACGATCGACTTGCCGGGCGCCGTCACATCGACGTCGTTGATGATGACCTGACGGTTCTTGTACTGCGTCGAGCAGTTGCCGCAGGTGCGCACCAGCTTGCCGAAGTCGGAGACCTGGAACTTGGTCACCACCAGCTTGCCCGCGCCGTTGAACTGGAAGACCTTGTCGTCGGCCTTCCGCGCGCCGCCGCCGTAGACCGTGTAGACGGCCGAGGACGACTTGCCCTTGAAGGTGGCGGCGTCCTCGCCGACGTCCTCCCACCAGACGTTCTGGAGCGTGCAGCTGCCCTGGCAGTGGATGCCGTCGGCGGCCCGGGAACCGAGGATGACGTTCTTCAGGACCGCGCCGTCGGCGAGCTTGAAGATCGGGTCCTGGCCCTCGTCCTGGCCGGTGCCGCCGAGCGCGCCGCTGCCCTGGAAGCGCTGGTGGCCGCCGTCGTAGGTGCCGGAGACGGAGATGGTGCTGCTGACCGCCTTGGTGCCCTTGGCGGTCGGCCAGGCGGAGGCGGCGCCCGCGGAGGACAGCATCGTCGTGGTGACGATCGCCGCTCCGGTGAGGCCCAGAGCGGTGGCGCCGGCGATCGCCGCCCGTCGTCCGGTGACCCGGCGGCGGTGCCGGACGCGCTGTTCTGCTCGTGCTGTCATGCCCATTCCTTGCGTGGGGGAGGGGAACCTTGCGTCTCCTGGTCGCCACCGGCCGGGAAAGGGTTGCCGCGTCACCGAAACTTTTTTCCCGGCGGTCCTTCGGCGGTCCTTCGGCGGTTCTCCCGGCGGCTTGCCCTGCGTCCGTCAGGAGTCGTCCCCGGCCCCCTCGTCGTCGTGGCGGGCGAAGTCGCCGGACACGGACAGTTCCTGACCACCCGTCCGGGCGGTCGCCGCGTAGCCGTCGTCCTTCGCGTCGCGGCCGCCGCGCTCATGGTCGTACTGCCCCGCGAACACCCACTCACCGGCCGGGACCGTACGGCCCTCCTTGAGCTGCCAGGTGTAGACGAGGAAGCCGTCCCGCTCGCCGACCGTCAGCGCGAAGTCCTCCTCCGGCAGCGAGCGCCAGGCGCCCGTGCTGGACACCCCGCCGGTCTGCGCCACCTTCAACTCCACGGTCAGCGAGGTCAGTTGCTCGGAGGTCTTCAAGGTGATGTTGCTCTGCGCCCAGAACTCGTTGCTGTGCGGGTCGACCGAGCCGTCCGACCACAGCGGGCCGTCCTCCACGCCGGCGCCGGCACCGGCGGACGGCCGCACGGGCGCGGACGCCGAGGGACGGCCGCTCGGCGACGACGGCGGCGGTGAACTCGGCTCGTCGCGCCGGGTGGGCGTGGTGCCGGGCGTCGGGTCCACCGGGAAGACGGACGGCCTGCTGGTCGCCTCCGGCGACGGCGTGGGCGTCCCGGTGACCGTGACCGTGCCCTGCGCAGGAGCGTCGTCCGACTTCACCGCGGACGCGACCGCGTACCCGCCGACCGCCAGCATGCCCGCGACGGCCGCCGTGGCCCCCGCCACCCGCAGCCAGCCCCACACCGGCGGCTGCTGGGCCCGGTGGCCGGAGCCGCGGGCCTCCCCGGTCATGCCGCGCTCGATCCGCGCCAGCATGCGCGCGCGGTCCGGCTGGTGCGCCTCGGCCGCCTCGTGCAGCCGGGCGCGCAGTTCGTCGTGCACGTCCCGCCGCATCGTCATCGGTCCCTTCCCGCGGACTGGCCGGTGCGGGCCATGGCCGTGTGCACCGTCAGCGGAGCCCGCTGTGAGCCGAGCAGCTTCTGCAGCTCGGCCATTCCCTTCGAGGTCTGGCTCTTCACCGTACCCACCGACACACCGAGGGCGAGCGCGGTGTCCTTCTCCGAGAGGTCGAAGGCGTGCCGCAGCACCACACAGGCCCGCTTGCGGAACGGCAGCCGGCGCAGCGCGCCCTGGACGTCGACCACCCCCGCCACGTCCGGGTTCTCGGTCCGCTCCTCGCCGCGCGCCCAGAACAGGGCGACCCGGCGCCGCTCGCGGACCGCGCTGCGGATGCGGGTGCGGGCCAGGTTGGCGACCACCCCGCGCGCGTACGCCACCGGATGGTCGGCCGCCCGCACCCGGTCCCAGCGATGCCACAGCGCCAGCAGCGCGTCCGCCGCGAGATCGTCGGCGGCGTCCGCCTCACCCGTCAACAGATGGGCGAGCCGGGCGAGTTCGGCGTAATGGCGCTCGAAGAAGGCATGGAACTCCACGGAGGCGGCGTCGTCGACGACTGTGCCCACGGGCGGTCTCTCCTCGCAGCGATTCCCCGGCGTCGAACAGCCGTACGCCAGGACGAGTTTCGGAACTGTACCAGCGAGTCGTACGGGGTTTCGAATGCCGTGTGGCGGACCGAACCGGATCCCGCGGCCCGATTCCGTAACACGGCGAAAACCTGAACCCGGTTCGACGAGGGAACAATCCAGCCAGCATCCGCACCGATCACCAGGCAGCGAGGAGTGTCCGTCGTGTCCACAGTGCAGAAGGCGGCCGACCGGCCAAGTGGCCCACCACCGGCGGCGAACGGCGTCGACCGGTTCTTCCGGATCACCGCGCGAGGGTCCACCGTCGGTCGGGAGATACGCGGCGGCCTCGCCACGTTCTTCACCATGGCCTACATCCTCGTGCTCAACCCCATCATCCTGGGCAGCGCCGAGGACCGGAACGGCGACCACCTCGACGCCGTCCAACTCACCACCGCCACCGCCCTGGTGGCCGCGGTCATGACGGTCGTCATGGGCGTCGCCGGCAATCTGCCGCTCGCCCTCGCCGCCGGACTCGGCCTCAACGCCGTCGTCGCCTTCCAGATCGCCCCGCTGATGAGCTGGGACGACGCGATGGGCCTGGTCGTCCTCGAAGGACTGCTGATCTGCGTGCTGGTGCTGACCGGGCTGCGCGAGGCCGTCATGCACGCCATCCCGCAGCCGCTCAAGCAGGCCATCAGCGTCGGCATCGGCCTGTTCATCGCCTTCATCGGCTTCGTCGACGCCGGCTTCGTCAGCCGCGTCCCCGACGCCGCGAACACCACCGTGCCGGTCCAGCTCGGCGGCACCGGCAGCCTCGGCGGCTGGCCCGTCCTCGTCTTCTGTCTCGGCGTGCTGCTGACCATCGGACTGCTCGCCCGCAAGGTCAAGGGCGCCCTGCTCATCAGCATCGCGGCCATGACGGTCGTCGCGATCGTCATCGACTCGCTGGCCGAGGTCGACAGCTGGGGCCTGACCACGCCCGCCTGGCCCGACCGGGTCGTCGACACCCCCGACTTCGGGCTCGTCGGCGACTTCAGCCTCTTCGGCGCGTTCGGCGCGCCCGGCGTCGGAGTGATCACCGTCGTCCTGCTGGTCTTCACCCTGGTGCTGTCCGACTTCTTCGACACCATGGGCACGGTCGTCGGTGTCAGCACCGAGGCCGGACTCCTCGACGAGGACGGCAAGGTGCCGGGCCTGAGCCGGGTGCTGCTCGTCGACGGCGCCGCGGCGGTCGCGGGCGGCGCCGCCTCGGCCTCCTCGGCGACCTCCTACATCGAGTCGGCCGCCGGCGTCGGCGAGGGCGCCCGTACCGGCTTCGCCAACCTCGTCACCGGCGGCCTGTTCGCCCTCGCACTGTTCTTCACCCCGCTGCTCACCATGGTCCCGCTCCAGGCGGCGGCCCCGGCCCTGGTGGCCGTCGGGTTCCTGATGATGACCCAGGTCAAGCAGATCGACTGGGACCGCTACGAGATCGCCGTCCCGGCCTTCCTCACCATCGCCGTGATGCCGTTCACCTACTCCATCACCAACGGCATCGGCGCGGGCTTCCTCGCCTACGTGCTGATCAAGACGGTGCTCGGCAAGGCGAAGGAGGTCCACTGGCTGCTGTGGGGGACCTCGGCGCTGTTCCTGGTGTACTTCGCGATCGACCCCGTCGAACAGCTGCTGGGCGTGAGGTGACACCACGGGGGCGGCCCCGGCCGGGCCGCCCCCGCGCGCCTACCGCAGGGCGGCCTCCATGACGGCCTTCGCGACCGGCGCGGCCAGGCCGTTGCCGCTGACCTCGGAGCGCGCCGCGTCCGACTGCTCGACCACGACCGCCACGGCCACCTGCCGGTCGGATGTGTCGGACTTCGCGAACGAGGTGAACCAGGCGTACGGCGTCTTGCTGTTGTTCTCGCCGTGCTGGGCCGTGCCGGTCTTGCCGCCGACCGTGGCACCGGAGATCTGCGCGTTGGTGCCGGTGCCCTCCTCGACGACCGTCTCCATCGCCGACCGCAGCTGCTCGGCGGTCTCGGAGCTGACGATCCGCTTGCCGGAGGCGCGGTCGTCGTAGTCCTCCAGCACATCGCCGCTGTGATCGGTGATCTGCGCAACCATGTGCGGCTCGACCAGCTCGCCGCCGCCTGCAAGGGCGGCCGACACCATCGCGATCTGCAGCGGTGTCGCGGTGACGTCGAACTGCCCGATGCCGGACAGCGCCGTCTGCGCCTCGTCCATGTCCTTCGGGTAGACGCTCTCGTAGGCGCGCACCGGGACGTCCTGCTCGGCGTCGTTGAAGCCGAACTTCTCCGCCGTCGCGCGGACCTTGTCCTGGCCCAGGTCGACGGCCATCTTGCCGAAGACGTTGTTGCAGGAGTACTGGAGCGCGACCCGGATCGAGGCGTTCTCGCAGGGCGCGTTCGGGTTCTCGTTGGTGAGGTCGTCGGAGGACTGCGGCAGCGGGTACGGGTCGGGGCTGTCGGTCCGCTCGTCCACCGACGCGTACAACCCGTCCTCCAGCGCGGCCGCCGCGACCACCAGCTTGAAGGTGGAGCCCGGCGGCAGCGGCTGGCGCAGCGCCCGGTTGGTCATCGGCTTGTCGGCGTTCTCGGTCAGCTGCGTCCACGCCTCCGAGTCGCCCGCGGTGATCCGCGACGGGTCGTACGAGGGGGTGGAGACGACCGCCAGGATCCTGCCGGTCGACGGGTCGATCGCGACGGCGGCGCCCTTCTTGTCGCCGAGCGCCTCGTAGGCCGCCCGCTGCACGTCCGGGTCGATCGTCGTGATCACGTCACCGGGGTCGGAGCGCTTGCTGGTGACCGTGTCCATCACCGTCTTCAGCCGGGTGTCGGTGCCGTCCAGCAGGTCCTGGTAGATGCCCTCCAGCTGGGTGGCGCCGTACACCTGCGAGCTGTAGCCGGTGACCGCCGCGTACAGCTCGCCGTCCTCGTAGGTCCGCTTGTACCTCAGGTCGCCGCTCTTCGTGCGCTTCGAGCCGGTCACCGACTCACCGCCCACGACGATGTTGCCGAGCGGCTCGCTGTACAGCTCGATCGCGTTCCGCCGGTTGTCCTTGTCGTCCGCGAGCGCCTGGCCTTGGTAGAACTGCACCCAGGTGGCCCTGACCAGCAGGGCGAGCACCAGGAGCAGCGTGAAGACCGACGCGCGCCTGATCGTCTTGTTCATCGCGCTCTGAGAGACGAGCGAAGGCGACCGGATCGTTCCCTTCCACCCGTTTTCTCATCCCGTTCTCAGACGGCCCGGACGCACCGTCGCCGGACGGTCTCGGCCTGGGTGAGCCCGTCCCTCCTGTGCCGCGGCACCTCGCTCCGCCGGACCGCGAGCCGTGTCACCCGGCCGGCGGCCCAGGCGTCGCGGCCCCGGTGCGCGGCTCCGCCGTGCGGTGGAGCCGGGGCGGGAGCCGGGGCGTCACCCCTCCAGCCGCAGGACGACCTCGTCGATCTCCTCGCCGCGCGCCTGCGCGTACCCGCGCTCCCACGCGGTCTGCCGGAATCCGCACCGCTCCAGCACCCGCAGCGACCCGGCGTTGTCGGCCGCCGCGCGGGCGTACAGCGGGCGCTCGGGGACCTCGGCGAGCAGGGAGCGCAGGGCGGCCGTGGCCACGCCGCGGCCCCAGTAGGCGCGGTCGACCCAGTAGGTGACCTCGCGCTCGCCGGGCACGCCGTACACCGCGGCGTTCCCGACCACGTCGCCGTCGAGCAGCACGGTCCGGGCGTGGACGTCGGCGGAGGCGCGTATGGCCCGCCAGCGGGCGTCGAAGGCGTCCCGGTCGGCCGGGTCCTCGGGGGTGAAGGCGGCCATCCGCAGGGACTCGGGGTCGTTGAGCTGCCGGTAGAAGACGGGCAGGTCGCTGTCGTGGACGGGGCGGAGGACGATCTGCACGGTTCAGAGCCTCCGGGTGGCGAGCGTCAGCCGGTCACGGGCGTCGAACAGGGCGTCCTTCACCATCTGCTCGTGCGCCGGGGTGAGGCGGGCGACCGGGATGGAGCAGCTGATCGCGTCGCGGGCCGGGGTGCGGTAGGGGACCGCCACGCCGAAGCAGCGCAGGCCCAGCGTGTTCTCCTCGCGGTCGACGGCGTAGCCCTGCTCCCGTACCTGGTGCAGCTCCTCGATGAGCTTCTCCCGGTCGGTGATCGTGTGCTCGGTGAGCGCGGGCAGCGTCTCCGGGAGCAGCTTGCGGACCTGTTCGTCGGTGTAGGTGCTCAGCAGGGCCTTGCCCAGGGAGGTCGAGTGCGCCGGGAGGCGGCGGCCGACCCGGGTGAACGGGCGCAGGTAGTGCTGGGACTGGCGGGTGGCGAGGTAGACCACGTTGGTGCCGTCGAGGCGGGCCAGGTGGATGGTCTCGGTGGTGTCGTCGGACAGCCGGTCCAGCGTGGGCCGGGCCACCGCGACCACCTCGTCGCCATCGATGTAGGAGGTGCCGACCAGCAGCGCCCGTACGCCGATGCCGTACCGGGTGCCGGTCGCGTCGGTCTCCACCCAGCCCAGTTCCACCAGGGTGCGCAGCAGCATGTACAGGCTGGACTTGGGATACCCCACGGCCTCCTGAACGGCCGCGAGGGAGTGCATCCCGGGGCGTCCGGCGAAGTATTCGAGCAGTTCGACCGTTCTCACCGCCGACTTGACCTGCGCCCCGCCGCCCGTCTCGCCTGCCGACATCGCCCTTGACCCCTTCGTTCGACGGGAAATAGTCTCCGACAGCGTATTCATCATCAGAGACAGCGTTCAGTATATCGAACGCCCTGGTGGATGACCCCAGTACTGCGGCAATACATGTGTGGAGGGACCCGCGGTGGCAGCAGCACCAGTCTGGAGTGTCGACCCCCGTACCGGGAAGCAGCGTGAGCAGGTTGCGGTGGAGGCCACAGCCCAGGAGGTGGACAGCGCCGTCCGCGCCGCGCACGAGGCCCGCGGCGCCCTGGCCGACCGCACGGTCCGCGCCGCCTTCCTGCGTTCCGCGGCCGAGCGGCTGGACGCCGCCAAGGAACGGCTCGTGGCGACCGCCGACGCCGAGACCGCGCTCGGCACGGTCCGGCTGACCGGCGAACTCGCCCGCACCTGCTACCAGCTGCGGGCGTTCGCGGACATCGTCGACGAGGGCGCCTTCCTGGACGTCGTCATCAACCACCCCGACGACACCGCCACCCCGCCCGTCCCGGACCTGCGGCGCTACAAGGTGGCGCTCGGCGTCGTGGCCGTCTACTCGGCGTCCAACTTCCCCTTCGCCTTCTCCGTCGCCGGCGGCGACACGGCGAGCGCGCTGGCCGCCGGCTGCCCGGTCGTCGTCAAGTCCCACCCGGACCACCCGGGCCTGTCCGAGCAGGTCGCCGAGGTGCTGCGGGAGGCCGCCGCCGAACACGGCGTCCCGGCCGGCGTGCTGGGTCTCGTGCACGGCTTCGAGGCCGGCATCGAGCTGATCAGGCACCCGCTGGTCTCGGCCGCCGGCTTCACCGGCTCCGTCCGCGGTGGCCGCGCCCTCTTCGACGCGGCGGCCGCGCGCCCCGTGCCGATCCCGTTCCACGGCGAGCTGGGCTCCCTGAACCCGGTCCTGGTCACCGAGGCCGCGGCGGCCGAGCGCGCCGAGGCGATCGGCACCGGGCTCGCCGGGTCGATGACCCTGGGCGTCGGGCAGTTCTGCGTGAAGCCGGGCCTGGTCCTGGCGCCGGCCGGCGCCGCGGGCGACCAGCTGGTCAAGACCCTCGCCGACGCGGTGAGCGCCGTCGACGCCGGGGTGCTGCTCGACCACCGGATGCGGGACAACTTCGTCGCCGGGGTCGCCGAGCGCGCCGGACTGCCGGACGTCGAGACGCCGGTGACGCCCGGCGCGGGCGACGAGCACACCGTCAGCCCGGGCTTTTTGACCGTGCCGGCCGGCAAGCTGGCGCGCGAGGGCGAGCACGACCTGCTGCTGGAGGAGTGCTTCGGACCGGTCACCGTCGTCGCCCGCTACCAGGACGAGGACGAGGCGAAGGCCGTGCTGTCGCGGCTGCCGGGCAACCTCACCGCGACCGTCCAGCTGTCGTCCGAGGAGGCCGCCGGCGAGGGCCGGGGCGCCGAGATCCTCGCCGAGCTGACCCCGCTGGCCGGCCGCGTGCTGGTGAACGGCTGGCCCACGGGCGTCGCCGTCGCGCCGGCACAGCACCACGGCGGTCCGTACCCGGCGACCACCTCCACCTCCACCTCGGTGGGCGGGACGGCGATCGAGCGGTGGCTGCGGCCCGTGGTCTACCAGGGCACGCCGCAGGCGCTGCTTCCCGCGGAGCTGCGCGACGACAACCCGCTGGGGCTGCCCCGCCGCTTCAACGGCGTGCTGGAGCGCTAGCCGGGGCTTCTGCCCGGGCCTGAGAGGATGCCGGCCATGGACACCGAACTTCCCGAACTGCCGTTCCCGCTCCGCACCTACGGCCCCGACGGGCACTGGTCCTACGAGGACGGGGTGCTCACCGGGTGGGCCGGGCCGCGGCAGGACCGGTTCGTGCCGCCCACCGGGGAGGCGCTGGACCCGGCCGCCGACGCGCCCCGGCTGCTCGGGGCGCCGGAGGGCGACTTCCAGCTGATCGCCCGGGTGACCGTGGGGTTCAACGGGGCGTTCGACGCCGGGGTGCTCTACGTCCACGTCGGCGAGCGGGCCTGGGCCAAGCTCTGCCTGGAGTACTCCCCGGACGTGCCCACCGTCTGCACGGTGGTCACCCGGGGACACTCCGACGACGCCAACTCCTTCACCGTGGACGGCACGTCGGTGTGGCTGAGGGTCAGCCGCACCGGCCGGGCCTTCGCCTTCCACGCCTCCCGCGACGGCGAGCGGTGGACCTTCGTCCGGCTGTTCACGCTGGGCGACGAGAAGGAGACCGGGGCGGCGCTCGTCGGCTTCATGACGCAGTCGCCGCTGGGGGAGGGGTGCGTGGTGACCTACGACCACCTGGAGTTCCGGGCGGCATGGCCGGGCGACCTGCGCGACGGGAGCTGAAACCGGACGGCGGCTGAAACCGGGCCCTGCGGAATCACGTCTTCCGACGTATGACCAGCGATCGAGCCCGCACCGGGCCGCCGACCCGGACCGGCCTGGTGATCCGCACCGCCGTGCCCGCCGAGACCGAGACCGTCGCCGCGCTGCACGCCCGGGCCCGCGCGACCTACCACCCCGACGGGTTCCCCGACGAGGGCTTCGACTGGACCGCCGCCTGGCGCACCGCCATCGAGCGGCCCGACGGACAGGTGCTGTGCGCCGTCACGGACGGGCGGGTGGTCGGCCTCGCCTCCTTCCGCACCCCGGAGGGCGCCGGTGCGGAAACGGTCAAGCTGTTCCAGTTCCACGTCGACCCCGGCCACTGGCGCACCGGCGTCGGCACCGCGCTGCACGCCGCCTGCGTCGAGCAGTGGCGGGCCGAGCGCCGGCGGACGGCCGTCCTGGAGGTCCACACCGGCAACGCCGGCGCCCAGGCCTTCTACGCCCGCCAGGGCTGGACACCCGACCCGGAGGACCCGCCCGGCCACCACCTGCGGCTGCGGTTCCCGGTCGGCGGGGAATGAATCCGGCCGGTTGAAGGTTCACCTACCTTCGCGGAGGAACGCTCCGCACCGAGCACGCACGACCTGGAGAGCCGAGAACATGCGCGTCGAGATCTGGAGCGACATCGCCTGCCCCTGGTGCTACGTGGGCAAGGCCCGCTTCGAGAAGGCGCTCGCGGCCTTCCCGCACCGCGACCAGGTCGAGGTGGTGCACCGCTCCTTCGAGCTGGACCCCGGCCGCGCCAAGGGGGACACCGGCCCCGTGATCCCGATGCTCGCGCGGAAGTACGGCATGTCCGAGGCCCAGGCCCAGGCAGCCGAGGACAACCTGGGCACCCAGGCCGCCGCCGAGGGCCTGGCGTACCGCACCCACGGCCGCGACCACGGCAGCACCTTCGACATGCACCGCCTGCTCCACCACGCCAAGGAGTACGGCCGCCAGGGCGAGCTGATCCAGCTGCTGTACGAGGCCAACTTCGCCGAGGAGCGGTCCGTCTTCGACGACACCGAGCGGCTGGTGGAGATCGCCGCCGCCGCGGGCCTGGACGCCGACGAGGCCCGCACCGTGCTCGCCGACCCCGAGGCCTACGCCGCCGAGGTCCGCGCCGACGAGCAGGAGGCCGCCGACCTCGGCGCCAACGGCGTGCCGTTCTTCGTCCTCGACCGGAAGTACGGCGTCTCCGGCGCCCAGCCCGCCGAGGTCTTCACGCAGGCCCTCACCCAGGCGTGGGGCGAGCGCTCGCCGCTCACCCTCCTCGACCAGGGGGACGCCGACGTCTGCGGTCCGGACGGGTGCGCGGTCCCGCAGTCCTGACGAAACCGCAGGCCGGAGCGGATGTATAAGCGTTCCTGAGACGTCGTCCTCAGAAATTCGCGATGGACTGCGAGGTCACCGGGCCGCACAGTGGAGCCATGGAGACCACGGAGACGTTCGACCGCCTCGTCCGCGCCGAGTTCACCCCGAAGTCCACCTTCCTGAACACCGCGAGCAACGGCCTGCTCCCCGCCCGCACCGTCACCGCCCTGCACGAGGCGGCGCTGCTGCGGGCCGAGGGCAGGCCCCTCACCCCGCTGTACGAGGACGTCGAGGCCTGCCGCGCCGCCTACGCCCGGCTGGCCGGCGTCCCGGTGACCCGGGTCGCGGTCGGCGCGTCGGTCGCCGCGCACACCGGAGTGATCGCCGCCGCCCTGCCGGCCGGGGCCGAGGTGCTCACCGCCGAGGACGACTTCACCTCCGTGCTGAACGCCTTCCACGTCCGCGGCGACCTCAAGGTCCGCACCGTCCCGCTGGAGCGGATCGCCGAATCGGTCCGCCCCGGCACCGCGCTGGTCGCGGTCAGCGCCGTCCAGTCGGCCGACGGCCGGATCGCCGACCTGGCCGCGCTGCGCGAGGCGGCCCGCACCCACGGGGCGCGCACCTACGTCGACTTCTCCCAGGCCGCCGGCTGGCTGCCGATGGACGCCGGCGCCCACGACTTCTCCGCCTCGGTCTCCTTCAAGTGGCTGCTCGGCCCGCACGGCACGGCCTTCCTCGTCGTGCCCGAGGACTTCGGCGGGCTGACCCCGTGGCTCGCGGGCTGGGTCGCGGCCGAGAAGCCGTGGGACAGCTGCTACGGCCCGGTGGCCGAACTGGCCCACAGCGCGCGGCGGTTCGACCTCACCCACGCCCTGTTCACCTTCGCCGGGCTGCGCCGCTCGCTCGAGCTGATCGAGGAACTGGGCCCCGAGGCCGTGCACGCCCACGACGTGGCGCTCGCCGACCGGTTCCGGGACGGGCTCGCGGCACTCGGCCACCAGCCCGTGCCCGCCCCCGGCTCGGCGATCGTCTCGGTGCCCGGCCTCGGCTCCCGGCAGCCGGAGCTGAGCGAGGCGGGCATCGAGGTCTCCGACCGCGCGGGCCATCTGCGCGCCGCCTTCCACCTGTTCAACACGGCCGCCGACGTGGACCGTCTGCTGGACGCCCTGGCGGACTGAGCGCACACGGGAGCGGGCGGTGCCCGAAGGCACCGCCCGCTCCCGTGTGATGACGCCTCAGCGCACCGGCGAGAAGTCCCGCGCGCCGATGCTGTGTCTTCCGGGGGCAACCCACCCCCGCACCCCCGGCCGGTTCTACCTCAGCCCACCGGCGAGAAGTCCCGCGCGCCGATGAACTCCGGCCGGCGTACCGGCGCCGCGAACGGTTCGACGGCCGCGTTCTCCACGCTGTTGAACACGATGAAGACGTTGCTGCGCGGGAACGGCGTGATGTTGTCGCCGGAACCGTGCATGGCGTTGCAGTCGAACCAGGTCGCCGAGCCCGCCTTGCCGGTGAACAGCCGGATGCCGTGCTCGGAGGCCAGCTTGGTCAGCGCCTCGTCGGAGGGCGTGCCCGCGTCCTGCATCTGGAGCGACTTCTTGTAGTTGTCCTTCGGCGTGGCGCCCGCACAGCCCAGGAAGGTCTTGTGCGACCCGGGCATGATCATGAGCCCGCCGTTGGTGTCGTGGTTCTCGGTCAGCGCGATCGAGACGGACACCGTCCGCATGTTCGGCAGCCCGTCCTCGGCGTGCCAGGTCTCGAAGTCGGAGTGCCAGTAGAAGCCGCTGGCGCCGAAGCCGGGCTTGACGTTGATCCGCGACTGGTGGACGTAGACGTCCGAGCCGAGGATCTGCCGGGCCCGGCCGACGACCCGCTCGTCGCGCACCAGCTTCGCGAACACCTCGCTGATCCGGTGCACCTCGAAGACGGAACGTATCTCCTTCGACTGCGGCTCGACGATCGAGCGCTCGTCGGCGCGGATCGCCGGGTCGGTGACCAGCCGCTCCAGCTCCTGCCGGTAGACGGCGACCTCGTCCTCGGTGATCAGCTGGTCGATGGCGAGGAAGCCGTCGCGCTCGAAGGACTCCAGGCCGGTCGGGTCGATCGGGCCGGGCGCGTCCGGCGCGCCCCAGACGACCGGGTCCTGGCGGGGGATCAGCACCTCGCTGGTGCCTCGGGTGGGGTAGAGATCGGTGACGGTCGTGGTCATGGTGATGTCACACCTCCTCGGGCTCGGTGAGCAGCGGGTAGACGCCGTTCTCGTCGTGGTCCTCCCGGCCGGTGACGGGCGGGTTGAACACGCAGACGCAGCGGAAGTCCTCCTTGACCTTGAGCGTGTGCCGCTCGTGGCCGTCCAGGAGGTACATGGTGCCGGGCGTGATCGTGTAGGCCTGCCCGGTCTCGTGGTCGGTCAGCTCGGCCTCGCCCTCGACGCAGACCACGGCCTCGATGTGGTTGGCGTACCACATGGAGGTCTCCGTGCCGGCGTACAGGATCGTCTCGTGCAGGGAGAAGCCGACCCTCTCCTTGGCGAGGACGATGCGTTTGCTCTCCCACGTCCCGGACGCGGCCTTCACATGCCGGTCGGTGCCTTCGATGTCCTTGAAGGAACGGACAATCACGTGCTGCGATGCCTCCTAGCTAGCGGATCGGATGATCGCGGTGGTGGTTCAGGCGGTCTCGCGGACGGCGCGGGCCAGCATGGTCAGCCCCTCGTCCAGTTCGTCCGGGGTGATGGTCAGCGCGGGCAGCAGCTTGACGACCTCGCTCTCCGGGCCGGAGGTCTCGATCAGCAGGCCCAGCTCGAAGGCGCGCCGCGCGATCCGCTCGGCCCGGCCCTTCTCGTGGAACTCCAGGCCCCACACCAGGCCCCGGCCGCGGTACTCCTTGACGTCGGCCAGGTTCTCCTCGGTGATGGAGATCAGCGCCTGCTCGACCTGCTCGCCGCGCGACCGGGTCTGCTTCTCCATGGCGGAGCCGTCGGTCCAGTACATCTCCAGGGCGGCGGTGGCGGTGACGAACGCCGGGTTGTTGCCGCGGAAGGTGCCGTTGTGCTCGCCCGGCTCCCACACGTCCAGCT
>NZ_JBEPAL010000062.1:0-41675 GCF_040298625.1 Streptomyces sp. NPDC001532
CGGTTACATTCCGAACCCGGAAGCTAAGCCTCACAGCGCCGATGGTACTGCAGGGGGGACCCTGTGGGAGAGTAGGACGCCGCCGAACAATCTTTGGAAGGACCCCTGGTCACCAGCGTTCAGCTGGGACCAGGGGTCCTTTTGTTTTTCCGAAGCGCGCCGGGTACTCGGCTGCGCGAGAATGACTTGCGGTACCGAAGACAGGAGTCACCGATGTCCACCAACTCTCCCGACGACCGTCCGGAGCGCGACCAGCGGCGCCGGGATGGTGGGGATCGCGGCGACCGCGGCGGCTTCCGTCGCGGGGGCGAGCGTAACGACCGTGACCGTGGCGGCTTCGGCCGGCGGGACGGTGGGGACCGTGGCGGTTTCCGCCGCGATGACAGGCGTGACGACCGCCGAGACGACCGGCGGGACAGTGGTGACCGTGGTGGCTTCCGCCGCGACGACCGCCGCGACGACCGCCGTGACGACCGTGGCGATCGCGGGGGTTTCCGTCGCGATGACCGGCGGGACGACAACCGTCGTGACGACAACCGCGGTGGCGGTTACGGGCGGCGCGACGACCGCCGTGACGACCGGCGGGACGACCGGCGGGACGACCGTCGTGACGGGGACCGAGGTGGCTACCGGCCGTCCTCGTACCAGCGTGACGACCGCGATCGAGACCGTGGACCGCGTCGGGACGACCGTGGGGACCGGCCGGCGTTCCGGCGGGACGACCGCGGTGACCGGCCGGGCTTCCGGCGGGACGACAACCGCGGCGGTTTTGGCCGTCGGGGTGACGACCGCGGTGACCGTGGCGGGTTCCGTCGCGACGACAACCGGGGTGGCGGCGGCTACGGTCAGCGTGACGACCGGCGTGATGACCGGCGTGACGGTGACCGCGGTGGCTTCCGCCGGGACGACCGCCGGGACGACCGTCGTGATGACCGCCGTGACGATCGTGGTTTCCGTGGTGACGACCGCGATCGCGGTTTCCGCGGTGGCGACCGGGACCGGGGCGGGTACGGCCGTCGGGACGGCGGTGACCGCGGTGGATTCCGTCGCGACGACAACCGGGGTGGCGGCGGCTACGGTCAGCGTGACGACCGGCGTGATGACCGGCGTGACGGTGACCGCGGTGGCTTCCGCCGCGATGACCGCCGTGACGATCGTCGTGACGACCGGCGTGACGGTGACCGCGGTGGCTTCCGTCGGGACGACCGTCGTGACGACCGTCGGGATGAGCGGCGTGACGGTGACCGTGGTGGTTTCCGTCGGGACGACAGCCGTGGGGAGCGCGGTGGGTTCCGGGGACGGGACGACCGTGGGAGCCGTGGGCCTCGGCGTGACGACCGCGGCGGGCGGCCTGGTGGGTTCCGTGGCCGGGGCGACGACCGCCGTGGCGCCGGTGCGGGTGCCGGCGGTGGCCGGTTCCGTGACGAGCGGGACCGTGACCGGGAGCCGATCAAGCGGCTGCCGATCCCCGAGGACGTCACGGGCGACGAGATCGACAAGGACGTACGGCAGGAACTCCAGAGCCTGCCGAAGACGCTCGCGGAGGACGTCGCCAGGAACCTGGTGATGGTCGCCCGGCTCATCGACGAGGACCCCGAGGGCGCGTACGGCTACTCCAAGGTGGCTCTGCGGCTGGCGTCGCGGGTCGCGGCGGTGCGGGAGGCGGCCGGATTCGCGGCGTACGCCAACCAGAAGTACAGCGAGGCGCTGGCCGAGTTCCGGGCGGCGCGGCGGATGACCGGGACCGTGGAGCTGTGGCCGGTGATGGCCGACTGCGAGCGTGGGCTCGGACGGCCGGAGAAGGCGCTGGACATGGCGGGTGCGCCGGAGGTGCACAAGCTGGACAAGGCCGGTCAGGTGGAGATGCGGCTCGTCGCGGCGGGCGCCCGGCGTGACATGGGGCAGCTGGACGCGGCCATCGTGACGCTGCAGAGCCCCGAGCTGGCCTCCAGTGCCGTCCACCCGTGGACCGCCCGGCTGCGGTACGCGTACGCGGACGCGCTGCTGGCGGCCGGTCGGGACCGTGAGGCGCGGGAGTGGTTCGCGAAGGCCGTCGAGGCCGACCGGGACGGCAGCACGGACGCCTCGGACCGGCTCGCGGAGCTCGACGGTGTCGAGTTCGTGGACGCGCTGGACGCCGACGCCGAGGCGGAGGAGGTCGCGGACGCGGGCGAGGACACGGTCGCGGTCACGGACACGGACGAGGTCACGGACGCGGCCCCGGACGAGGTCGAGATCGAGGTCCACGCCGACGCCGACGCCGACGCCGAGGCGGAGCCGGGTGAGGACAAGGACCGCGATCAGGACTGACG
Organism: Streptomyces sp. NPDC001532; assembly: GCF_040298625.1. Lineage (NCBI taxonomy): Bacteria > Bacillati > Actinomycetota > Actinomycetes > Kitasatosporales > Streptomycetaceae > Streptomyces > Streptomyces sp. NPDC001532. Next base: position 2,313 of record NZ_JBEPAL010000062.1, read on the forward strand.
CGGGTGAATGAAGGGGCGGGACTACGGTCCCGCCCCTTTTTTCGTGTGTGCGGGGTCAGCGGTCCAGGGCGCGCAGGACCAGGCCCGAGGCGGGTTTGGGGCCGAAGGACGTGGACTTGCGGGGCATCGTGACGCCCTGGCGGGCGAGGTCGCGGACGGCCTCCTCGCGGACCGGGTGCATCAGGACGGCGGTGCCGCCGTCGCGTTCGGCCTTGCTGACGGTGGCGGCCGCGTCGTGGATGTAGGCGATGTGGGCCGGGGAGTCCTCGGGGACGCGCCACACGTGGTCGAGGAGCGTGGAGTGCAGGACGGTGGCGTCCAGGGTGCGCCAGGCGGCGGGGCGGTCGGCGGGGACCGTGCGGGCCAGCAGGTCGGGGTCCGGGCGGTCGACGAGGTGGAAGGCGCCGTCGCCGGCGAGGAGGAAGGCGTTGCCTTCGCGGGCCGCGTCGGCGAGGACCGTCAGGGCGTTCGCGAGCGGGCCGGTCAGGCGGCGGACGCGGAACCGGCCGTCCAGGGCGGCCAGGGCGTCGGCGACGGGCAGGCCGTGCAGCAGGCGGTGGATGGCCCGGACGCGCAGGGGATAACGGGCGGTGTCGACCAGGAGGACGAGGCCGTAGTCCCAGGGACTCGGGGAAGGGTGTTCCGCGCGGAGCCGGCGGTAGGTCGCCCAGCGGTGGTGGCCGTCGGCGATGAGGGCCTGGTGGCGGGCCAGGTCGGACTGGACGAGGGACACGTCGGCCGGGTCGGTGAGGGACCACAGGCGGTGGTGGAAGCCGTCCTCGGTGGTGGTCGACAGCAGCGACGGGCGCTCGGCCGTGCGTTCGATGACCGCGGTGGTGTCGGCGGCGGAGCCGTCGCCGCGGTAGGTGAGCAGCAAGGGCTCGAAGTTCGCCGAGGTGGCGCGCATCAGGTCCGCGCGGTCGGCGACGACGTGCGGCATGACGTCCTCGTGCGGCAGGACCACGCACTCGGAGGGATCGGAGACCCGCAGGGCGCCGATGATGCCGCGTTGCAGGAGACCGGAGCCGTCGCGCTGTTCGTAGACGTAGAGGCCGGGCTCGGGGTCGGTGGTGAGGACGCCCTCGGCGAGCCAGCGGCGCAGGGTGGTGGCCGCCTGTTCGTTGCGCTCGGAGGGGGTGGCGGCCTGCGGAAGGATGAGGCGGACGATGTTGTGGGGGTCCGCGGCCTGGAGGTGGTGCAGGCCGTCGGGGCGTACCACGACGTCGTACGGCGGGGATGTCACGGCCGCCAGGCTGCCGACCCGGTCGGGGTCGTAGCGCAGGCCTCGGAACGGGGTGAGTTCCAGGCCTCGGCGCGCCTTTGCTTCCGAGTGACCTGCTGTGTTCATCCCGGCATCGTACGTGTGTCGGTGGCATGGGGGATGATCGGGGGAAAGCGGAGCGGACGAGGAGCGATGCGGAATGAGCCAGGGCGTCAGGACGCGGCCCGCGGGCAGTGAACGGGTGCTGAGCGAGGCGTACGACACGGCGCTGCTCGACCTGGACGGGGTGGTGTACGCGGGCGGTGAGGCGATCGCTCACGCGGTCGAGTCGCTGGAGACCGCCCGGGCGGGCGGGATGCATCTGGCGTACGTCACCAACAACGCGCTGCGCACCCCGGACGCCGTGGCCGCGCATCTCACCGAGCTGGGGATACTGGCGGAGGCGTCGGACGTCATCACCTCCGCGCAGGCCGTGGCGCGGCTGATCGCCGAGCAGGTGCCGGCGGGGGCGCGGGTGCTGGTGGTCGGTGGTGAAGGGCTGCGGGTGGCGCTGCGGGAGCGGGGGCTGGTTCCCGTCGAGTCGGCGGAGGACGATCCGGTGGCCGTGGTGCAGGGGTACGGCGGGCCGGAGCTGCCCTGGGGCCGGTTCGCGGAGGCCTGTTACGCGATCGCGCGCGGGGTGCCGTGGTTCGCGTCCAACACCGATCTGACGATCCCGAGTGCGCGGGGGATCGCGCCGGGCAACGGGGCCGCGGTGGAGGTCGTGCGGATCGCGACCGGGGCCGAGCCGCGGGTGGCGGGCAAGCCGCTGCCGCCGATGCACCGGGAGACGATCCTGCGGACCGGCGCCGAGCGGCCGCTGGTGGTCGGGGACCGGCTGGACACGGACATCGAGGGGGCGTTCAACGGCGAGGTCGACTCGCTGCTGGTGCTGACCGGGGTGACCGACGGGCCGCAGCTGCTGGCGGCGGCGCCGCGGCACCGGCCGACGTACGTCGACCAGGACCTGCGCGGGATGCTGACCGGGCAGCCGGAGGTCGTCGAGGCCGGTGCCGGGTTCCGGTGCGGTGGCTGGACGGCGTCGGCGGGCGCGGAGCGGCTGGAGCTGACGGGTGAGGGTGCGGCCCTGGACGGGTTGCGCGCTCTGTGCGCGGCGGCGTGGACGGCGGCCGGGGACGGTGTGTGCGAGCTGGACGGCGGGAAGGCGCTGGCTCGGCTGGGGCTCTGAGGGCTGGTTGCTGGGGCTGGGGCTGGGGCGGCTGGGCCTGGGCCTGGATGGCTGGTGGCGGGGGCCGGGATGGCTGGTCGCCTAGGCCTGGAAGGTTGGCGGCCTGGCCTGGATGGCTGGTGGCTGAGGCTGTGGCGGCTGGTGGCCTGGGGCTGCATGGCCCGTCGCTGGGGCTGTGGCGGCTGGTCGCTTGAGCCCGGATGGCTGGTCGCCTATGCCTGGAAGGCTGGCCGCTGGGGCTCTGACGGCCGGTCGCCTGGGCCTGGACGGCCGGATGCTGGAGATCTGACGGCCGGTCGCTGGGGTGGGGTGGGAACCCTCTGTGCGGGTCCGAAGGCGTTCGGGATCTTGATCAAATGGGAGGGTAGGCTAACCTAACCGCGTGTTGGTCGAAAGTCTTCCCGAACAGCGCGCGGAGACCGCTCCCGCGCTCCCGAACCGCCGGGCGATACGGGCCGCCGGGCTGATCGTCTCCGTGGTGATCCTGGTGATCGTCGCGCTGGCGAGCATCGCGATCGGCGCCCGCGGGCTGTCGCTGGAGCAGGTCTGGCACGGCCTGTTCCACGATTCGGGGACGTACGGCGACACCGTCGTCGCAGACCGGCTCTCCCGGACCCTGATCGGTCTGCTGGCCGGAGCCGCGCTCGGTCTGTCCGGAGCCGTGCTCCAGGCGCTGACCCGCAACCCGCTGGCCGATCCCGGCCTGCTCGGACTGAACGCGGGCGCGTCCGCCGCGGTCGTCACCGCCATCAGCTTCCTCGGTGTCACCAGCCTGAACGGCTATGTGTGGTTCGCCTTCTGCGGGGCGGCGGCGGTCGGCGCGCTGGTCTGGTTCCTCGGCGGCAGCCGGGGCGCGACGCCGGTGCGGCTCGCGCTCGCCGGCACCGCCATCAGCGCCGCGCTCTACGGCTATCTCCAGGCCGTGATGATCGTCGACGAGGCGGCGCTGGGCAAGATGCGCTTCTGGACGGTGGGTTCGCTCAGCTCGGCGACCGACGACACCATCGTGCAGGTGCTGCCGTTCCTCGTGGTCGGCATGCTGCTCGCGCTCGGTCTGGCCCGGCCGCTCAACGCCATGTCCATGGGCGACGACACCGCCAAGGCGCTCGGCGCCCACCTCAACCGCACCCGTGCGCTGGCGATGCTCGCCGCCACCGTGCTGTGCGGGGCCGCCACCGCCGCCTGCGGGCCGATCGTGTTCGTCGGGCTCATGGTGCCGCACGTGGTCCGCTCCTTCACCGGCCCGGACCTGCGCTGGATCCTGCCGTACGCCATGGTCCTGTCGCCGGTCATGCTGCTCGGCGCCGATGTCATCGGCCGGGTCGTGGCCCGGCCCTCGGAGCTGCAGGTCGGCATCATCACCGCGATCCTCGGCGGTCCGGTCTTCATCTTTCTCGTACGACGGCGGAGGACGGCCCAACTGTGAGGACCGCAGTGAAAACCGCAGCCAAGACAGCGGCCAGGACAGCGGCCGGGACCACCGCGGCGGACACCGGCGCCGAGCCCGTGCGCGCCACCCGCGCCCTGCGCACCGCCGGCGGGCTGTCCCTGCGGCTGGACGTCCGCGCCGCCACCGTCGTCGTCCTGCTGCTGCTCGCCGCGCTCACCGCGAGCGTCCTGCTGATCGGCACCGGCGACTTCCCGATCGCGGCCTCCGACGTGCTGAGGACGCTGATGGGCAACGGCGACGCCGGGCAGGAGTTCATCGTCAACGAGCTGCGGCTGCCGCGGGTGCTCGTCGCCCTCCTGGTGGGCGCCTCGCTGGGCCTCGGCGGAGCGCTGTTCCAGGCCATCTCCCGCAACCCGCTGGGCAGTCCCGACATCCTCGGCCTCGGGCAGGGCGCGACGGCCGGGGCGCTGGTGGTGATCGTGCTGTTCTCCGGGACCGCCGCCCAGGTCACCATGGGTGCCCTGGTGGGTGGCCTGGTGACCGGGCTCTCCATCTATCTGCTCGCCTGGAAGCAGGGGGTGCACGGCTATCGGCTGGTCCTGGTCGGTATCGGCGTCTCGGCGATCGTCACGGCCGTCAACGGCTATCTGATCACCAAGGCCGACCTGGTCGACGCCTCCCGCGCCATCGTCTGGATGACTGGCTCCCTCAGCGGCCGTGACTGGGCGCAGGTCTGGCCGCTGCTCGCGCTGTGCGCCGTCCTCGTACCGCTCGCCCTCGGCAACGCGCGCGGGCTGCGGATGATGGAGATGGGCGACGACGTCTCCCACGCCCTCGGGGTGCGCGTGGAGCGCGTACGGCTGCTGCTGATGGTGGCCGCCGTGCTGCTCACCGCGGCCGCCACCGCCGCCGCCGGCCCGGTCAGCTTCGTGGCGCTGACCGCGCCGCAGCTCGCCCGGCGCCTGACCCGCTCGCCCGGCCCGAACCTGCTGCCGTCCCTGTGCATGGGCGCCGCCCTGCTGGTCATCGCCGACTTGGCCTCGCAGCGGCTCTTCGGCGCCGACCAGCTGCCCGTCGGTGTGGTCACCGGTGTCGTCGGCGGCGTCTACCTGCTGTGGCTGCTGGTCAGCGAGCGCCGGGCGGGCCGGATATGAGCGCCGGTCCCCGCGCCGCCACCGGCACCGACCCCCGGGTCAGCCCCGCGCCGACCGACCCCGTCACCGGGCTGAACGACCGAAGGAGCACCATGAACCGGCTGTCCGCCGAGAACGTCACCCTCGCCTACGACCAGCGCGTCATCGCCGAACAGCTCTCGGTGGAGATCCCCGACAACTCCTTCACCGTGATCGTCGGCCCGAACGCCTGCGGCAAGTCCACCCTGCTGCGGGCGCTGTCGCGGATGCTGAAGCCGAGTCAGGGCCGGGTGCTCCTCGACGGGCAGGTCATCCAGTCGATGCCCGCCAAGAAGGTGGCGCGCACCCTCGGCCTGCTGCCGCAGTCGTCGATCGCGCCGGACGGCATCACGGTCGCCGACCTGGTCGGCCGCGGCCGCTACCCGCACCAGGGCCTGCTGCGCCAGTGGTCCACCGAGGACGAGCGGGTCGTCCAGGAGTCCATGGCCCAGACCGGGGTCGCCGAACTGGCCGACCGGTACGTCGACGAGCTGTCCGGCGGTCAGCGCCAGCGGGTGTGGATCGCCATGGCGCTCGCCCAGCAGACCCCGCTGCTGCTGCTCGACGAGCCGACGACCTACCTGGACATCCAGCACCAGATAGACGTCCTCGACCTCTGCGCCGAGCTGCACGAGGAGCAGGGCCGCACGCTCGTCGCCGTCCTGCACGACCTCAACCACGCGGCCCGCTACGCCACCCATCTGATCGCGCTGCGCGGCGGCGAGGTGATCGCCCAGGGCGCGCCGAACGACATCGTCACCGCCGAGCTGGTCGAGCAGGTCTTCGGGCTGCGCTGCCAGGTCATCGACGACCCGGAGACGGGTACGCCGCTGGTGGTGCCGGCCGCGCGCAAGGCTCGCGCGCGGGTGGTGGCTACAGAAGCTTCCTGAGGCGGAAGAGGTCGGGGAGACTCGCCTCCAGCCGCACCCGGCCCGAGCCCCAGGCCTTGGCGAAGTGCAGCTCGCCGGCGACCAGCGCGACCAGGTCGTCCCCGGTCATCGCGAGCCTGATCTGGGCCTTCTCGCGGGGCGGGCCCTGAAGGGTCTCGCGCACCTCGATGCGGCCGCCGGTCATCCGGCCGGCGAAGGTGACGTCCAGGTCCTTGATGTGGCAGCTCACCGAGCGGTCCAGGGCCGCCGCCTCGCGGACGCCCCCCTCGGTGCGCTGCATGCTGTCCGAGAGCTTGTCGAGTGCGCTGCGGCACTCCTCGATCGTGGCCATCGGGATCGACGGTACCCCAGGGCCACGAGGTAGCGTCGGGGCATGAACGACGCAGTGCCCGAGGCGGAGCCGCCGCAGGGGCCGGTGGACGAGCGGCAGGGGCCGGTGGACGAGTCGCATTGGCCGGCAGGCGAGCCGCAGCGGCCGGTGGGCGCACCCGGTCAGCCGGTGCACGAGCCGCGGCGGCCGGTGGGCCGCCGGGATCAGCAGGCCGGCCGACCGGGTCAGTCGGCGGGCGGATCGGAGCAGCCGGCGGGTGGGCCGGATCAAGCTGTGGACGGGCCGGAGCGGTCGGTGGGCGGTGAGCCGGTGCCCGACCCGGCCGGGCCGGCGCCGCTCGGGGTCCCGCGGACGCCCACCGGCAACGCCGACGTCGACGCCGCGCTGGACCGGCTGGCCGACGCGGACCACCTCGCCACGGACGGACACGTCGAGGTGTACGAGGATGTACACCGGGGGCTGCGCGACGCGCTCACCGCGCTCGACGCCCGTCCGGGACCTCCGGCTCCCACCCGTCACCCGACCGCCGCCCCTCAATGAGACCCTTCGGGTCACACTTTTTTGATTTGCCGTACAGCAGTAGGAGCTGAACCGAACGTGGCAGGAGTCGCACGCCGCCGTCTCGACGCGGAGCTGGTCCGGCGGAAGCTCGCGCGCTCGCGCGAGCACGCCAGCCAGCTGATCGCCGCCGGGCGGGTCACCGTCGGCAAGACCGTCGCGACCAAGCCCGCCACCCAGGTGGAGACCGCGGCCGCCATCGTCGTCTCCAGTGACGACAACGACCCCGAGTACGTCTCCCGGGGCGGGCACAAGCTCGCCGGGGCGCTGGCCGCGTTCGTGCCGCGGGGGCTGGTCGTCGAGGGGCGGCGGGCGCTGGACGCCGGCGCGTCCACCGGCGGCTTCACGGATGTGCTGCTGCGGGCGGGCGCCGCGCACGTCGTCGCCGTCGACGTCGGCTACGGCCAGCTGGCCTGGACTCTCCAGAGCGATGAACGCGTCACCGTCAAGGACCGTACCAACGTACGGGAGTTGACGCTGGAGGCGATCGACGGTGAGCCTGTGGACCTGGTCGTCGGGGATCTGTCCTTCATCCCGCTCGGACTGGTGCTGCCCGCCCTGGCGCGGGTGGTGCGGCCGGACGCCGATCTGGTGATGATGGTCAAGCCGCAGTTCGAGGTCGGGAAGGAGCGGCTGGGCAGCGGGGGAGTCGTACGGAGTCCGCAGCTGCGGGCGGAGGCCGTGCGGGGAGTGGCCGGGAAGGCGTGGGAGCTGGGGCTCGGGGTGCAGGGTGTCACCGCCAGTCCGCTGCCGGGCCCGTCCGGCAATGTCGAGTACTTTCTGTGGCTGCGGGCCGGTGCTCCGGAGCTGGACCCGGCCGACGTTGACCGTGCAGTGGCGGAGGGGCCGCGTTGACATCGAACCGAGCTCGTACTGTTTTCCTGCTCGCCCACACCGGGCGTCCGGCGGCCATTCGCAGCGCCGAGCTCGTGGTGAAGGGGCTGCTGCGCTCCGGGATCGGGGTGCGGGTCCTGGAGGAGGAGGCGCGGGACCTGCCGCTGCCCGACGAGGTGGAGCTGGTCGGCGAGGCCACCCCGCAGTGCCTCGACGGGTGCGAGCTGCTGATCGTGCTGGGCGGTGACGGGACGCTGCTGCGCGGAGCGGAGTTCGCGCGGGCGTCCGGCGTGCCGATGCTCGGCGTCAACCTCGGACGGGTCGGGTTCCTCGCGGAGGCCGAGCGGGACGACCTCGACAAGGTCGTCGACCGGGTGGTGACGAAGGCGTACGAGGTCGAGGAGCGGATGACCGTCGACGTCGTCGTGCACAGCAACGGCGACATCGTGCACACCGACTGGGCGCTGAACGAGGCGGCCGTGCAGAAGGCCGGCGCGGAGAAGCTGCTGGAGGTCGTGCTGGAGATCGACGGGCGGCCGGTCACCGGGTTCGGGTGCGACGGCATCGTGCTGTCCACGCCGACCGGGTCGACGGCGTACGCGTTCTCCGCGGGCGGTCCGGTGGTGTGGCCGGAGGTCGAGGCGCTGCTGATGGTGCCGATCTCCGCGCACGCGCTGTTCGCCAAGCCGCTGGTGACCTCGCCGGACTCGGTGCTGGCGGTGGAGGTGCTGCCGCACATCCCGCCGGGCGTGCTGTGGTGCGACGGGCGGCGGACCGTGGAGCTGCCCGCCGGAGCGCGGGTGGAGGTGCGGCGGGGGGCCGTGCCGGTGCGGCTGGCCCGGCTGCACCACGCGTCGTTCACGGACCGGCTGGTGGCGAAGTTCGCGCTGCCGGTGTCCGGGTGGCGTGGGGCGCCGCACTAGCCACTCGGTGGGGTGGTTCGTCGTCGTGGGCGGGTGCGGGGCCTGATGGCGGATCGCGCAGTTCCCCGCGCCCCTGGAGTGGGTCCACTCACGTGGGTGACACGGGTGGGGCGGTCGCACTCCTCGACCGCGACCTCGTAAGGTCTTCTCCGTGTTGGAGGAGATGCGGATACGGTCGCTCGGAGTCATCGACGATGCCGTGGTCGAGCTGTCGCCCGGGTTCACCGCTGTCACCGGTGAGACGGGCGCGGGCAAGACCATGGTCGTCACCAGCCTGGGCCTGCTGCTCGGCGGGCGGGCGGACCCGGCGCTGGTGCGGATCGGCGCCGAGAAGGCGGTCGTCGAGGGGCGGATCGCGCTGCCCGCGAACGCCTCCGTGGCCGTCCGGGCCGAGGAGGCCGGGGCCGAGCTGGACGACGGGGCGCTGCTGATCAGCCGTACCGTCTCCGCCGAGGGTCGCTCGCGGGCGCATCTGGGCGGGCGGTCCGTGCCGGTGGGGCTGCTGGCCGAGCTGGCCGACGAGCTGGTGGCCGTGCACGGGCAGACCGACCAGCAGGGGCTGCTCAAGCTGTCCCGGCAGCGGCAGGCGCTCGACCGGTACGCCGGGGACGCCGTGGCCGTGCCGCTCGACAAGTACCGCGAGGCCTACCGGCGGCTGCGGGCCGTGGCCGTGGAGCTCGACGAGATCACCACACGTGCGCGTGAGCGGGCCCAGGAGGCCGACATGCTGCGCTACGGCCTCGACGAGATCGCCGCCGTCGAGCCGCGCGCCGGAGAGGACGTCGAGCTGGCCGAGGAGGCGGAGCGGCTGGGCCACGCCGAGGCGCTGGCGTCCGCCGCCGCGGTCGCGCACGCGGCGCTGGCGGGCAATCCGGAGGACCCCGAGGGCGTCGACGCCTCGACGCTCGTCGCGGGCGCCCACCGGGCCCTGGAGGCCGTACGGTCGCACGATCCGGCGCTGGCCGCGCTCGCCGAGCGGATCGGTGAGATCGGGATCCTGCTGGGCGACGTGGCCGGGGAGCTGGCCGGGTACGCCGACGACCTCGACGCCGATCCGCTGCGGCTGGCGGCGGTCGAGGAGCGGCGGGCCGCGCTGAACGCGCTGACGCGGAAGTACGGCGAGGACGTCACGGCCGTGCTGACGTGGGCCGAGCGGAGCGCCGCACGGCTGACCGAGCTGGAGGGCGACGACTCGCGGATCGAGGAGCTGACCGCCGAACGGGACGCCCTGCGCGCCGAACTCGGCGGCCTGGCACAGGCGTTGACGGACGCGCGGACGGAGGCCGCCGAGCGGTTCGCCGCCGCCGTGACCGCCGAGCTGGCCTCCCTGGCCATGCCGCACGCGCGCGTGTCCTTCGCGCTCCGGCAGACCGAGGACCCGGAGGGCGTCGAGGTCGGCGGACGGACGGTCGCGTACGGGCCGTCCGGTGTCGACGAGGTCGAGCTGCTGCTCGCGCCGCATCCGGGAGCGCCGCCGCGGCCCATCGCCAAGGGGGCGTCCGGTGGTGAGCTGTCCCGGGTGATGCTGGCCGTCGAGGTCGTCTTCGCCGGGACGGATCCGGTGCCGACGTATCTCTTCGACGAGGTCGACGCCGGTGTCGGTGGCAAGGCGGCGGTGGAGATCGGGCGGCGGCTGGCGAAGCTGGCGAAGTCCGCGCAGGTCGTCGTGGTGACCCATCTGCCGCAGGTGGCGGCGTTCGCGGACCGTCAGCTGCTGGTCGAGAAGACCAACGACGGGTCGGTCACGCGCTCCGGGGTCAAGGTGCTGGAGGGCGAGGAGCGGATCCGGGAGCTGTCCCGGATGCTGGCCGGCCAGGAGGACTCGGAAACGGCGCGGGCCCACGCGGAGGAACTGCTGGCGACGGCGCGGGGGGACCGCGAGTAGCGCGGGGTGGTTCGGCTTGGGGGTGGCGGCGGCCGGGGCTCGGCGGTTTGGCTCGAGGGCGGTGGCCGGGGCTGGGCGGCCTGGTCGAGGGCGGCGGTCGGGGCTGGGCCGGGGCCGGCGAGCCCGGTGACCAAGACCGGTCCGCCGCCTTACGCCTAGGCTGCCTGGATGATCCTCTCCCTCGGTCTCGCCGCCGGTCTCACCCGCGCCACCGCCGCCGTGCTGCGCTCCGCCGCCCCCGGCGGGGCCGCCCGTTGGGAGCGGACCAACTACGCCGGGCGGAGCGTGCAGCTGTACGCCGGCCCAGCGGCCGCGCTCGCGGTGGCGGTCGGGGCCGGGCGGGTGCGGCCCGCCGCGGGACTTGCGGTGGCGGTCGCGGGGGTGTGTGGGGCGTATGACGACTTCGCGGGGGCCGAGGACGCCCGGCGCGGCTTTCGTGCACATCTGTCCGCTCTTCGGGACGGTGAAGTCACCAGCGGTGCCGTCAAGTTGCTCGGGATCTCCGCCGCGGGGCTGGTCGCCGGTGCGCTGCTGAAGGAGCGGGCGGTGGACACGGTGCTGGCCGGGGTGGTGATCGCCGGGGCCGCGCATCTGGTGAACCTGGTGGACGTACGACCGGGACGGGCCGTCGGCACCGTCCTCGCCCTCGGTGTGCCGGGGCTCCTGCGCAAGGGGCCCGGTGCGGAGGTCGCCGCCGCGGCGATGGGTGCCGCGGCGGCCGTGCTGCCTGACGACGTGGGCGAGCGGGCGATGATCGGCGACGCGGGAGCGCACGCGCTGGGCGCGGCGCTCGGGGCCGCGGTGGTCGCGGGCGGTGGCGCCGAGGGCGGGGCAGGGCGGGCGGTGCTCGTGGCGCACGCGGCGGCGGTGGTGGCCGCGGCGGTGTACGGGGACCGGGTCACCGCGATCGCCAAAGGCATGGAGTGAGGGCGCTCGGTCACGGGAGGGGGGCGCTTGCCACCTCCGTGCGCTCCTGGTTCACCCCTGTGGGGGAGGTTCGGCGGCGCATTGCCCCCGGGTGGGGCGGAGACCCGGGGTTCGACGGTCCCGGAACGGGGTCGGGGCCTGGCATCCTTGGCGGAGTACGTGGAGGACGCCGTGCGGTACACCCCTCCGCCCCGATCCTTCTGTACGTTTCTCCGTGACCGTCGTGACCGATCGACGCCGAACCAGGAGCCCGGCCACGTGACCCCCGTGAGCAGCCACTCGCCGCCCGGCCGGCCGCCGCTGCGCACCGTGCAGGTGCTGGGCGGCGGCAACGCCGGCAGCAGCGCGCATGTGCGTTCGCTGGCCGCGGGGCTCGTCGCGCGGGGCGTGCGGGTCACCGTGTGCGCCCCCGGCGAGGCCGATCACACCTACGACTTCACCGGGGCCGGCGCGGCTCATGTGCATGTGCCGCGCAGCAGCGACCCGGTCTCCGTGGCCGCGCTGCGGGCCGCCTGCGCCGACGCCGACCTGGTGCACGCGCACGGCCTGCACGCCTCCTTCCGGGCCGCGCTGGCGCTCAGCGGCAAACACATCCCGCTCGTCGTCACCTGGCACAACCGGGCGCATGCGGAAGGCGCGCGCGGGCATCTGCTGCGGGTGCTGGAGCGGCGGGTGGTGAAGGCCGCCGCCGTCGTGCTCGGCACCAGCTCGGACCTGGTGGACCGGGCCCGCCGCACCGGCGCGCGGGACGCGCGGCTCGCCGCCGTCTCCCTGCCCGGGCCGCGTACGGCGGTGGAGCGGGGTGACCCCGACCGGCAGCACTCCAAGGTCCGGGCCGAACTCGGGGCGATCGGACGGCCGTTGCTGCTCGCTGTCGGCTCGCTGGACCGGCAGCGCGGGTACGACCTGCTGCTGGACGCCGCCCGCGCCTGGCGGGAGCTGGACCCCGCGCCGCTGGTCGTCGTCGCGGGCGAGGGGCCGCTGCGGGCGGAGTTGCAGGGCCGGATCGAGCACGAGGCGTTGCCGGTACGGCTCGCCGGACGGCGGGACGACGTGGGGGCGCTGCTTGCCGCGGCCGATCTGGCGCTGCTGCCGGGCGGCCGGGAATCGCGGTCGGTGCTCGCCCAGGAGGCCCTGCACGCACGCGTGCCGCTGGTCGCCACGGCCGTCGGCGGCATCCCCGAGCTGGTCGGCGACGCGGCCGAACTCGTCCCGAGCGGCGACGCGGTGGCCTTCGCGGCCGCCGTCGTCCGGCTGCTCGGCGATCCCGAGCGACGGCAACTGCTGCGCGAACGCGGCGTGCGACAGGCGGCCACCTGGCCGACGGAGGACGAGACGGTCGCCCAAGTGCTGAGCGTGTACGACGAGTTGACTCAGCCTCGGCCGTTGATCTAGGGGAGGGCGGAGGGCCGGTGGCCGGTGGACGACGGTCTGCCGGGTTCGCCGGGCGCGGTGAGGCGGTGCGGGCGATGCGGGTTGGCGTCCGCCCGGCCTGCCGCTGGTCGCTGCCGGTCGCCGCTGGTCACCGCCGTGTGCCGGTGGTCGCTCCTTGACTTGGCCTCAGCCGCCGCAATAGCCGAGGGCCGAAGGGCGATGGCTGGTGGCCGAGGGTCTGGCGGGTTCGCCGGGCGAGGCGGGCCGGCGTTCGCCCGGCCCGCTGGCCGCCGCCGGTCACCGTCGTGTGCCGCCGGGGGCGTCGGTCTGTCGTGTGCCGCGGTCGCCGCTGGTCACCGCAGTGTGCTGCTGGTCGCCGCTTGGCTCAGCCTCGGCCGCTGATCTGGCCGAGGGCCGAAGGGCGATGGCCGGTGGTCGGTGGTCTGCCGGGTTCGCCGGGCGCGGCAAGGCGCTGTGGCCGGTTCGGCCTGGCGTCTGCCCGGCCTGGCGTCTGCCCGGCCTGGCGGTCACCGCCGTGTGCCGCTGATCGCCGCCCGCCGATCGCCGCTGGTCGCGGCCGCGTGTCGCTGTAGCCGCCGGTCTCCGTCATGGGCCGCTGTCGCCGCCGGTCACCGTCGTGTGCCGCCGGTAGCGCCGGTCTCCGTCATGCGCCGCTGTCGCCGGGGGTGCGCCCGTCCGGCCGCTGCTGATTGCTGCTGGTCGCCGCTGTGCGTAGCCGGTCGCCGCTGGTCACCGCCGACCAACGCCGTTCGCCGCCGCTCACCGCCGATCACCGCTCGGCCGCAGGTGGCGCCGGTCACCGCCACGTGCCGCGGTCGCCGCCGCTCACCGCCATCCGCCGCCAGTCACGTCGGTCGCCGCTGGTCACCGCCGACCAACGCCGTTCGCCGCCGCTCACCGCCATCCGCCGCCGGTCGCGCCGGTCACCGCCACCACCGCCAACCACCGCCCATCAGCCCGCGTGGCGCCGGGCTCTCAGGGCCAGGCTCAGGGCCAGGACCGTTTGTGGGTCGTCCAGGTCGGTGCCCAGCAGTTCGCCGATGCGGGCGAGCCGGTTGTAGAGGGTCTGGCGGTTCAGGTGCAGTTCACGGGCCGTCTCCGCCTTGCGGCCGGCGTGGGCCAGGTAGGTCTCCAGGGTGGGCAGCAGCGGGGGCCGGGAGCGGCGGTCGTGGTCGCGGACCGGGCCGATCGCCCGGTCCACGAACGCCGCGAGGTCCGGATGGTCGCGCAGCCGCCACAGCAGCAGGTCGATGTCGAGGCGGCGGGCGTCGTACCAGGGCCGGTCGGTCAGACCCTGCGCCGCGGTCGCCGTCTCCGCCGCGTGCCGCAGTCCCGCCGACGCGGCCGCCCAGCCGCCCGCCACACCGACCACCACCACCGGCGGCTGGGCGCCCGGCCGCTGGATCCCGGCCCGCTCCACCCCGGCCCGCAGCGCCGCCGCGACCCGGTCGGCGACCGCCGAGCGCTCCGACTCCGACCTGAGGCCCAGCAGCAGCGGCACCCGGCCCTCCACCGGCCGCACCCCCAGCAGCACCGGCACGCCCACCGACGCCAGCTCCTCGGCGACCGCGCGCGCCAGCACCGCCCATCCGCCGCCCGGCGAGAGCGTGTCGCCGAGCCGCATCACCACCGGCAGCAGGGGACTGTCGCCCGGCTTGAAACCGAGGACGCGCGCCTGGGCGGGCGCGTCCTCGGCGGCGATCCGGCCCTCGGCGAGGTCGGTGAGGAAGTCGCCGCGTCCGCGCGCGGCCAGTTCCTCCTCCTGGCGGGCCTGCATCAGCACCACCGCCAGGATGCCGGCGGCCCGCTCGGCGGCGATCCGGTGCACCGGCGCCAGCGGGGCGCGAACCGGCAGCAGGGCCAGGCGGGCGCGGACCGAACCGGTGCCAGGACCTCCGCCCGGCACGTCCACCAGGACCGAACCGGCGGGCGGCGGGGCGTCCTTGTGCGGGCCGCGCAGGCCCTCCCACACCTGGAGCGGGTCGGCGCCCTCGGGACCGGCACCGGCCGCGTACAGCAGCTGGCCGTCGGAGGTCTCCAGGAAGACCGGGTTGGCGCTGAAGTCGGCGAGGATGCCGAGGACCTGCGGGATCCCGCCGCCGCCGAGCAGGGCCTCGGTGCAGCGGCGGTGCACCTCCTCGGCGCGCTGGAGGAGGGCGTAGTGGCCGTTGACGATCTCGGTGTGGATCTCCTCGGTGACCGTCACGAACGGCACCTCGCGGTGCAGCTGGACGAGCGGCAGCCCGGCCGCGCGGGCCGTCTCGACGAGGGTGGCGGGCAGCCGGGCGAAGCGCGGGCCCAGTTCGACGACCAGCGCGGCGATCCCGCGCTCGGCGAGGGTGCGGACGAAGGCGCGCTGCTCGGCCGGGCGGGTGCCGAGGCCGTATCCCGTGGTCAGCAGCAGTTCGCCGCCCTTGAGCAGGGAGGCGATGTTGGGTACCTCGCCCGCGTGCACCCAGCGCACGGTGCGCTGCAACCGGTCCGCC
Source organism: Streptomyces sp. NPDC001532 (assembly GCF_040298625.1). Lineage (NCBI taxonomy): Bacteria > Bacillati > Actinomycetota > Actinomycetes > Kitasatosporales > Streptomycetaceae > Streptomyces > Streptomyces sp. NPDC001532. Next base: position 17,554 of record NZ_JBEPAL010000062.1, read on the forward strand.
CCCGCCAGCACCTCGGGCAGGCCGCTGCGCAGGCCCGGCAGCTCCAGGGCCCGCTGGACGGTGATGCCCGCGGCCTGGCTGTCGAATCGGTGGTCCGTACGGCTGTCCATGCAGCGGACGCTACCGGCGCGCAGGTTCCGGCGACATCTCCGCGCCGTTACGGCGACGATCACCGGCGCTCCGGCCCCGACAATGCGTCGCCTCCCGGGCCCGATTGCATGACCGCGTGTCTGTTGTGGCGTGCGTCACTCCCCCGCAACACTGTCGCATCCGCAGGACATCAGCCGAGCGATCTTCGGATTTCGTTGTCACGGTCCTTCGAGAGGGGCGGGAATGGCAGAGACACCCACGCGAGAGGTTCATCGCCTCAAGGCGAACTCGGTCGGCCTGGTGGGCGTGGTGTTCATGGCGGTGGCGACCGCCGCGCCGATCACCGCGATGACCGGCAACCTGCCCATCGCGGTCGGCTTCGGCAACGGCACCGGCGCCCCGGCCGGCTACCTCTTCGCGACGCTGGTCCTGACGGTGTTCTCCGTCGGCTACGTCGCCATGGCCCGCCGGATCACCGCGGCCGGCGCCTTCTACGGCTACATCTCGCACGGCCTCGGCCGGATCGCCGGCATGGCCTCCGGGATGCTCGCCGTGCTGGCGTACATCGTCTTCGAGGCGTCCATCGTCGGCGTCTTCTCCTACTTCGCCCAGACCACCGTCGAGGACCAGCTCGGCGTCGACCTGCCCTGGATCCTCTACGCCGCGGCGATGCTGCTGGTCACCGCCGTACTGGCGTACTTCGACATCAACCTGACGGCGAAGGCGCTCGGCGTGATGCTGATCGCCGAGATCGCGGTGCTCTTCGCGGTCGCCACCGCCGTCCTGCTGCACGGCGGCGGCCCCGACGGCATCCCCGTCGAACCGATCAACCCGGCCAACGCCTTCACCGGCGCCTCCGCCGGACTCGGCCTGTTCTTCGCGTTCTGGTCGTGGGTCGGCTTCGAGTCGACCGCGATGTACGGCGAGGAGTCCCGCGACCCCAAGCGGGTCATCCCGCGCGCCACACTGATCTCGGTCGTCGGCGTCGGACTCTTCTACATCTACGTCTCCTGGATGACCATCGCCGGCAACGGACTGAAGGGGTCGGTCGAGGTCTCCTCGGGGACCAGCCCGCTCGACCTGTTCTTCGACCCGGCGCACAGCTACATCGGCGCCTGGGCCGTCGACACCTTCCAGTGGCTGCTGATCACCGGGTCCTTCGCCTGTGGCATGGCCTTCCACCAGTGCGCGGCCCGCTATCTGTACGCCGTCGGCCGCGAGGGCTTCCTGCACCCCGCCCTCGGCCGCACCCACAAGGACCACGGCTCGCCGTACATCGCCTCCTTCGTCCAGTCGGTCATCGCGGTCGCGCTCGTCGGCGCGTTCTGGCTGACCGGGCAGGACCCGTACATCCACCTCTACACGCTGCTGGCGATCCTCGGCACGATGGCCATCCTCATCGTGCAGACGCTGTGCTCCTTCGCCGTCATCGGCTACTTCCGCCGCAACCACCCCGAGGACCGGCACTGGTTCCGCACCTTCACCGCCCCGCTGCTCGGCGGCCTCGGCATGATCGCGGTCGTCGGGCTGCTGGTGGTCAACCTCGACACCGCGGCCGGTACGGCGGCCGGCTCGCTCTTCTTCGAGGCCATCCCGTGGATCGTCGGGCTGGTCTTCTGCGGCGGCCTCGGACTCGGCTGGTACCTCAAGACCCGCCGCCCGGAACGCTACGAGATCATCGGCCGGATCGTCCTGGAGGACTCCGCCGAACGCACCGACCACGACCACGACGACCACGACGACGACGTCACGGAAGCATCCGCCACGGTCTGAGGAGCAGCACTGTGTCCCGTACGCATGCCCTGCACGTCCTCCGTTCCCTCACCGCCGACCACACCGCCGCCCGCGCGCTCGGGCTGCCCGTCGCCGAGGCGCGGCCGCGGCGCCGCGCCGTCCTGAAGGGCGCCGCCGCGCTCGCCACCACCGCCGCGGCGGCCGCCATGACCGCCGTCGCCACCGCCACGCCGGCCGCCGCGGCGGCGCCCCGGATCGCCGTCGTCGGCGCCGGGATCGCCGGCCTCACCGCGGCGCTCACCCTGCGCGACGCCGGACTCGCCTGCACCGTCTACGAGGCGAACCCGGACCGCGTCGGCGGCCGGATGTACACCCAGCGCGACCACTGGGCGTACGGCCAGACCTCGGAGATCGGCGGGGAGCTGATCGACACCAGCCACAAGAAGATGCTGGAACTGTGCCGCCGCTTCTCACTGCCCGTCGAGGACTTCCTCGGCGGCGGGCCCAACGGGGCCGAGGAGGTCCTGTGGTTCGGCGGCGAGTACTACCCGCGCGAACAGGCCGACGAGGACTTCAAGGCCGTCTACCAGGCGCTGCACCGCGATCTGCTGGAAGCGGGGGAGGTGAGCTGGAACCGGACGACGGCGGCCGGCACCGCCCTGGACGAGATGTCGATCCACGACTGGATCGAGTCCCGCGTGCCCGGCGGCCACGACTCCCCGCTCGGCAGGTTCTTCGACGTTGCCTACAACGTCGAGTACGGCGCCGACACCACCGAGCAGTCCTCGCTCGCGCTGGTGCTGCTGATGGGCTACCAGACCAATCCCGGCAACTTCAACATCTGGGGCCTGTCCAACGAGCGCTACCACATCGTCGGCGGCAACGACCTGCTGCCGCACGCCATCGCCGGCTCCCTGCCCGACGGCACGATCCGGCACGGCTGGTCGCTGCAAGCCCTACGGGCCAACCCCGACGGCACCCAGACACTCACCTTCACCGAGGCCGGCGCCACCCGCACGGTCACCGCCGACCACACGGTCCTGTGCGTACCGCTGCCGGTGCTGAAACAGCTCGACCTGAGCCGCGCCGGGTTCGACAGCCGGATGACGAACCTCCTGAGAGACGCCCGGATGGGGTACTGCACCAAACTCAACATGCAGTTCACCAGCCGCCCCTGGCGCGGCACCGGAGCCTGGCCCGGGGTGTCGGCGGGCGACTGCTTCACCGACAGCCGGGTGCAGCAGACCTGGGACACCACCAAGGTCCAGCCGGGCACGGGCGGCATCCTCATCCAGTACCACGGCGGCAGCCTCGCCAGGTCACTGACGCCGGCCGGGCCGTTCTCGTACGAGAGCGACCCGTACGTGGCACGGCTCGCGGCGGACCGCACCCGCGCCGTCGACGCCTTCTTCCCCGGCACCTCGGCGGCCTGGACCGGCCGCGCACAGCTCTCGGCCTGGCACCTCGACCCCTACGCCCAGGGCGCCTACTCCTACTGGCCGGTGGGCTATCTGCACCGGTACGCGGGCTACGAGGGGACCGCGCAGGGCAACGTCCACATCGGCGGCGAACACTGCAGCTACGACTTCCAGGGGTTCATGGAAGGCGGCGCCACCGAAGGGGAGCGGGCGGCGCGGGAGGTGATCGACGCGGTGCTGTGACGCGTCGGCCGCGGGGCGCGGCCGTCCCTCAGGCGGGCCTGATGTTGTGGTTGAAGCGGAACACGTTGTCCGGGTCGTAGCGGCGTTTCAGCTCGGCCAGGCGAGCGGTGTTCCCGGCACCCAGGCCCGCGCTGACGCGGTCCGCGCCCTCGTCCCCGATGAAGTTGAGGTAGACCGCGCCGCTGCTCCACGGGCGGACACGACCGCGCACGTCGCGCACCCAGCCGATGCAGCGCTCGTCGTCCGCCGGGTCCTCCCAGACGCCGAAGGGATGCACCACCCAAGGGGAGTCCCGGTAGGGGACGGGGTACTCGGCGGGGCCGTCGGCGATGGCGCCGCCGAGCGGGAACAGGACGTGCTGGGTGTTGGTCGGCACCGGCATCGGCAGCGCGAGCGCGCAGAACACGTCCACGAACTCGTCCGGAGCGCCCGTCAGATACTCCGCCGACCAGTAGTTCCGCATCCCCGGCGGATCGTCGAGCATGCACTGCACCTCCGCGTACGGCATCGCCCCGACGACCTCCCCCTCGTGCGGCAGTGCCAGCAGCGGCTGGGCGACCTTGCGCATGTCCTCCTCGGAGCCCGCGTACGTCAGCAGCACCGCGCACGTCAGCGAGCCGACCAGCTCCGGCGGGACGAACTCCTCCGGCGGGCCGGTGATGTACAGCACCCCGCCGCCTGCCTCCGGCGGACCCGACTCCATGATGTCCCGGAACGTGCGCACCGCCTCGCGGCCGGACTCCGGGCGGTACAGCAGCAGGGCCACCGCGAACTCCGGCAGCTCGTGCAGCTTCAGGATGAGCGCGGTGGCGATGCCGAAGTTGCCGCCGCCGCCGTGCAGCGCCCAGAACAGGTCCGGGTTCTCGTCCGCGTTCGCGTGGGTGCGCTCGCCGTCCGCGGTGACCAGCTCCACGCCGAGCAGATTGTCGACGGCCAGCCCGCACCAGCGGTCCAGCCAGCCGCTGCCGCCGCCCAGCACGAACCCGCCGACCCCGGTCGAGGAGACCCGCCCGCCGGTGGTGGCCAGGCCGTACGGCTGGGTCGCGCGGTCCAGGTGGCTCATCGTGGCGCCGCCCTCCACCCGTACCGCCTCGGCGCCCGGGTGGACGGTGACGCGGTGCATCCGGCGCAGGTCCACGACGAGCCCGGCGTCGTTCAGCGCCATGCCCGCCACGCTGTGGCCGCCGCCGCGCACCGCGATGTTGAGATCGAGGTCCCGGCCGAACCGCACGGCCCGCACCACGTCGGCCTCGTCCGCGCACTGCGCGATCACCGCCGGGCGGCGGTCGATCATCGCGTTGAAGACGGTCCGGGCCATGTCGTAATCCGGATCCCCCGGCGCGAACACCTCGCCCGCCAGCTCCTCACGCAACGCGGCGAGCGCCGTACCCGCCTTCGAGAGGGAAGCCATGGCCGCCCCCTTCCGCACAGGGGCAATGGTCCGCTTCCAGCGTAGGCGCGCGGGGTGCGCGCTGCGCGGCGGCGGGCAGCGGGGGTGCGCTGGACGGCGGGGACGCATGCCGGCCCGGCGGGGCTTTCGCGGGAGGCCCGGCCGCTCCGGGCAACACCTCGGCCCGGCGCCTTCTGTGAGACGCCGGGCCGGCAGGTGGGACGAGCGCCAAGTGGTCAGCCGCCGTAGGCTCCCGACGCTGTCAGGCGCAGGGCGGTGTCGATCAGGGGGACGTGGCTGAAGGCCTGCGGGAAGTTGCCGACCTGGCGCTGGAGGCGCGGGTCCCACTCCTCCGCCAGCAGCCCGAGGTCGTTGCGCAGCGAGAGCAGCTTCTCGAAGAGCTTGCGGGCCTCGTCCACCCGGCCGATCATCGCGAGGTCGTCGGCCATCCAGAACGAGCAGGCCAGGAAGGCGCCCTCGTCGCCGGGGAGGCCGTCGACGCCCTCGTCCTCGCCCTGCGTCGGGTAGCGCAGGATGAAGCCGTCCGGCGTGGACAGCTCCCGCTGGATCGCCTCGACGGTGCCGATCACGCGCTTGTCGTCCGGCGGCAGGAAGCCAACCTGCGGGATGAGCAGCAGGGAGGCGTCCAGTTCCCTGGAGCCGTACGACTGCGTGAAGGTGTTGCGCTCCTTGTCGTAACCCTTCTCGCAGACGTCCCGGTGGATGTCCTCGCGCAGTTCCTTCCAGCGCTCCAGCGGGCCGTCCGCGTCGCCGGACTCGATCAGCTTGATGGTGCGGTCGACCGCGACCCAGGCCATCACCTTGGAGTGCACGAAGTGGCGGCGCGGGCCGCGCACCTCCCAGATGCCCTCGTCCGGCTCCTGCCAGTGGTCCTCCAGGTAGCGGATCAGCTTCAGCTGGAGCAGGGAGGCGTAGTCGCTGCGCGCGAGGCCGGTCATGTGGCCGAGGTGCAGTGCCTCGGTGACCTCGCCGTACACGTCCAGCTGGAGCTGGTGCGCGGCGCCGTTGCCGACCCGGACCGGGGCGGAGTTCTCGTAGCCGGGCAGCCAGTCCAGCTCGGCCTCGCCGAGTTCCCGCTCGCCCGCGATGCCGTACATGATCTGGAGGTTCTCGGGGTCGCCGGCGACGGCCCGCAGCAGCCACTCGCGCCAGGCGCGGGCCTCCTCGCGGTAGCCGGTGCGCAGCAGCGAGGACAGGGTGATCGCCGCGTCCCGCAGCCAGGTGTAGCGGTAGTCCCAGTTGCGGACGCCGCCGATCTCCTCCGGCAGGGAGGTGGTCGGGGCGGCGACGATGCCGCCGGTCGGCGCGTACGTCAGCGCCTTCAGCGTGATCAGCGAGCGGATCACCGGCTCACGGTAGGGGCCGTGGTACGTACAGTGCTCGACCCACTCCCGCCAGAACTCCTCCGTCGCCTCCAGCGACTGCTCCGGCTCCGGCAGGGGCGGCGGCTCCTTGTGCGAGGGCTGCCACGAGATCGTGAACGCGATCCGCTCGCCGGGGGAGACCGTGAAGTCCGAGTAGGTGGTGAGCTCCTTGCCCTCGGTCTCGACGTGTGTGTCGAACCACACGGAGTCCGGGCCGGCGACGGCCACCGTACGGCCGTCGTGCTTGTGCACCCACGGCACGATCCGGCCGTACGAGAAACGCATCCGCAGCGCCGAGCGCATCGGGACCCGTCCGGAGACGCCCTCCACGATGCGGATCAGCTGCGGGGCGCCGTCACGGGGCGGCATGAAGTCGATCACGCGGACCGTGCCCCGCAGGGTGTCCCACTCGGACTCGAGGATCAGCGAGTCGCCGCGGTAGCTGCGCCGGGCCGCGGCGGGCGGCTCGGTGTCGGCCGCGTGCGCCGGGCCGATCCGCCAGAAGCCGTGTTCCTCGGTGCCCAGCAGGCCGGCGAAGATGGCATGCGAGTCGAAGCGGGGCAGGCACAGCCAGTCGACTGTGCCGTCCCGGCAGACCAGGGCAGCGGTCTGCATGTCTCCGATGAGTGCGTAGTCTTCGATGCGCCCGGCCACGTGCTAACTCCAGTCGAACGGCCACGTAGCCCCATGAAGGGGGCTTTCGCTAATGCGGTCAAGGGGTCGTTGTAGTGCGTCGTTGAGATGTGAGGCAATTCTGTTCGCCGAGCCGAAACGACCGGACGGCAGTCGTCACTCAACGATCTGACGAGCTCTCGTTGTTCCGGTGCCGATGGGCGGGGGTGGTGCCGTTCGGCCGGCGGGCTCGGCAGCGAGTGTCCGAGCAGGATACGACGCACGTAGATGATCTGCGTGCCGCTCCGGACAACGTGCTTGCGCCGAACGGGTGAGCAGTGGGTGAGGGAGCGGTGAGCGGTTCACGTGCGTGGCGGGCCGTGCGCAGAGCGTCGCCGGAAGCCATCCGGCCGAGGCGCTGATACCCTGGTAGCCCGTGGACCGGTGGGCGTAGAACCCCCGAACCGCAGCGACGGCTCCTCCAGAAAAACCCGGTGCCACCGGGCCGGACAGCCGCACCGCACCCCCAGACCGAGACCACGGGAGCCCCCTCTTGGCCATGCCGCCCAAATCCACGACGACCAAGCACATCTTCGTCACCGGGGGTGTCGCCTCCTCGCTCGGCAAGGGCCTGACCGCCTCCAGCCTCGGGATGCTGCTGAAGGCGCGCGGGCTGCGTGTCGTCATGCAGAAGCTCGACCCGTACATCAACGTCGACCCGGGCACGATGAACCCCTTCCAGCACGGTGAGGTGTTCGTCACCAACGACGGTGCCGAGACCGACCTCGACATCGGACACTACGAGCGTTTCCTTGACCGTGACTTGGACGGCTCCGCCAATGTCACCACCGGCCAGGTCTACTCGACGGTGATCGCCAAGGAGCGGCGCGGCGAGTACCTGGGCGACACGGTCCAGGTCATCCCGCACATCACCAACGAGATCAAGCACCGCATCCGCCGGATGGCCGCGGACGACGTGGACGTCGTCATCACCGAGGTCGGCGGCACCGTCGGTGACATCGAGTCGCTGCCGTTCCTGGAGACCGTCCGCCAGGTCCGCCACGAGGTCGGCCGGGACAACGTCTTCGTCGTGCACATCTCGCTGCTGCCCTACATCGGCCCCTCCGGCGAGCTGAAGACCAAGCCGACCCAGCACTCGGTCGCCGCCCTGCGCAACATCGGCATCCAGCCGGACGCCATCGTGCTGCGCTGCGACCGCGAGGTGCCCACCGCCATCAAGCGCAAGATCTCGCTGATGTGCGACGTCGACGAGGACGCCGTCGTGGCCTGCCCCGACGCCCCGTCGATCTACGACATCCCGAAGACCGTGCACTCCGAGGGCCTGGACGCCTACGCGGTGCGCAAGCTGGACCTGCCGTTCCGTGACGTGGACTGGACGACCTGGGACGACCTGCTCGACCGCGTCCACCGTCCCGCGCACGAGATCACCATGGCGCTGGTCGGCAAGTACATCGACCTGCCCGACGCCTATCTGTCGGTGACCGAGGCGCTGCGCGCCGGCGGTTTCGCCAACAGGACCCGCGTCAAGATCAAGTGGGTCGCCTCCGACGACTGCCGCACCCCGGCCGGCGCCGCCGAGCAGCTCGGCGACGTGGACGCGATCTGCATCCCCGGCGGCTTCGGCGACCGCGGTGTCTCCGGCAAGGTCGGCGCCATCCAGTACGCCCGTGAGCACAAGATCCCGCTGCTCGGCCTCTGCCTGGGCCTGCAGTGCATCGTGATCGAGGCCGCGCGCAACCTGGCCGGCATCCCCGACGCCAACTCCACCGAGTTCGACGCCGCCACCGCGCACCCGGTGATCTCCACCATGGCCGAGCAGCTGGACATCGTGGCCGGCGAGGGCGACATGGGCGGAACGATGCGCCTGGGCATGTACCCGGCCAAGCTGGCCGAGGGCTCCATCGTGCGCGAGGTCTACGACGGCAAGGAGTACGTCGAGGAGCGGCACCGTCACCGCTACGAGGTGAACAACGCCTACCGCGCGGAGCTGGAGAGCAAGGCTGGTATCCAGTTCTCCGGCACCTCCCCGGACGGCAAGCTGGTCGAGTACGTCGAGTACCCCCGTGAGGTCCACCCGTACCTCGTCGCCACGCAGGCCCACCCGGAGCTGCGCTCCCGCCCGACCCGCCCGCACCCGCTGTTCGCGGGCCTGGTCAAGGCCGCCGTCGAGCGGAAGACCGCGCAGTAACGCAACAGTTGTACGGTGGCCGGGGTGCGTGTCCGTGAAGGGCACGCGCCCCGGCTTTTTCGGTACGTCTGGAGGAACAGGGCATGACGATCAAGGACACCGCCGAGGAGTGGGGGATCCGGGCCACGGACACCCCCTTCACGGGCAACAAGACCTCCGTCCGCACCGACGACGTGGTCATGCCCGACGGAACGGTGGTCCGCCGCGACTACCAGGTCCACCCGGGCTCGGTGGCCGTGCTCGCCCTCGACGACGCCGACCGCGTACTGGTGCTGCGCCAGTACCGGCACCCGGTGCGCCAGAAGCTGTGGGAGATCCCGGCCGGACTGCTCGACGTGCCGGGCGAGAACCCGCTGCACGCCGCCCAGCGCGAGCTGTACGAGGAGGCGCACGTCAAGGCCGAGGACTGGCGGGTGCTGACCGACGTCTACACCACCCCCGGCGGCTGCGACGAGGCCGTACGGATCTTCCTCGCCCGTGGCCTGTCAGCCGCCGAGGGCGAGCGCTTCGAGGTCGAGCACGAAGAGGCCGACATGGAGCTGGACCGGGTCCCGGTCGAGGAGCTGGTGCGCGGAGTGCTCGCCGGTGAGCTGCACAACAACTGCCTCGTCGTGGGTGTTCTCTCCCTGGTCGCCTCGCGCGCGGGAGACGGCCTGGACGCCCTGCGCCCGGCCGAGGCCCCGTGGCCGGCGCGTCCCTTCGAGTCCTGATCCGGTGCCGGTGAGCGGCGCCGGTGTGACCATCGCTTGATCCGATCGGGGGACGTCCTCGTCGTGCTCCTCACGGATCGTCGCAGAGCGTGAACTAGGCTCTTCGCGAGTGAGCCGAAGGGGCGTCGCACGTGGTGGCGGCCCGGTGGCGAGTGCCCGGACCGGAGACCCGGCGGGCGGTGCGCGTGCGGTGGGACGGGAGTGTGGCCCGTGACGGATCAGGCGGTGGACACAGGCGGCTCGGAGCTGTCGGGACACACCTCACAGGAGCACGAGTTCCTGGGCCGCACACGGGAGTTGAAGGAACTGCGCGCCGACATCGAGCGCGCCGGCCTGGACACCCTGGCGGGCCGCAAACCGCCGCGCGCCCGGGTGCTGCTGATCGCGGGCCGGCCCGGTTCCGGCCGGACCGCGCTCGCCGAGGAACTGGTCCGGCAGGTCGCCGACCGTTACCCGGACGGCGTGCTGCGGGCCCGGCTCAGCGAGCCCGACGGCACGCCCCTCTCCGCCGGCCGGGTCGCCCGCGAACTGCTCGCCGGGCTGGAGCTGCCGGCCCCGGCGGGAGCCGCCGAGGACGATCTCACCGCCGCCCTGCGCGCGGCCCTGGCCGACCGCCGCTTCGTGCTGCTGCTGGACGACGCGGCCGACGCCGAGCAGGTCGACGTGCTGCTCCCACAGACCCCGGACTGCCTCGTCGTGGCCGTCTCCCAGGGCCCGCTCACCGGGATCTCCGACGTCCGCCCGTGCACCCTGGGCGGCCTGGACACCAAGTCGGCGGTGGAGCTGCTGTCGCGGCGCACCGGCTCGGTCCGCATCACCGTCGACCCGCGGGCCGCCGAGGGCCTGGTCGAGCTGTGCCAGGCCCAGCCCGCCGCGCTGGTGCTGGCGGGCGGCTGGCTCGCCGCCCGGCCCAAGGCGGCCGTGGCCGATCTCGCCAAGCATCTGCACGTCGAGGACGACGAGGACAGCACCGGCACCCCGCTCAGCCGCGTCTTCCGGCTCGCCTACTCCGCCCTGCCGGCCCCCGCCGCCCGGATACTGCGCCTCCTCGCGGTCGCGCCCGCCGGGTACGTCGACCCGCACACCGCCTCCGCGCTGGCCGGCTGCTCGGTCAGCGGCGCCCGCACCACCCTGGACGACTTCGTGGCCCTCGGTCTGCTCCGCGCGGTGGACTCGCCGCTGCCGCAGTACGAGGTGCCGGGCGCCCTGCACCCCCTGCTGCGCGGCCTCGCCGAGACCCAGGACCGGCCGGCCGAACTCCAGCTGGCCCGCGCCCGGATGCTGGAGCGGACGGTCCGGCTGCTCCAGTCGTGCCGGGCGATCACCGAGACGGACAGCCCGCAGGCCCGCGAGAAGCTGCTCGGCATGCCGCGCTCGCTGCGGTTCCCCAGCCCCCGGGCGGCGGAGGAGTGGCTGTGCATCCGCCGGCCCGCGCTGCTCGCCGCGGCCCGGCTGGCGGTGGCCGACGGTGAGCTGGACACCCTGGCCCGGCGGCTGATGTCCCAGCTGGTGCGGGCCATGGTGGCGCATTTCGGCACCCAGGCCGCGGCACCGGACCTGTACGACGTCCACCGGCTGGTCCTGGACGTGGCCGAGCGCCGCGGTCTGGCCCGGGAGCGGTCGGCGGCCCTGCTGAACCTGGCCGACCTCGACGCCCAGACCGGACGTACGGCCGATGCGCTGGTCCGCTACCGGGCGGCGCTGGACGCCGGACGGGAGGCGAACGATCCGTATGCGACCGGCCGCGCGATGGAATCCGTAGGCGGTGCCCACGAGGAGCTGGGGGACTACGACCGGGCCGCCGACTGGTACGGCCGGGCCCTCGCCCAGCGGCTGGCCCGCGACGAGCGCGCGGACGCCGCCCGGCTGTACGGCCGGATCGCCGCCGTGCACACCTACGCGGGCCGCTACGGCGAGGCGGTGCGGGGCTGGCGGGCGGCCGTCGCCGGCTACCGCAAGCTCGGCGATCTCGGCGGGCACGCGCGGGCGTTGAGCGAGCTGGCCCGGGTGCAGGAGTACGCGGGCCGGCCCGAGGAGTCGCTGCGCACCTGCCAGGAGGCGATCGAGTGGGCGCGCCGCGCGGAGGACGTACGGCTCCAGGCGGCGCTGCACCTGCGGCTGGCCGACACCCTGGACCACCTCGGCGACCCCACGACGGCCGGACTGCACCGCAGCGCGGCCGAGCGCATGCTGGGGGAGGAGGTCCAGGAGCCCGAGCAGGAGGGCGATCCGGAGGATTCACAGCCGGAACAGGGCGCTAACACCTGCGAAATCCGTAGTGCATCCACTGAAGATTGATGCAATGAAAGGCTAGACAGCGGGAACACCTTCATTAGACTGGCTCTGCCGCACGTTCTCCTGCGGTGTCTCCCGGTGTGCCCTGAACATCCGGGTATGTCGCGTACTACACCCCCTCTGAGCCAAGGACCGTGATCGACGTGAAGGTCGGCATCCCCCGCGAGGTCAAGAACAACGAGTTCCGGGTGGCCATCACCCCCGCCGGCGTGCACGAGCTGGTGCGCAACGGCCACCAGGTCGTCATCGAGCGCAACGCCGGTCTCGGCTCCTCGATCACGGACGAGGAGTACGTCGCCGCCGGTGCCGAGATCCTCGGCACCGCCGACGAGGTCTGGGCCGCCGCCGACCTGCTGCTCAAGGTCAAGGAGCCGATCGCGGAGGAGTACCACCGCCTCCGCAAGGACCAGACGCTCTTCACCTACCTGCACCTGGCCGCCTCCAAGGAGTGCACGGACGCGCTGATCGAGTCCGGCACCACCGCGATCGCCTACGAGACGGTGGAGCTGCCGAACCGCGCGCTGCCGCTGCTCGCCCCGATGTCCGAGGTCGCGGGCCGTCTGGCCCCGCAGGTCGGCGCCTACCACCTGATGCGCGCGGCCGGCGGCCGCGGTGTGTTGCCGGGCGGCGTCCCGGGCGTCACCCCGGCCAAGGCCGTCGTCATCGGCGGTGGCGTGTCCGGCTGGAACGCCACGCAGATCGCCGTCGGCATGGGCTTCGACGTGACCCTGCTGGACCGCGACATCAACAAGCTGCGCGAGGCCGACAAGATCTTCGGTACGAAGGTCAAGGCCGTCATGTCCAACGCCTTCGAGCTGGAGAAGGCCGTCCTCGACGCCGACCTCGTGATCGGCGCGGTGCTGATCCCGGGCGCCAAGGCCCCGAAGCTCGTCACCAACGAGCTGGTCTCCCGGATGAAGCCGGGAAGTGTCCTTGTCGACATCGCGATCGACCAGGGCGGCTGCTTCGAGGACTCGCACCCGACCACGCACGCCGAGCCGACCTTCCAGGTCCACAACTCGGTCTTCTACTGCGTCGCCAACATGCCCGGCGCCGTCCCGAACACCTCGACCAACGCCCTCACCAACGCCACGCTGCCGTACATCGTGTCGCTGGCCAACAACGGCTGGGTCGAGGCGCTGCGCCGCGACCCGGCGCTCGCCAAGGGCCTCAACACCCATGACGGCAAGGTCGTTTACCGCGAGGTCGCGGAGGCGCACGGCCTGGAGCACGTGGAGCTCGAGGCGCTCCTCGGCTGACCCGTCGGGTTCAAGTCATCCCCAGGCAAAAGGCGATACGTCAACTCGGCTCGTCAACCGCCAGCATCCGGCCGGACCTTGCCCGACAAGGTCCGGCCGGATGTGTGTATGGTCACTTTGCGACGCTCGGTCAACTCGCCTCGAACGTATCGCTTTAACCGATTCGCACACCCGTGAAACCTGCTGTGCGACGGCCGTACGCCCTTGACAGAGGGATGTTTCATTGCCGACACATCGGGCCGGGTCCGGCGGATTGTGTTGCTGCGGACGCCCGACACGCCATAGAGTCGCCGAACGTCGGCATGGTGCCACGCTGACCTTGTCTAGAAGTTTCCTGGTCACCAAGGAGGTAAGACGACTTGTGAATGAGTCGACATTTTCTCCCGGGGGTGGTCAACCAGGAATGCCTACGCGGGCCCAGGGCTCCGCGGGGCTAGAGGCTGTCGGCTCCGTCGCTGTCCGCACCTTCGCAGCCCACCAGAGCCAAGCCAGCCCCCACATGGCTCAGACAGCACCCCAGAGCATGGATGGCCATCACGTGAACGCCATGGCCGGCGACGGAAGTGGCGCGCCCCACAACCACTTCGCCGACTACGAGGAACTGCCCGAAGGGCACTTCTACGACCCCGACGCCGAGTACGAACCGGACCCCGAGTACGCGGCCACGCTCGCGCCCGACGCGGCCCGCCAGCGCCGCGAGCGCATCGGCCCGACCGGGCGCCCGCTGCCGTACTTCCCGATCCCGGGCCCGCTCACCGACCACGGCCCCGCGAAGATCATCGCGATGTGCAATCAGAAGGGCGGCGTCGGCAAGACCACGTCGACCATCAACCTGGGTGCCGCGCTCGCGGAGTACGGCCGCCGGGTGCTGCTCGTGGACTTCGACCCGCAGGGCGCGCTGTCGGTCGGCCTCGGGGTCAACCCGATGGAACTCGACCTCACCGTCTACAACCTGCTCATGGAGCGGGGGATGGCGGCCGACGAGGTGCTGCTGAAGACGGCGGTCCCCAACATGGACCTGCTGCCCAGCAACATCGACCTGTCGGCGGCCGAGGTGCAGCTGGTCTCCGAGGTGGCCCGTGAGTCGACGCTCCAGCGCGCGCTGAAGCCGCTACTGCCCGACTACGACTACATCGTGATCGACTGTCAGCCCTCGCTCGGCCTGCTCACGGTGAACGCGCTGACCGCCGCGCACAAGGTGATCGTGCCGCTGGAGTGCGAGTTCTTCGCCCTGCGTGGTGTGGCGCTGCTGACCGAGACCATCGAGAAGGTCCAGGAGCGGCTCAACCCGGAGCTGGAGCTCGACGGCATCCTCGCCACGATGTACGACTCGCGCACCGTGCACAGCCGTGAGGTGCTGGCGCGCGTCGTGGAGGCGTTCGACGACCACGTCTACCACACGGTCATCGGACGCACGGTCCGCTTCCCGGAGACCACGGTCGCCGGTGAGCCCATCACCACCTACGCCTCCAACTCCGTCGGTGCCGCCGCCTACCGCCAGCTCGCCAGGGAGGTGCTCGCCCGGTGTCACGCCGAGTGAGTCTGCCGGGGGCCGACGAACTGTTCCGTACGACAGGGGGAATGGCACTCCAGCCGTCCACTCCACGGCGCCCCGCCGGCGGCGAGGCCCGGGTTCCGGCTCCGGCCGGGGAGAGCGATCCGGCGGCGGTCGCCGACGACGCCCCGCAGTCCGTGCCCGCGCAGGGCGGTGACGGCGACGGTGCCGAGCACGTGGCCGCGGAGCCCGAGCCGGCCGAGGCGGGCGAGTCCCGCAGCCGGACGGCCTCGGCGGAGCGCTCCCAGCGGCGCCAGGGGGCGCAGGAAGGTTCTCCCGCGTCCCCTTCCGCGTCGGCGGCGTCCCGCAAGCGGGGCCGGTCCTCCACACGGCGGCCGAGCGGGCGCGAGCGGCACGACGAGAAGATCACCGTGTATGTCTCCGCCGAGGAGCTGATGGACCTGGAGCACGCGCGTCTCGTGCTCCGCGGCGAGCACGGGCTCGCCGTCGACCGGGGACGGATCGTGCGCGAGGCGGTGGCCGTCGTGCTCGCCGATCTGGAGTCCCGCGGGGACGCCAGCATCCTCGTACGGCGGTTGCGGGGGCGGTAGCGGTAGCCTGCGGGGGCCATGACCTCGTACGACGCTTCCGTCCCCTCCTCCGGCGGTGCCGGTCGCCGGCGTGCGCTCGGGAGAGGGCCGGGTGCGCCGCGGGTGGAGCCGGAAACGGCTCCCGAAGAGGCACCGGAAGCGGTTCCCGAAGAGGCACCGGAAGCGGTCGCCCCGGCGCCCGAGCCCGCCGCGCCGGAGCCTGAGCCCGCGCCTGAGCCCTTGGCGGTGGAGCCCGCGCCCGCGCGGCCCGCCGCCGTGGACGCGCCCGTCGTGGAGGACGAGTCCCCCGACGGTGTCTTCACGGTCCGGCTCGCCAACTTCGAGGGCCCCTTCGACCTGCTGCTCCAGCTGATCTCCCGGCACAAGCTGGACGTCACCGAGGTCGCCCTGTCCAAGGTGACCGACGAGTTCATGGCGCACATCCGGGCGATGGGCCCGGACTGGGACCTGGACCAGACGACCGAGTTCCTGGTCGTCGCCGCGACCCTGCTGGACCTCAAGGCCGCCCGGCTGCTGCCCGCCGCCGAGGTCGAGGACGAGGCCGACCTCGCCCTGCTGGAGGCCCGGGACCTGCTCTTCGCGCGACTGCTCCAGTACCGCGCGTACAAGCAGGTCGCCGACATCTTCAGCGGCCGGCTCGACACCGAGGCCCGGCGCTACCCCCGCACCGTCGGCCTGGAGCCCCAGCACGCGGAGCTGCTGCCCGAGGTGGTCATCAGCATCGGCGCCGAAGGGTTCGCGAGGCTCGCCGTCAAGGCGATGCAGCCCAAGCCGAAACCGCAGGTGTACGTCGACCACATCCACGCCCCGCTGGTCAGCGTGCGGGAGCAGGCCGCGATCGTGGTGGCCCGGCTGAAGGAGCTGGGC
Organism: Streptomyces sp. NPDC001532; assembly: GCF_040298625.1. Taxonomy (NCBI): domain Bacteria; kingdom Bacillati; phylum Actinomycetota; class Actinomycetes; order Kitasatosporales; family Streptomycetaceae; genus Streptomyces; species Streptomyces sp. NPDC001532. The sequence goes on from NZ_JBEPAL010000062.1 coordinate 33,872, forward strand.
GAGGCGGGCTTCCGCTCGCTGATCGAGGACACCGACGACACCCTCACCATCGTCGCCCGCTTCCTCGCGCTGCTGGAGCTGTACCGGGAGAAGGCCGTCGAGCTGGAGCAGGAGACGGCGCTCGGGGAGCTGATGGTGCGGTGGACCGGCGGGGACGGGGACGGCCGGCCCCTGGTGACCGACGAGTTCGACCGGCCGGCCGAGCGGCCGAAGGAGGAGCGGAAGGCATGAGCGAGCAGACCGCCGAGGGGAGCACCGGGGTGCCGGCCGGTTCGCGGACCGTGGCCGACCTGGAGCTCAGGCCCGCCCTGGAGGCCGTCCTGATGGTCGTGGACGAGCCCGCGACCGAGGAGCAGCTGGCGAAGATCCTGGAACGGCCCCGGCGGCAGGTCGCGGACGCCCTGCGGGAGCTGGCCGACGAGTACACCGCGCAGCGGCGCGGCTTCGAGCTGCGGTTCGTCGCGGGCGGCTGGCGGTTCTACACCCGGGGCGAGTACGCGCCCGCCGTCGAGCGGTTCGTCCTCGACGGGCAGCAGGCCCGGCTGACCCAGGCCGCCCTGGAGACCCTGGCGGTGGTGGCGTACCGGCAGCCGGTCAGCCGCAGCCGGGTCTCGGCGGTGCGCGGGGTCAACTGCGACGGTGTGATGCGCACCCTCCTCCAGCGGGGTCTGGTCGAGGAGGCGGGCACGGAACCCGAAACAGGTGCGATCCTGTACGTGACGACGAACTACTTTCTGGAGCGGATGGGCCTGCGCGGTCTGGACGAGCTCCCGGAGCTCGCGCCCTTCCTCCCGGAGGCGGAGGCGATCGAGGCCGAGACGCTGGAAGGGGTTCCGTCGTTCGATCCGGACGCACCCGATGCGCCGGGTTCCGAGGACGCAGACGACCAGACGGAATTTTGATGCGAAGCAGCAGCGGCAGGAACAGCAGCGGAAACAACGGCGGGAGCCGTGGTGGCAACAGCGGCGGCCGCGGCGGGAGCAGCGGTGGCCGCGGTAACTACCGTGGTGCCGGTAACAACCGCGACGACAGTCAGGGCGGCCGGCCCAAGAAGCCGCGCCCGGAGGAGCGGCGCTACGACGTGGGCCCCGGCGCCACCAAGGACGGCCCGAAGTCCGGTCGCGGCGCCTCCGCGCGCGGCGGCGCGAAGGGCGGGCCCCGGCAGGGCCAGGGCACGGGCCGCGGCCGTACGGCTCCGGCGAGCTCCCGTGAGTACGACGCGCGGGCCGAGGAGCGCAACCGTGAGCGCTACGCCGGCAAGAAGGACGTCAAGCTGCCCAAGACCTTCCCGGGCGCCGAGCAGGAGGGCGAGCGGCTCCAGAAGGTGCTCGCACGCGCCGGCTACGGCTCGCGGCGGGCCTGCGAGGAGCTGATCGAGCAGGCGCGGGTCGAGGTCAACGGCGAGATCGTGCTGGAGCAGGGCAAGCGCGTCGACCCGGAGAAGGACGAGGTCAAGGTCGACGGCCTGACCGTGGCGACCCAGTCGTACCAGTTCTTCTCGCTGAACAAGCCCGCCGGTGTCGTCTCCACCATGGAGGACCCGGAGGGCCGGCAGTGCCTCGGGGACTACGTCACCAACCGGGAGACGCGCCTCTTCCACGTGGGGCGGCTCGACACCGAGACCGAGGGCGTCATCCTGCTCACCAACCACGGTGAGCTGGCGCACCGGCTGACGCACCCCAAGTACGGCGTGAAGAAGACCTACCTCGCCGCGATCATCGGGCCGATCCCGCGCGACCTGGGCAAGCGGCTGAAGGACGGCATCCAGCTGGAGGACGGCTACGCGCGCGCGGACCACTTCCGGGTCGTCGAGCAGACCGGCAAGAACTACCTGGTCGAGGTGACCCTGCACGAGGGCCGCAAGCACATCGTGCGCCGCATGCTCGCGGAGGCCGGCTTCCCGGTCGAGAAGCTGGTGCGCGTCTCCTTCGGGCCGATCACGCTGGGCGACCAGAAGTCGGGCTGGCTGCGGCGGCTGTCGAACACCGAGGTCGGGATGCTGATGAAGGAGGTCGACCTGTAGGTCGACCCGTGGGCCCTCTGCGAGTCGACCTCGCAAACGGCTTGTGAGGGCCCCGCCATCCCCTTTATTGTCACAGTGACGATAAAGGGGATGGTGATCCGCGTGCCGAAACGTGCCGCAACCGGAGCGCTCCTGGGCCTCGCCCTCGGGGACGCGCTCGGCTTTCCGACCGAGTTCAACGACGTACCGTCGATCCTCGCCAAGTTCGGTCCCTGGCGGCGGATGGAACTGCCCACGCCCGCGATCGTCACCGACGACACCCAGATGACCCTGGCGCTCGGCCGCGGACTGCGCACCGCCATGGACCGCGGCACGCTCGCGCCGAAGCGGCTGGCGCGGCCGGTGCGCGAGGAGTTCGTCGACTGGTACCAGTCCCCGGACAACAACCGCGCGCCCGGCCGCACCTGCCTGGTCGCCTGCGCCCTGCTCAAGGAGGAGGGCCGCGCCTGGCAGGACGCCAGCCAGCTCGGCTCCAAGGGCTGCGGCGCCAACATGCGCGTGGCGCCCCTCGGCCTCGCCCCCGGACTCGACGCCGACCAGCGGGCCGGCGCCGCCCAGCTCCAGTCCGCCCTCACCCACGGGCACCCCACCGCCCTCGCCGCCTCCGACCTCACCGCGCACGCCGTGCACCTGCTCGCCCAGGGAGCCGAGCCGACCGGACTCGTCGGCCTGCTGCGGTCCTACGCCTACGAGAACCGCACCCGCTACCACCACCAGTGGCTCGGCGACCTGTGGACCCGCGGCCACGACGCCGGCCCCGAGGACTTCATCGCCCGCGGCTGGGACGAGTGCCTGGACATCCTCGGCCGCCTCCAGGACGCCGTGCGCACCGTCTCCCCGGAGACCGACCCCTGCCTGGCCACCGGGGCCGGCTGGATCGCCGAGGAAGCCCTCGCCACCGGCCTGCTCTGCTTCCTCCTCTTCGTCGACGAACCGCTCACCGCGCTCCGCCGCGCCGCCTGCACCTCCGGCGACTCCGACTCCATCGCCTGCCTGGCCGGCGCCTTCGCCGGCGCCCACCTCGGCGCCGACGCCTGGCCGGCCGACTGGGCGGACCGCATCGAGTACCACGACGAGCTGACGGCCCTGGGCGCGCTCTGGGACGCCTGAGCGGCCGGTCACCCGCCCGGGCGTCCCACCCGTCTCATGGGGCGGGCGGCGCGCGCCCGGCGGGCCCGGGCTGACTACGCTGGACGGACGCACGATCAGGGCGTACATCAGCACGCACATCAGCATGCACATCAGCGAGGAGCAGCGCCGTGGCGGTACGAGCGGTCCGGGGGGCCGTCCAGCTGGAGCGGGACGACGCCGAGCACATGGACGCGCAGGTCGGAGCCCTGCTCACGGCCGTCATGGAGCGCAACGGGCTCACCGCCGACGACCTGATCAGCATCTGGTTCACGGCCACCCCCGACCTGCACAGCGACTTCCCGGCGGCCGCCGCCCGCAAGCTCGGCATCGTCGACGTCCCGCTGATCTGCGCCCAGGAACTCGACATCGAGGGCGCCATGCCGCGCGTGGTGCGCCTCCTCGCCCACATCGAGTCCGACCGGCCCCGCGCCGGCATCAACCACGTCTACCTCGGCGCCGCCGCCGCCCTGCGCAAGGACATCGCCCAGTGAGGACCGCACTCGTCATCGGCACCGGCCTCATCGGCACCTCCGCCGCCCTGGCCCTGGCCCAGCGCGGCGTCACCGTCCACCTCGACGACCACGACCCCGAGCAGGCCCGCACCGCCGCCGCGCTCGGCGCCGGCACCGACGAGCCGCCCGCCGGCCCCGTCGACCTCGCCGTCGTCGCCGCCCCGCCCGCCCATGTGGCCGCGGTGCTCGCCGACGCCATGCGGCGCGGGGTCGCCCGCGGCTACCTCGACGTGGCCAGCGTCAAGGGCGGCCCCCGGCGCGAGCTGGAGGCACTGGGCCTCGACCTGACGTCCTACCTCGGCACCCACCCCATGTCCGGCCGGGAGAAGTCCGGACCGCTGGCCGCCACCGGCGACCTCTTCGAGGGCCGCCCCTGGGTGCTGACCCCGACCCGGGACACCGACACCGAGGTGCTCAACCTCGCGCTCGAACTCGTCTCGCACTGCCGTGCCGTGCCCGTGGTCATGGACGCCGACGCCCACGACCGTGCCGTGGCCCTCGTCTCCCACATGCCCCACCTGGTCTCCAGCCTGGTCGCCGCGCGCCTGGAGCACGCCGAGGAGGCCGCCGTACGGCTGTGCGGGCAGGGCATCCGGGACGTGACCCGGATCGCCGCCTCCGACCCCCGGATGTGGATCGACATCCTCTCCGCGAACCCCGGGCCGGTCGCCGACCTCCTCGCGGACGTCTCCGCCGACCTCGACGAGACGGTCCGCGCGCTGCGCGCCCTGCAGTCCTCCGACGACGACAAGCGCCGCGAGGGCGCCGGCGGCATCGAGGACGTGCTGCGGCGCGGCAACGCGGGCCAGATCCGGGTCCCCGGCAAGCACGGGTCCGCGCCGCGGGTCTACGAGACCGTCGTCGTCCTCATCGACGACCAGCCGGGCCAGCTGGCCCGCATCTTCGCGGACGCGGGACAGGCCGGGGTCAACATCGAGGACGTACGGATCGAGCACGCCACCGGGCAGCAGGCCGGTCTGGTGCAGCTGTCGGTCGAGCCGAAGGCGGCCACCGTGCTGGTCGCCGCGCTGCGCGAGCGGGGCTGGGCGATCCGGCAGTAGGGCGGCCGAGACCGCCCGCGGGAGGTCGAGGAGCGGGCGCTCGTCCGGATGGGGGACGGGCACCCAGTAACCTTGTCGTGGGCGCCAACCCGCCCCGACCTCCGCCACCCCGCACCAGGAAGGTGTCCCCCCGTGGAAAACGGCGCCGCCCGGACCGTCCCCGCAGTGATCGTCGCCATCGACGGACCCTCCGGGACGGGCAAGTCGAGCACGTCGAAGGCCGTGGCCGCGAAGCTCGGCCTCAGCTACCTGGACACCGGCGCCCAGTACCGGGCGATCACCTGGTGGATGGTCAGCAACGGCATCGACATCGACGACCCCACGGCGATCGCCGCCGTCGCCGGCAAGCCGGACATCATCTCCGGCACCGACCCGACGGGCCCGACCATCACGGTCGACGGCGTGGACGTCGCCGGTCCGATCCGCACCCAGGAGGTCACCTCCAAGGTCAGCGCGGTCAGCGCGGTCCCCGAGGTGCGCAGCCGGATCACCGAGCTCCAGCGCTCCATCGCGCGCTCCGCCGAGAACGGCATCGTCGTCGAGGGCCGGGACATCGGTACGACGGTGCTGCCGGACGCCGACCTCAAGATCTTCCTGACCGCCTCCCCGGAGGCCCGTGCCGCCCGCCGCAGCGGCGAGCTGAAGGGTGCCGACGTCAACGCCACCCGCGAGGCCCTGCTGAAGCGGGACGCGGCCGACTCCAGCCGTAAGACCTCGCCGCTGGCCAAGGCCGGCGACGCCGTCGAGGTGGACACCACCGCGCTCACCCTGCCGCAGGTCATCGAGTGCGTCGTCACCCTCGTCGAGGAGAAGCGGGCGGGCAAGTGAGCGAGGCTCCGTCGGCGCGGGGCGCCGAGGTCGGGCGGCGCATCGGCGTCGGCCTGATGTACGGGCTGTGGCGGCCCCGGGTGCTCGGCGCCTGGAGGGTTCCCGCCACCGGTCCGGCGATCCTCGCCATCAACCACTCCCACAACCTCGACGGCCCCATGGTCATGGGCGTGGCGCCCCGGCCGACGCACTTCCTGATCAAGAAGGAGGCGTTCGTCGGCCCGCTCGACCCCTTCCTGACCGGCATCGGTCAGCTGAAGGTGGACCGCGACACCACCGACCGCACCGCGATCACCCGGGCGCTGGGCGTCCTGGACGACGGCGGTGTGCTGGGCATATTCCCGGAAGGCACCCGCGGCGAGGGCGACTTCGCCGCGCTGCGCGCCGGGCTCGCCTACTTCGCCGTGCGCAGCGGCGCCCCGGTCGTCCCGGTCGCCGTACTGGGAAGTTCCGAGCGCCGCGGACGGTTGTTGAAGGGGCTGCCCCCGCTGCGCAGCCGCATCGACGTGGTCTTCGGTGACCCGTTCGAGGCGGGCGACGGCTCGGGGCGGCGCACGCGCAAGGCGCTGGACGAGGCGACGCTGCGCATCCAGAAGCAGCTCACCCTGCACCTGGAAAACGCCAGGCGCCTGACCGGGCGCTGAGCGACACTGAGTAGTGGATCACCCCGAATCGGGACACTCCACCGATCACCACGATGAACGACGAGGTACGGACTTCATGAACGACCAGATCCAGCCCGGCGGCTCGGACGGCTTCGAGCACGACCACGGGGCGCTCGGCGACGCCGAGTACGCGGAGTTCATGGAGCTCGCCGCGGAAGAGGGCTTCGACCCGGAAGAGGTCGAGGGTGCCATCGAGGCGGCCGGGCACGGCCCGCTGCCCGTGCTCGCCGTCGTCGGCCGTCCCAATGTCGGCAAGTCGACCCTGGTGAACCGCATCATCGGCCGCCGTGAGGCGGTCGTCGAGGACAAGCCCGGCGTCACCCGCGACCGCGTCACCTACGAGGCCGAGTGGGCGGGCCGCCGCTTCAAGGTCGTCGACACCGGCGGCTGGGAGCAGGACGTCTTCGGCATCGACGCCTCCGTCGCCGCGCAGGCCGAGTACGCGATCGAGGCGGCCGACGCCGTCGTGTTCGTCGTCGACGCCAAGGTCGGCGCCACCGACACCGACGAGGCGGTCGTACGACTGCTGCGCAAGGCGGGCAAGCCCGTCGTGCTGTGCGCCAACAAGGTCGACGGCCCGAGCGGCGAGGCCGACGCGTCCTACCTGTGGTCCCTGGGCCTCGGCGAGCCGCACCCCGTCTCCGCGCTGCACGGCCGCGGCACCGGCGACATGCTGGACGCCGTCCTGGAGGTGCTGCCGGACGCCCCCGAGCAGACCTTCGGCACCGCCGTCGGCGGCCCGCGCCGCATCGCCCTGATCGGCCGCCCGAACGTCGGCAAGTCCTCGCTGCTGAACAAGGTGGCCGGCGAGGAGCGCGTCGTCGTCAACGAGCTGGCGGGCACCACCCGCGACCCGGTCGACGAGCTGATCGAACTCGGCGGCGTCACCTGGAAGTTCGTCGACACCGCCGGCATCCGCAAGCGTGTCCACCTCCAGCAGGGCGCCGACTACTACGCCTCGCTGCGCACCGCGGCCGCCGTCGAGAAGGCCGAGGTGGCGGTCATCCTGATCGACGCCTCCGAGAACATCTCGGTGCAGGACCAGCGGATCGTGACGATGGCCGTCGAGGCCGGGCGCGCGGTGGTCGTGGCCTTCAACAAGTGGGACACCCTCGACGAGGAGCGCCGCTACTACCTGGAGCGGGAGATCGAGACCGAGCTCGGCCAGATCTCCTGGGCGCCCCGGGTGAACGTCTCGGCGCGCACCGGCCGCCACATGGAGAAGCTGGTCCCGGCGATCGAGACGGCCCTCGCGGGCTGGGAGACCCGGGTTCCGACGGGCCGGCTCAACGCCTTCCTCGGCGAGCTGGTCTCCGCCCATCCGCACCCGGTCCGGGGCGGCAAGCAGCCGCGCATCCTGTTCGGCACCCAGGCCGGCACCAAGCCGCCGCGGTTCGTGCTGTTCGCCTCCGGCTTCATCGAGGCGGGCTACCGCCGCTTCATCGAGCGCCGGCTGCGTGAGGAGTTCAGCTTCGAGGGCACGCCGATCCACATCTCGGTGCGGGTGCGCGAGAAGCGCGGCGCGAAGAAGAAGTGACATGACGCGGGAGGGCGGGGCCCGGGCGGGGCCGCCCCCCCCCGCGA
>NZ_JBEPAL010000063.1:0-40582 GCF_040298625.1 Streptomyces sp. NPDC001532
GCGACACTCACCAGATAGACACCCATGATCGCAACGTACCCGGCGCCACCGACAACGTCCCGGCCCTTCATGACAAGTGGCGCGGCGGCGATAGTCGACGCGGCCAGTCGAAGAGGTCCACCACCCAGCGGTCCAGGATGCCCGCGCCTTCACCCTTGAGGTCCGTGCCCTGCGAGCCGGCCACCGCAACGCAGCTCAGGCACTAACCGCCAACCTGCTCGACTCCGTCCTTCAGCGCCACTTCGACACGGCCACCTCCACCAGGCCCAGCCCTGAGCCGGCCGCGCCCGCACCTCGGACAGCAGCCGCTGCCGGTCGGACACCCAGCAGTGGCCCGCCCCGTGCCGCGCATCGAACACGGCGACCACTGCCTCCCGGCCCTTCGTCCACCCCTCCCTCGTCCGGTCACCGAATGCTCGCAGCGGCAGTGACCGCAGCGCACGCTCGGTCATCCGGCAGGCGTCTGCGTCGAGCCGGCTGCCGGGCAATGCGGCGTCTGACCCTCAATGCCGAGTTCCTGCCGTAGGTCGAGGTCGAAGCGCAGCCGCACCCCGGGCCGGCCGGGTTCGCGGGTGGTGCGGTCGGCTGTAGCGGTCGCCCAGCGCGTGCGACCGCGTCCTGGAAGGCGAGCGCCGTCTGGTCGTCGGCAGCCGCGACCTCCCCAACGAGGAGCCCAGGTTCGGCCATGTGCAGTGCGTTGATCGGTCCCATGTCCGGGATGACGTGTCGGCGGGTGCCGGCGTTTCCCCTGCGCAGCGGTTTCACCCGGCCGTGTACGCCTCAGCCACGTGGCCGTGCGACGGTCCGGCCGGCCATGCGGGGTGGCGTGTCACCGGCGGGTGCTGGCGTGGCGCACCTGCGGGACCCACCTCTTCATGACGGGCTTCACGCATCAACTGCACAGCGGTGCACCGCCGCGGTCGACAGAGGCGCTCCGGGCTCCGGTTGAGTGGCGGCGGTGGGAGTCGTGCGTACCGTCAGGGTTGGGCGGCATCCGCCAAGGGGAGCCTGTGTTCCGCGGGCCGCTGACTGACGCCGACCCCCTGTGGTGTAGCGGCCGTTGTTCGAGAGCCGGAGAGACTTCAGGGATGGAGTTGGTGCACGGTGGAACGACGCATGCCGGTGGCAACGCACTGGGGCAGTTTCGTAGCCGTGGTCGATTCGGGTCAGCTGGTGCGCATTGAGCCCCGGGGGGATGACCCCGCGCCGTCGCCGATCGGCCCGGGCATGGTGACGGCTGCTGAGGACAGTGCGCGTGTGCTGCGACCTGCGGTACGCAAAGGGTGGCTCAACGGCATGCCGCGCGCTGATGAAACGGCCAGAGGTGCGGACGCCTTCGTAGAAGTCAGCTGGGACGACGCGCTCACGCTGGTGAGCGAGGAATTGCGCCGAGTGCGCGCACAGCACGGGGACAGCGCGGTGTTCGGCGGTTCGTACGGCTGGGCCAGTGCGGGCGGCTTCCACAATGCGCAGGGTCAGCTCCAGCGGTTCCTGGCGTTGGGCGGGGGCTACACCGACTCGCGCAACACGTACAGCACCGCCGCTCTTGAGGTCATCCTTCCGCATGTGATCGGCGGGGCTCCGTGGAGCTACCAGTCCCGGATGCCGATGTGGGACGAGATCGCCGAGAGCTGTGAGCTCGTGGTGGCGTTCGGAGGGCTGGCTCTGAAGAACAGCCAGATCAACCCTGGCGGGCTGGCCCGGCACCAGACGCGGGACCTGCAGCGCAAGTGCCGCGAGGCCGGGGTGCGGTTCGTGAACGTCAGCCCGATCCGCAGTGACACCGCCGACTTTCTCGACGCCGAGTGGCTGCCGGCCATCCCGAATTCCGACACGGCCTTGATGCTCGGCATCGCGCACACGATGCTGGTCAACGACTGGCATGACGAGGACTTCCTCACCCGCTGCTGCGTGGGGTTCGACCGCTTCGCCTCCTACCTGACTGGCGACGTGGACGGCGTCGTCAAGGACGCCGACTGGGCCGCGAGGATCACGGGCATCAGCCGCGACACGATCTCAGATCTCGCCCGCCGCCTGTCCACACAGCGTTCCCTCATCATGGTCAACTACGCCGTACAGCGGGCGGACCACGGGGAACAGCCGATCTGGATGTCGGTCGTGCTGGCAGCCATGGCGGGTTCGCTGGGGCGGCCCGGCTGCGGCTGGGGCGCGGGCTACGCAACGATGGACGCGACCGGTGTCGCCCCGGGCCGCCCGCCCGTGGCGTCGATGCCGCGGGTGGCGAACCCTGTCGCGGACTTCATTCCGGTCGCCCGGATCGCCGACACCCTGCTGGAACCGGGCGCGACCATCGACTACGACGGTCAGCGCCTGACCCTGCCGGACCTGCGCCTGATCTACTGGTGCGGAGGAAACCCCTTCCACCATCACCAGGACCTCCACCGCCTCACCCGGGCCTGGCAGCGCCCGGACACGGTGGTGGTCCATGAAGCCTGGTGGAACACCACCGCGAAGTTCGCCGACATCGTGCTCCCCGTCGCGACCAGCCTGGAGCGCGACGACTTTGCCGCGGGGTTCTCCGACCCCCACCTCGTCCCGATGCCGAAGGTCCGCGAGCCGGCCGGCGAGGCACGCACCGACCACCGGATCTTCGCCGCTTTGGCCGCCCGGCTCGGCTATGAACGCGAGTTCACCCAAGGGCGAGCCGAGATCGAATGGGTCCGGCACCTCTACGACCAGACACGGGCGAACCTCGGCGACGAAGCGGCCCTGCCCGACTTCGACGACTTCTGGCAACGCGCCTCCGGCGTCGAACTGCCCGCACTCAGCGGTCCGTTTCCTGGCAGCCTCGAAGCACTGCGCTCCGATCCGCAGCGCTTCCCCCTGACGACGCCCTCGGGCCGGATCGAGATCTTCTCCGAGGAGATCGACTCGTTCGGCTACGACGACTGCACCGGACATCCGACGTGGTTCGAACCCGTGGAATGGCTCCGCGCCGACCTGGCGGACCGCTTCCCGCTGCACCTGATCTCGAATCAGCCCGCCTCACGCCTGCACAGCCAGTACGACAACGGTGGCCACAGCCTCAAGTCAAAGATCCATGGCCGCGAGCCCGTAACGATCAACCCGCACGATGCGGCATCACGCGGTATCGACAACGGCATGATCGTGCGCGTCTTCAACGACCGAGGCAGCTGCCTGGCGGGCGCGATCCTGTCGGACGCCGTCATGCCCGGCGTCATCCAGCTGTCCACCGGAGCCTGGTGGGACCCAGTCCAGCCGGGCCGGAGCGGAACCCTGGACCGCCACGGCAACCCCAACACCCTCACCGGCGACCGCGGATGCTCGCGTCTGTCACAGGGACCCAGTGCGCACAGTGCTCTCGTCGATGTCGAGGTCTACGACGGGCCGGTCGAGGAGGTACTCGCCTTCACACCACCACACCTCGAACACTTAAACGAAGTCAACTGAACGGTATGCCGTGTTCACCCTCGTCAGGCGCCAGGTCGGCAGGTCCGACCGGTGCCCAGCCTCCACGCGGACCTTTGCGTCTCCGTGACTGCGTGAATACGGTACGCAGCCATGACTGCACTTCAAGACCTCAAGTACGGCCAGTGGTTCAGGGGCGCCGATGTCGATGGCGACGGGTTCATTACCCAGCACGACGTCCGCAAGATGAGCGAGCGCTACATCAGCGCCCGCGAGACCACGCCTGATGCCGAGACCGTTCGCCGGCTCATCGAGGGGATGGACCAGTTCTGGTCGAACGTCATCGCCCCGATGGATCAGGACGGTGACGGGAAGGTCGATGCGCGGGAGATGACCGAAGGCTTCAAGAGTGTCCTGACCGACCGCGCGTTCTACCCGCACCAGATTGCGCCGGTCACCAACTGCTTCTTCGACCTCGTCGACCTCAACGGAGACGGCAAGATCGACCGGGCCGAGTTCCAGCAGATGTTCAGCTCGGTCGCCGCCGTCCCCGGCGAGGACTGCGCCGCCGTCTTCGCCGCTCTGGACCTCGATGGCTCCGGCGGACTGAGCCGTGACGAGTTCCACCAGGCACTCGAAGAGTTCTTCTACGGCAACGACCCAGACGCTCCCGCCAACCACATCTTCGGCAAGGTCACCGCCTGACAGTCCCCGGCGGTGCCCCCGGCCCAGCGCTTATGCCAGAGCCTCAAGGCGGGCGACTGGACACGTGCCGCCATCCGTCGAGGGCGGAGCAGGTCGCGCCGGGCAGGCAGTGGTTCGACCATCGGAGGAGCGCGGCTTGCTTGTCGTCGAGGAGGATGGGCTGCTCGCCGCTCAGGTTGTCGTAGTGGTCGCACAGGGCGTTGACCGAGCGGGCGAGACGCTGCGCGTGCGCGATCCGGGCTGGCAGCGCCTGCCGAGGCTCCAGACTCAGCCGGGTGCGGGCCTCCATGACGCCGGCGTGCGCGCAGGCGCGCGGCACGTCGTCCTCAGGGAGGCCGGCGGCCAGGGCCTCGACGACGGGGATGGCGAGCATGAGATGTCCGCGCAGCCGGAGCGTCAGTGTGCCCAGCTCTTCCTCGGTCGGGAGCTCGGCGTCTTTGGCCAGCAGGCGGCGGGTGCCGGCGCGCATCGTCGCGGTGTCCTCTGCGGGCGCCGGAGGCGCGGGGGGACCGCGCTGCTGACGGAGGTGGTGCGGCAGCTGTAGGCACGGGCGGTCGAAGGCGCTCTGGACCTGTCTGCGGTGCTGACGCGTGGAGTTTGCTCCCGCGCCCGCATGCCGAGACCGGAGCGACCTCGGCTTGGCCCAGCGCAGGACGGGGCTGGGTCCGCTTCATGCACAGGTTCGTACCCTCGACCGAGGCCGCCCGGCCTCACCTCAAGCGGCTTGAGATCATGGATCTTCCCGAGGCACACGTGACAACCGTGCCGCCGTCCACGGGCACGTTATCGGTTCCGGCGCCGCCGCCCGCCGCCGGCCCACCGTCACGATCCGGGAGTCCGCCGCTGACTTGGCCCGGCCACGCAGTCCTGGCCCAACAGCGCCTGGTGTGGCAGAGACCACAGGAACCCCGTCGGAGCCATGGAGCGTAGTGAGTGTGAGACAAACAGAACCATCGGAGTCGATGCGTGCTCGCATACGGGCGGGGGACCGTGCGGCGTTCGCCGACCTGTACGACGAACACGCGCGGGCGGTCTACAACCATGCCCTGCGCCTGACCGGCAACTGGTCAGAGGCCGAGGAAGCCATGTCCGAGACCTTCCTTGCCGCCTGGCGTACCCGGGACACGGTGGAGCCGGAGGGCGATTCACTCAAGCCTTGGCTGCTCGGTATCGCCACGCATAAGGCGTACAACGCCAACCGTCGGCTGCGCCGCCGGCTCACCTTCCTGGCCCGCAGTCCGGTACCCCGTCCCGTCGAGGACTTCGCGGACGAGACGGCAGGCCGGATCGACGACGCCCGCCGTCTCGCCGTGGTGCACGAGGCGCTGGGCCGTCTGCGCCGCCAGGACCGCGAGGTCTTCGCCCTGTGTGTGTCGGCCGGTCTGGACTACCAGCAGGCCGCCGAGGCGCTCGGCGTCCCGGTCGGCACCGTGAAGTCGCGGCTGTCGCGCGCCCGCGCGCGGCTCGCCCGGATCAGCTCCGCTGAACTCGGCCGTACCAGGGCGGAACCGCGGGGCTCTCGCGGAGAGAAGGAGAGTGAGGCCGTGTTCACGGCCATGTTTCTGCAGGAGGAAACCGGATGAACAACAGTCTTCCGCCGCACGTCGCTTCCGCCGGCGGGAGCGAGGCCGAGGAATTGCTGTCGGCCTCGGCCGAATGGGACCTCCCGCCGAACAGACACCTCCATTACAAGGACGTTCTGATGCAGCACATCGACCACGACCGCACTCTCTCCACCCAGGCTCGCTCTACCCCACGCCGTCGGCCGGCGCGTGCAGTCGTGCTGGTGCCCCTCGCGTCGATGGCGTTGGCCGGAGCGTTGATCGTCACGCTCTCCGGAGGTGAGGACACCTCGGCCCCTGTCACCCGGGCCGACCGGGCCCGCAATGCCTCCGCCACCCTCAATCGCATCGCCGTCGCGGCCATGGCAACCGATGGGACGCCGGTGAAGGACGGGCAGTACGTGTACGTCAAGAGCCTGACCCGCGAGAACAGCGGCACCTTCGGCGGTCCCGTGCGACTCGGTGCCCTGCACGAGAGGGAGGTCTGGATGTCGCAGAATCCCGGCCCCGTCACCAGGACCGGGTGGATCCGCGAATCCGGCAAGGACGCGGTGATGCCCGGTCAGACCATCCCCATCGACTCCTCCGCCGCCGTCTCGGCGGGCATCGACCATCCCACCTACACGTGGCTGGCCTCGCTGCCCACCGACCCCGAAGAACTGCTCGAACTGCTTTACGGCCAGATCAGGGTGGACGAGGGTGAGTCGAAGGAGCAGGCCGTCTTCTCCAGGATCGGCGATCTGGTGGGCGAAACGATCATGCCGCCGGCGAACGCCTCCGCCTTCTACAAGGCAGCCGCGAAGATTCCCGGCGTGCAGGAGATCCCCGACGCCGTCGACGCCGCCGGCCGTCACGGCATCGCTGTCACACGGGAAGACACCTCCTCCGCAATCCGCGACGAATGGATCTTTGACAAGAACACCCTCGCGTTCCTCGGCTCACGCTCGTACATAACCAGGGACGAGGCCAAGGGGGGCACTTCCGACACACTGTTCGGGACCAGCGCCATCATGGAGCGCACGGTTGTCGACCGGCACGGCAAGACACCGGCCAGGACCGACTGACGTCGGCGTGCACTGGCCGCGTCAGTGCGGCCGCGCGGTTCCCCCGGTGGCCGCTGTCGCTGGGCGGCGGCCTGCGGTGGTGCGGGCCGGCCTGGCGGAGGGCGGCTAAAGGGGGTTGCAGAAGACCGCGAACTGGGCAACTCCGTTGTGTGTTTGGGGTGTTGAGGGCCGAGCGGGTGTGGGTTGAGACGTTCACGGGGTTGCGAGTCGACCAGTTCGGTCGGTTACTGAAAGCGGTGCGGGAACGCGGGGGCGAGGGGTGCGGCTGGGGCCGTCCGTGGCGGTTGCCTCTGGCCGAGCGGGTGCTGCTGGTGGCCGTGTACTACCGCACGAACCTCACCAAGCGGCAGCTCGCCCCGCTGTACGGCGTCTCACCGGCGACCGCCTCGCCCTCGCCGCATGAACGCACACGCCCGAACACCGCTCCGACCTGCGCGATCACGGCCTTCTGCAACACCCTTCAGCCGGACACGGGTGTCAGCTGCTCATCCGCCCAATCGGCGAAGGTGGTGACCGGGATGCCCAACTCCCGGGCAAACTCGGGCCGGGCGGGCTGGAGGACCGCGTTGTTCCACTCGTGTCCGGCTCCCCACTTCGGCATGCCCGCCTCGAGGGCCTCTTCCAGACTCATGGAGGGCGCGGTCACGGGGACGCCCCAGGCGGCGGACAAGGTCTGCGCGATCTGCTCCATCGTGCGCAGGTCACCGGCCAGTTCCAGGTCCACCTGGTGGAACCGGTCAGGGTCTCGAAGGGCGTGCGCCGCAGCGGTGCCGATGTCCCTCGCTGCCACCAGGGCCAGTTCGGTGTCCGGTTTCAGTACCGTCAGCAGTCCGCCTCGGGGTCCTTTCGGCGCCAGCTGGGGCAGGTTCTCCATGAAGAAGGCGGGCTTGATCACCGTCCAGCGGTCAAAGCCCGCACCACGCACCGCCTCCATGATCGCCTGCTTGGTGTGGAAGTAGTCCGCCATCGCCGCCCAGCGGTTCTCGGCCCAGCCGGGGACCCGGGTGTGCTCACCGACTCCACTGGTCGAGGACTGCACGAACTGCCGTACTCCCCCGGCCTTCGCGGCGTCCATCAGGTTGGTGGCCTGGGCGAGCTCGCCCGCGAAGTCCACGCCGGTCTCGGTCATCGGCGGCATCTGCACCGAGAACACCGCGCGGACTCCCTCGACCGCTGGGCCGAGGGAAGCCCGGTCGGAAAGATCCGCCCGCACCAGCTCGGCGCCCAGCGCCTCGATCGCTCGGGCGGCCTTCGACCGCGGGTCGCGTACGAGTGCACGCACGGGCACCCCGGCGGCCAGGAGTGCGCGGGCCGTGGCCCCGCCTTGCCGGCCGGTGGCTCCGGTGACCAGGACGGTATCGCTGTTGATGGGCATGGTTGCTGCTCCTCACGGACCGGAGAAAGCAAAACGGCGGGGCCCGCCGCTTTGCTTGCCGGTAAGATATGGCGGGGCCCGCCGTTTAGCAATGAGGAGATCATGACCGGTCAGCGCTCGGACGCCCGACGCAACTACCAGCGCATCCTCGCCGTCGCCGAAGCCGAGGTCGCCGCGCACGGCGCCGAGGCATCCCTGGAGCAGATCGCCCGCACCGCAGGCGTCGGTTCGGCGACCGTGCGCCGTCACTTCCCCACCCGCCGTGCCCTGCTCGAAGCCGTCTTTCAGGAGCGCATCGAGGGCCTGTGCGAGCGCGCCCACCGGCTAAGTGCGACCGAGGACGGCCGCACTGCCCTTCTGGAGTGGCTCCATGCCCTCGTCCTCTACGCCGTCTCAGCCCGCGGGTTCGCCAACACCCTCAGCTACGAGCCCCCCACGGAGGAGTCCTCCCCGCACTCCTGTGGCAACAGAATCGCAGCGGCCGGAACTCCCCTGCTCCAGCGGGCCATTCGCGACAAGGTGGTTGCACCGTACGTCACCTTTCACGACCTGCTGACCCTCGCCGTCGGCATCGCCCTGGCCACCGAGCACCACAAGGACCCCGAGACCCAGGCCGACCGCCTCTTCCGCCTCGCTGTGGAAGGGCTCAGCCCTGAGCACGGCATCGCTGGGGTATCCGGGAACTCAGCCGATTCAGCTCAGGGAACACCAGGTTGACCGGCGGTCGGCGTCTCGCAGGTGGGTGGGATTCCCCGCAAGGTCATCTGTGCCTCCGCAGGGTGCCCGGGCCAGGATCGTGTCAGCGACCGGCTCGGGTTAGACAACCACGGCCGCCGCGTGCGCGCTGAAGTCGTTCGCGAACGGCCGGATCCTCGTCACTGCCCCGACCCTGGACCTGCTCGCGCAGACCGCCCAGGCGTGGCACCTGGTGGGCCGCACCGCCCCGATGGTCGCGTTGTGCTCGCCGGAGAGCTACTGGCGAGGCAGGCCGCCGTGGCGTGACGTCGACGGGCCGTTCGTTGAACGGGTCTGCGGAGCGTGACAAGCCCCCGATGCCGGTTGACTCTCGAAGGCTTGGTCGTTGCGGAGCGTTTGGCGGACTCAGAGGCGGCGGAGTCCTCGGACCAGCCCGGGAGCTGGTTCTCGACGGTGAGGTTGGCACCCCGGGCCACGGTCTGCGGCAATGAAGCGCACACGGTCGCTTCGACAGCGAGGTCGGCCGGGCTGCCCAGGAAAGGGGAAGGCGTCGCGGACGCGGGTGGCGACGCCCTCCTGAAGCAGCGAGTAGGCGTAGAGCATGGCGGTGCCGAACCCCTCCGGGGCCTGCCCCCAGCCTTCCCGGTCCAGGAGCCGCAGAGACTCGGTGAGGTTCGCCCAGTGCAGGTCGGCGTGGGCAGTGATCCAGCAGAAAAATCGCCGCCCTCGAACGCAGCCTGGATCGGACACCCAATAACGCCCAGAGCGGTCCCACCGACCTCGGCATGCTGGTGATCACCGGGCCGCGGGCCTTCTAGGCTCTCCCCATGACGATGACACCGGCTGAACTCGAGGCCCAGGAATCCACGTTGGAGCTCCTCAACAACGAGACGGCCGCGCGCCTGGCGCGCCAGGTGGACTCACTGGCGAAGATCGACAGCAAGGCGGTGTTCCTGATCGGGTTCGCGGCCACCGCCGCACAGTTCCTGGCGACGCACAAGCACCACACCGCCCTGGCCTACTGTGCGTTCGCCGCGTACGCCGCCTCGCTGTTGGCCGGGGTGCAGACCTTCCGGGTTGCCGCGCACAAGGACCTGGAACCGCGCCCGATGATCGTCACCCACGTCCGTTCGCCGAAGAGCCGGGTCCTGATCGAACTGGCTGCATCACGGGCGTCGATCTTCGAGGAGAACAAGAAGCGCCACGATCAGAAGGTCCGCTACTGGACGATCAGCCTCTGGTCGCTGGCCGGAGGGCTTGTCCTGTCAACTGCCGCATTGCTGCTGCACACTTGAGCCTCATGAGTAACGGACAAGACCAGGCGGCCGGCCAGCCCGAGCCCGCACCGGCCCCTCCTGCCCCGGCGCCGGAGCAGGACATCATCGATGTCTACACCAACGCGGAGCTGATCGGGACCGACAACTTTCACCAGACCGGGGAACCCGCCGACACCGACGTCACGACCGATACCGGCGCCGCCCACCCACGGGCCACCGACGATCCTGCCTGAGTCGGGACTGACGCGGCGCACTTGACCCCGTGGGTGATGGGTAGAGTCCCGGCGCCTCAGCAGGACACTATCGACCTCTGCGCCAACACCGTGCTGGTCAGGAACAAGAAGAGGAGCGACCCCGACCCCGCGCCCACCAAGTCGGTGCCCCCGCACGTCAGGAGCACCGGGCCTCGACCGTCCTGCTCCGTCAATTCGCAGTCCGGATAATCGTCGGACATCGCACGGAAGGCGACGTCTGGCCTGCGCAGCAGGCCGGTGGTCACCTCAGCAGCGACCTTGTCCTCGCGGGTCAGTTCCTCCACCACCCGGACCTTGTCCTCACGCTTGACTGAGCCTGTGGTTCCTGGAGGGCGAGGCGGAGCCGACCGCCCGGATGCGGCCGGGACCATGGGCCGAGGACCGGGACGCCCCCCTCTACGTCGCGCTCTACCTGCGCGCCGCACAGTACTCCGTGCGGAGCGGCTGCACCCGATGACCTACTCCTGAAGGCGGCTGACACGACGACCGCTCGGAGCTGCTGGCCTCCTGCTACCGCGAGCCCCTCCGCATAGCAGGTAGTCGGCCGCCGCCGAACTGGGCGCCCGCACGGTCGCCTTCCCGGCCACCTCCACCGGCATCTGCGGCCGGCCCATGGACGACGGCGCCCGCATCGCCATCGAAACGGTCCGCACAAGCTCCCCGCCCCCCTTGAGGAGGTCCGCTGCGTCCTCTTCGGCGCCGGGTCCTACGCGATCTTCGAGGCAGTCCTCGGCTGATCCGTGCCGTCGAGTTCGGATATGGGCGTTCGGACGTCACGGAGGAGAAGGAGCGGCAGGGGAAGCAGCACCGTGGCTGTGACGGCCGTCCACAGAATCGGTCCGGAACCGACGGCGACCGCCGCGATCCCGCCCAGCGTGAGCCCGGCCGGGCGCAATGCGTACGTACCGGTGGTGTCCCAGGACGTGACCCTGCCCTGGGCCTCCTGCGGTACCACTCGGCCGATGGTGGTGAACCACAGCACTCCGATGACGGCCTCGCAGGCCCCGCTCAGGACGGAGGTGGTGACCACCACCGTGAGGGGCGCGCCGAGAGCCAGCGCCAGTGGCGTGGTCACGAGGGGGAAGATGAGCACTGCCACCCCGAGCAGGGGTCTTCGGACGGTGAACCGGGCGGCCGCCAGACCGCCCAGAACAGCTCCCAGCCCGGAGGCGGCGATGAGCCAGGAGTAGCCGCGGGCTCCCCCGTACAGGTCCTCGGCGAGTAGCGGTTTCAGGGTCACCAGGGGCGCGGAGACGAGAAGTTCGAAACCGGCGAACACGGCGATCGTTCCCCACAGCCACGGACGCCGTGTCAGTTCGGACCAGCCTTCCCGCAGTTCCCGGACGAAGCCGGGCGCTCCGCTCCGCCCTCCCTGCCGGCGGTCGGACGGCTTTGCCCGTGCACGGATGCGTACGACGAGGAGCGCGCTGCAGGCGAAGGTCGCGGCGTCCACCGTGATCGTCCCGGCTGCCCCGATCAGCGCGACGAGTGTCCCGCCGAGGAGAGGAGCGATGATCC
Source organism: Streptomyces sp. NPDC001532 (assembly GCF_040298625.1). Taxonomy (NCBI): domain Bacteria; kingdom Bacillati; phylum Actinomycetota; class Actinomycetes; order Kitasatosporales; family Streptomycetaceae; genus Streptomyces; species Streptomyces sp. NPDC001532. The sequence goes on from NZ_JBEPAL010000063.1 coordinate 11,842, forward strand.
TCGTCGTGGACATGAGTGTGCTGCGCTTGGCATTCGCCCGCTGGAGGCCGTTCCGGTCGACGATCTGCGTCAGCAGGGCCCGTGATGCGGGCCCGGAGAAAGACCCCGCAGCACTGCCGGCGAACGCCAGTACGGCGAGTACGGGCACGGACATGACCCCCGCCGCGAGGCCGGCTGCCGTGCCTGCCTGAATGATGAAGCTGACGCTGTCGGCGGCGATCATCACTCGCCGGGGCGCATGATGGTCGGCGAACACGCCTCCCACGGCGCTGCAGGCGACCACCCCGCCGAACCCCGCTGCCAGAACGGTCCCGACCTCGGACGGGCCACCGCCCAGTGGGCCCAGGACCGCGAAGATGACGGCGACCGGCTCCATGAGCGATCCCGCCGCCGAGCAGGTCAGGGCCGTCAGCAGCAGCCGGAGGTCGCGGGCGGCGGAAGACGGCCGCAACATTACGCAGCCGCCCCGTCCGCTTCGCGCACCTTACCCGTCCCGAGGCGTCCCGACCGGTAGTGCCGGTCCAGGAGGAGGGCGTCCAGGGTGTCCGTGAACGTCTGCCGCACATGGGGTTCGACCTGGCCGTTCGCGGTGTATCCGCACGCGACCCAGCGGGAGGAGATGACGCTCTCCGGGAGATAGCCCCGGGTCACGTCCCCCACCTCCATGCCTTTCTGGCCTGCGGACTCCCAGCAGCTGTACAGGACGCCGTCGGCATTCACCGTCGCGCCTGTCCGTCCGCTTGTCTCCCCGCAGGTGGCGCAGGTGCTGTAGGTCGGCCGGGGCAGTGGGAATCCTGCTTCGCCGACTCTCCCGTACAGGTCCGCGACCTGCTCGGCCACGGCGCGCGAGTGCTCCACGGTGCCGGCGAAACCGATCCCGGGATCGTGGACGAGGGCGAAGTAGATGCCGAACCTTGCCGGGTCGAGGCGCCCGGACAGCCGGTCGACGAGCCGGTCAGCGCCCTTGATCGATTCGGCGGTCAGGTTCACCCGCAACTGCCAGCGGATATCGGTTTTCCGGGACACCTCGGCCAGGTTGTCCAGAATCCGGGCGAAGGTACCACGGCCGCCGATGGTGATGCGTGACCGATCGTGGGCTTCGGCGTCACCGTCGAAAGTCACCTGCACATCCCGAAGTCCGGCTTCTTCCAATGCCTTCATCTGCGGCACCGTGAAGAGTGTCCCGTTCGAAATCATGGATGCCCGGGCCAGCCCGATCTCACCGGCTCCTCGCAACAGGCGCAGACACTGGTCCATGTACATGGTCGGCTCTCCGCCGAACAGCATGACGTCCAATGCCTTCTTGCCGTTCTGGGCCAGCTGCCGCTTCGCGAACTCCAAGATGTCGCCCGTGCGGTCCTCGTCGATCGACATGCCGGCGATGCGCAGCGGTATACCGGTCTGACCGGTGGCCGGGAGCTCGGTGTTCTGGAAGCAGTAGGCGCAGGCGAGGTTGCACCGGGTCGTGACCAGCACCGTCAGCTGGTACGTGTCGCGCTCGACGATCGGGGACAGATCCGCGGCCCTGATGAGTTGTTCTGCCTCAGGGACGAGCTCCCGGTCTCCCGTCACCGCGGCCAGGGGCAGCCTTGCGATGCTGCGCGTCCCTATGGCCCAATAACAATCCGCGCCACGGATGATCCGCGTCCGTGGGATTCTGTCCAGGCTGGTCAACGAAAGCCTCCTCGTCCGTCAACGGTGATGGTGCGGAGATGCTGCTGGTGGGGGCCGAAGCCCCCACCAGCAGTGCGGCTCACGAGCTGTAGCCCTTGCAACTGACGTATTCCTGGCAGATGCCCAGCGACTCGACGCCCCCATTGTCGAAGATTTCGATGCGCATGATTCTCACCTCCTTCGCGTCTCTCGGCCGATGCGCGGTCCGGTGATTTCCGGTGCGCCCACACCATGGCGGGAACGGACCGTGCGACACCACACAAGTTCCGCTGGACGGAACTTTGGAAGTGGAACTCAGTGCAGCAGTACGGCGGACAATGCGGCGGACGGAATGGCAGGTTCGCCGGAGCGTTCGGCGCGTGCGAGCCGCTCTCCCATGGCCGTCGCCGCCAAGGCGACCGCCGCTGTCACCGGTGCGAGCGCCTGGTCGGCCGGGGTCATCGCCGCCAGTGCCGCGATCACGCGCCCGTCCGGGCCGCGGACGGGGAGGGCGACGCAGCTCAGGCCCGGCACCACCTCCTCACGGTCCAGCACCGGGCCCCGCTCGCGGCCCGCCAGGGCCTGGCCGGCGGCCGTGTCGAGTGGAAAGCTCATCCCGTCGCGTACCGGCACCAGCGGTTCCCCCCGTCCCGGCACCGAGGACACCGTCAGCGCGAGACCGTCGCGCAGCACGGTCAGTACGGCGCTGGCGCCCGTCGTGGCCCGTAATCGGTACAGCGACCCCCGGGCCGCTGTCCGCAGCCCGGGATACGGCTGCCAGGACTGGCCCAGCCGGAACAGCTGCGGCCCCAGGACGTACCTGCGGCCGCGCCGTTCGACCGCCCCGACCGACGCCAGCTGCTCCAGCAGACGGTGCGCCGTCCCCTTCGGCACCCCACACGCCGCGGCGATCTCCGTCAGCCCGGCCTCACCGCCCCGCCGCCGCACGGCATCGAGCAGCGCGAAAGCGCCGTCGAGCACACCTCTGCCCTCAGATGTTTCCGATGTTTTCGTCACGGGTCCCCCCTCGAAGGCCCGAAGGCTGTGGGAAGTGTGCGAACGGCGGCGGAGCGGCGGTATCCCAGGAATCTGGGGGGTGTGTCCGATGCGGCCGAAAGCGGTACATCGGACAGGTCGGCGCCAGCAGCCCGCCAACAGCCCGCTCGCCGAACGTTCATCGCACCGAGCGAGTTTGGGCCCCGTGGCCCGGCCGGACGGGCCGTAATTGCTTGGCGGGCGCTACATCCTTGCGCAACTGGACTACCGCCGCGACGCTCGCCGTCACAAGCGGTGCACTAGGGACTATTGGAATAAATGGCAACATCTTGGCGACGCGATCATGTTGTGTAGACGAAACGTCTCGGCGCCGCACGCCCCATGACAGGCGACGGACGGCGCTGCAGTAAATGCGCTCCGCGGAGACCAGTTGAACTTGACTCCGCTGACGCGGCGTTGAGGCCGGTGGGATACGGTTCGACCCCTGACCGCCGACGAAGGAGTTCCTCGATGTCCCCTTGGCGTAAGCCCTCTTGTCTCGTGGGAGCCATAGCGCTCACCACTGCCCTCAGTACGTCGTTCGTCGCCCATGCGGCTCCCAGTGCCGCTGCTGACGGGGCGTCGGCGGTCGCCGAGGACCGGGTCCTGCGGGTCTATAACAACAACATCGAGAACCTGGTGCGGAACAACGCCGACGGTACATGCACCCGCATCTCCGGCCCGGACCACCTGACGTCCGAACTCGTCGACGACAGCGGCAATACGGGGACCGCCGGCGTCAAGGCGCCCGACCTGCTGATCATCCAGCAGATCCGCGGCCGCGGCCAGGCCGACGCGTACGCCGACCAGTTGTCGGCCAAGTTCGGGCTGCCCGCGGGGACCTACAAGGTGGTGCTCGCCGCTGAGGACCCCGAGGAGTGGGGTCTCACCCACGGCTGCAGCGACCAGTCCTTGGGCGATCTGAAGAAGAAGCAGACCAACGGCATTATCTACAACACCCAGCGGCTCAGCCTCGCCGAGGGGGACACCTCGGCGTACTGGAGTGCCGGCTGGCTCAAGCCCGTCCCCGGCGTCGACCCCGACGACCTTTACGACAACGGCGCCGGCTGCACCCTCTACAAGCCGCCGAACAGCGACGACGGCGCCACCTACGCGTACAAGTGGCGGCGCACGAGCGCCATCGCCGCCCGGTTCACCATCAAGGGCACGGCGACAACCGTGTTCGCCGCCACCATGCACCTCCCGGAGCAGAACAAGGACTTCCCCTGTGCCGGCGACGGGATCAAGGGCATCGGCGACACCGGGATCCGTATCGGGACCGACGCGACCAGCCTGATGACCGGCACCTCCATCCGCGTCGTCGGTATCGACGCCAACCGCACCGCCATCCCGGCCGACACGCTGAGCGGCTACGGCATGACCGGCTACGGTACGAAGCCGACCAGCGGCACACGCAAGATCGACTACCTGTTCATCCAAGGCAGCGTGCAGCCCTCACCGATCGGTCACACGGTGGACGGAACGAAGTCCAACCACAAGGCGCTGTACGGGTTCGTTCAGTTCTGAGAGGGCGTTTGATCCAACCGAATTGCCTTTTGAGTTCTAGGTCGTGTCCGCAAAGTCAGGGCGGCCAGAGCAGTAGGCAAGCGTGGGTGACCATGGCTTTGCAGTGGCGGGCGCGTTTGTCGTAACGCGTGGCCAGGGCCTTGTGGTGCTTGAGCTTGTTGAAGCAGCGTCCGACGACGTTACGGCGCCGGTAGGCGGCCCGGTCGAGTCCGCAGAGGTTCTCGCCTCGGCAAAGGCGGCAGTTGATCTGGTCGATCCGTTCGGGGATGACGGCCTTGATGCCGCGTCTGCGCAGGTAGGAGCGGATTTTTGCGGACGAGTAGCCCTTGTCGGCGACGACGCGCTCCGGCCGGGTCCTGGGTCGCCGGGCCCGCACCGCTTGATGCGGATGCGGGCCATGACCGGCTCGAACTGGACGCAGTCGTTGACGTTTACGGCGGTGATCGTGGAGGCGAGGGGCCGGCCCCGTCCGTCGCAGGCGAGGCGGATCTTCGCGGTCAGCCCGCCGCGGGACCGTCCGATGGCCTCGCCCCGGCCACAGCCCCCTTTTCGGGCCCCGGCCGCGTGCTGGTGGGCCCGCACGGTCGTGGAGTCCACGCATGCGATCGTCCAGTCGACTGTGCCGACGGCGTCGCAGTGCTGCTGGACGTGGGCCAGGAGCCGGTCCCAGGTTCCATCGGCGGACCAGCGGCGCTGTAGGAGACGCCACCGCGCTTCTCTACGACACCGGCAGCGATGGCCAGCGGCTCGATGTCGACCGTCAGGGTGACTGAGTCTGTCGAGGTGCTGACGGTGCACTCGACTCCGCCCTCCCTGGACTCCAGCGCGACCTTATATTTCACTCCACCCCCCTTGTAGGCCGAAACCGGTAGGACCAGCTCAGTCTCGGTCGGACCGGACAGTCCTAGGACGGCCGCAGTTTCCGCATAGGCTGCCCGCACTTCTTCGAAGAAGGCTTTCGCTGCTGGAACCATGGATGCCTCTCGTACTCCCTGGCCTCGGCCCTTCTAGGGGTGGATCCTGACGACTTCCCAGCAGTCGTCGACCTTCCGCCAGCCGTACCCCTTGCCCCTCAGGTAATTCAGCCCAGTTCACCAAGTCCCGGCAGCAAGCACACCCCGTTCCGGTACAAAGATCAACTGTTTTGCGGGGCGTCTGAGGCAGCCCTGCGCCTCACCAGTGTCACCGATCCACGGGGGGTCACGGTGGCGTGCCAGTCGTTGTTGAACGTCACGTCGTGTACGGGTTGTCCACGTAACCGACGGGGTTCGGCACGGGAGCCAGCCCGAGCGGGCTGGAGCCGAGCTTTCCTCGCGGACGGAGTAGCCGCCCAACTGCCGAAGGACAGCGACCCTCGGGCGCTCGCTGACGTAGGCCTGCGCGAGGCGGAAGGCCGGCTGTCCGTGACGATCGAGGCATCGTGCGCTGCGTCCAGAACCGCGCTCGCCTCGTCCACGCCCTCTCGCGGCGACGTCATCGGCGCGCACCACCCGCACCTGGCGCGCCACCGGGTCCGCTCATGGCCGGCCTCCCGACCGCGGTGCGGTCCGGGCTCCTGAGCGCGGTGCGCCTGCTGGCCGTCTTCGCGGCGCGGGTGCGGTTTGTTGGCGTCGTCGCGGCGGCCGTAACGGTCCACCGTGGCGCGGGCCCGGTCGGCCGCCGCGGTGAGGCGTCCCCGAGGTACACCCGCCCGGACCATTAACCTGGGGCTTTCACGATGTTGGGCGCCCCGGATGCTGATCGAATGAGTGGAAGCACGCCTGACCTGGGAGGATGAGGCTGGTCGAAGGCTCCGTCCACCGCGGGAGAGAAGTCACTCTCCAGGTGAAGCGTGCTGCTCCGTCTCCGCGTGATCGTCTCCAGGCCGGGGCGTCAGCGGTGGTCTCGCAGGCCAGCGGGGTGCTGCTGATCGAGACGGCTCGCAATACGGGGCACCCTGGCTGCTCAGGCGGGGACGATCTCCAGGTCGGCATTGTCAAATGGTGGATAGGTCTCGTTGCCCATTCGCTCGGCCGCATCGATGTAGTCGGCAAGAGCGTCGCGGGACTGAGCGAGCCTGTCCATCTGATCGTCCAGTCGCCGCAGCCGTGACCGCATCGCGGCCAGCAGCTTGGGACACCCGAGCAGCTCCGGGGCCTCCCCGACCGCACAGGGCAGCAAGTACGCGATGTCCTCGGAGGACAAACCAGCACCAAGCAGGTGCCGGATCTGCTTCACCCGCAGCACGGCGCTCTCGCCGTACTCGCGGTAACCGTTCGCACCGCGGTCTGCCTCCAGCAGGCCCTGGGCCTCGTAGTAGCGCAACTGATGGGCATTGACGCCCGTCCGACGACTCAGTTCCCCGATCCGCATCGAAACCTCACTTGACCTTCACACCGGTATCAACGTTGACGATGCTGCCATGAACAGCAAACCCGAAACACCCGTGACAGTCATCGGACTTGGGCTGATGGGCCAGGCACTCGCCAGCGCGTTCCTGAAAGCCGGGCATCCCACAACCGTGTGGAACCGTACGGTTTCCAAGGCCGACCAACTGGTGGCCCAGGGTGCACGGCTAGCGCCAACAGTTGGCGACGCGCTCAAGGCAGGTTCCCTGACGATCATCTGCGTCACCAACTACCAGGCCATGCACGAACTGCTCGGCGCGAACGATATCGAGCTGCACGGCACGTTGTTGATCAACCTGACCTCGGGCGACTCGACCCAGGCTCGGGAAGCCGCCCAATGGGCCGAGCAGCGCGGCGCCCATTACCTGGACGGCGCCATCATGGCCATCCCGCCGACGATCGGCAGCGCCGAGGCAGTGATCCTGCACAGCGGGCCGCAGTCGGACTTCGAGGCACACAAGTCAACACTCGACGTGCTCGGCACCGTCACCTACCTTGGCGCGGACCATGGGCTGGCATCCCTGTACGACGTGGCCGGCCTGGCCATGATGTGGAGCGTCCTGAACGCCTGGCTGCAGGGCACTGCCCTGCTCAGGACGGCCGGCGTTGACGCCGCCACGTATGCGCCGTTTGCGCAGCAGATCGCTACCAGTGTGGCCGAATGGCTGCCTGGGTATGCCAAGCAGGTCGACAGCGGCTCCTTCCCGGCCGAGGTGTCGGCCCTGGAGACCGACGCGCGGGCGATGGCTCACTTGATCGAGGAGAGCGAGGCAGTGGGTGTCAACGCCGAACTGCCAAAGTTGATCAAAGCGATGGCCGACCGCGCGATCGCCGCCGGACACGGTGGGGAGCAGTATCCCGTGCTGATAGAAGAGTTCGGCAAACCCCGCAACGACTGACCGATCCCGACACCAGGCTCCAGCTTCCGCCTTTCGCCTTTCGCGTGGCGGACTGTCCGGATCGTGATCACGAACACGGAAAGTGTCCTCTGACCAGCAAGCATGAGGATTGTCGAGGTCCTTGTTCGCGCGTGGTTCGGAGACACTTCCCAGGTGAAGCAGCGCTTCGGGTCCTACCCCAGTGTCCGCGTTGAGGGCGGCGGTCGCGGCGTCGTCGGCCAAGCCGGCGCGGTGTTGCTCGTCGAGACTGCCAGCAAGACCGGACTGTATCGCGCGATCTCTTCGGCGCTGGAGACATGGCGCAAGCCGCGGGCGGTGCACGAGCCGGGCAAGATCCTGATGGATGTGGCGCTCGCGACCGCCCTGGGCGGCGACTGCTTGGCCGATGTCGGCATGCTCCGCGCGGAGCCTGGGGTGTTTGGTCCAGTGGCCTCGGATCCGACGGTGTCCCGGCTGGTCGATGTCCTGGCCGCGGCTGGGCAGCGGTCCCTGTCCGCGATCCGGGCCGCGCGGGCCGAAGTTCGCGAGCGGGTGTGGCAGCTGGCGGGCGAGGCGGCACCGGACGCGGGCGGGCAGGTGATCGTGGACATCGACGGAGTGCTGGTCATCGCGCACTCGGACAAGCAGGACGCCGCCGCGACCTGGAAGAAGACGTATGGCCATCACCCGCTGATGGCGTTCGTCGACCACGGTCCGGGTGGGAGCGGGGAGCCGGTGGCTGCGCTGCTGCGGCCGGGGAATGCCGGGAGCAACACCGTCGCCGATCACATCGAGGCCCCGCGAGTGGCCCTGGCCCAGCTGCCCAAGCCGTATCGACGCGGGCGGCAGACCCTGATCCGCTGCGATTCCGGCGGCGGTACGCACGAGTTCGTGGCCTGGCTCGCCCAGCGCGGCCGATGGCTCTCGTACTCCGTCGGCATGACCATCACAGACGCCGTCCATGCCGCCGTGCTCAAGGTGCCGGCCTCCGCCTGGACCCCGGCGATCGAGTCCGACGACCAGATCCGCGACGGCGCCTGGGGCGCAGAGCTGGCCGGCAACGTGCTTCACGGCTGGCCGAAGGGGATGCGGCTCATCGTTCGCAAGGAACGTCCGCACCCCGGGGCCCAGTTGCGCTTCACCGACGCCGACGGCCATCGGCTGACCTGCTTCGCCACCAACACAGCCGACGCCCCGATCGCGAAGCTGGAGCTGCGCCACCGGCTGCGGGCGCGGGCCGAGGACCGCATCCGGGCTGCCAGCACCACCGGGCTGACCAACCTGCCCCTGCATGACACCGCGCAGAACCGGATCTGGCTGGAGATAGTCCAGCTCGCCCTTGAGGTTCTGGCCTGGCTGCCCCTGCTCGCCCTGACCGGCAAAGCCCGCCTCTGGGAACCCCGCCGGATACGGCTGCGGCTCTTCTCCGCAGCCGCCCACCTGATCACCACCGGCCGCCGCTGCCTGCGCTTCGCGCAGCACTGGCCCTGGACCGATGTCATCATCGCCGCGATCGAACGTCTCGACGCGCTCCCGAACCCCGGCTAACCAGCAGCGGTCCCGTCCCGACGAGCACTCGAAGTCCTCTGGAACCGTGGAAGCCAGCGCCCACCCGTTGCGACAGCCGGGCTACCCGCCTGCCCGCACCTCTCTTGGGAAGGGTGGAACGGGCCCAAGCAGAGCTGATGGCCCGTCACGAAACATCGAGGTTAATTTCTTCTCCTCGCTTCAATCATCTCCGTGACGATTCGCCGTGCACGCTGATTGGGGAGGCTTTCAAGATCACCTTGACGCCAGCCATCTCGGGCCCAATCCCGCCAAGCGATTCGAGGCACGAGTTCACAATCTCCTCATCCTCATTCGGTGTGGAGATGACAGCGAGGAGCGCCTCGACGACTCTGTCGCCGGAGAAATCCTCCAAATCCATGGCTGCATCATCTCGTTCATCAAGCCGCGCGTTCACGTCGCGCAGCACGCTGATGAGTCCAGCGGGCTATCCTTGCCCCTCAGTCATGGCCGTGTTCGATCCAATAGGATATGCGTACCCATGCGGAGACGATCGCGTCGACGCTGGGAATGTCGGCGCCGTCGTCAATCAGCTTGGAGCTGGCCAGGATCGCACAGTCGGCGGCGGCGAAGGCCGCTAAGAACCCGGCGCGTTGGGCGGGGGTGTGCTCGCCGTGAGCGAAAAACAGCTCCGGGACTCGGTCGAGGACGAGGCCGGGGTCGGTGCGGTCCAACAGGCGCAGGGTATGCGGAAGTTCGCGGGCGAAACGGCGGGCGTCGGAAACGAAACTATTGAAGCAGACCAGGACCTTCTGCAGGTCGTGCTCGGTCATGGCGCGCAGGACGGACAGGTGCAGGGCGGTGGTACGCGGCGCACCGTCGTCGTCCTCGGCGACGGCAGTGCTGTCCGTGGCCGTGCTGTCCGTGGCCGTGCTGCCCAGGGTGGGCAGGTTCAGGCGGCGGCGCAGGTCGGCGTCGGTCAGGGTGGGCACCACGATGCGGTAGTCCGCCGTCCGACCGTCGGTGACTGCCTGCGCGAGCGGGTAGCGGACGATTCCCGCCCGCGCGGCCGTGCCGCCCGCCCGAGAAGGAGCTCCTTCATGACCACCGCGTCCACCGCGGCTGCGACCTACTGGGAGCCGCTCTGGTCCCAGGGCCGCCGCTACCGGCAGCTCGACGACACCGAGAACGGGCTGCTGGAGGACCACCTCGGCCCCGGTGGCGACCGCACCGCCCTCGACACCGGCTGCGGCGACGGCTCCCTCGCCCGGCGCCTCGCCGAAGTTGGCTACCGCGCCACCGGCACCGACTGCTCCCCCAGCGCCATCGCGCTCGCCGCCGCCCAGGACGCGAGGCCCGGCCACGAGCCGGTCCGGCGGTGCATGGACATCACCACCGACGACCTCCGTGCCCTGCCCGAGCCGGCGTACGCGGTCGTCACCTGCCGCCTGGTCTACCGATGGATCGACGACAAGGCCGCATTCCTCGACCGCGTCCGCCACCTCCTTGCCCCAGGCGGGACCTTCTGGGTGGTCACCGAGATCGCCGGGCGCCGCCCCACTACCGACCCTTTGCAGGGCCTCGGCATCACTCCTGCCCAGGCGGAGATACTCACCGCGGGCTGGTCCGCCGTCCAGACCGCCGACCTCGACGTCCTGCGCTGCTACGCCCTGCGCCCCTGACCCCCCAGCCCCGGCTACCGGATGGAGAACTTGATGACCAGCGAATCGGACACCCTCGAGACCTGGAACGTCTACGGCGCCCACCAACTGGCCAGAAAGCTGGAACTGCCCGAGATGGACCGGTGGGACTGGGGCATCCCCGACGTCGGCCCTGGCATCGAAGCCCTCGGCAACGTGAACGGGCTGCGCGTCCTCGACCTCGGCAGTGGCCTTGGCCGGCATGCCGCTCACCTCGCCGCCCGGGGCGCCGACGTCACCGCCGTGGACGCCTCCCCCGCCCAGCACCAGCGCGCGCTCACCCGCTACCCGGACACCCCGGGCCTGCACCTGGTGTGCGCCGACGCCGTGGCCCACCTGCGCGACGCCGAACCGTACGACCTGATCTACTCCGTCGGCTCCATGCCGTACCTGGACCCCGAACGGCTGCTGCCAGTCCTGTCCGACAACCTTGCACCGGGCGGCCGACTGCTCTTCTCGGCCCTGCACACCAACTCGGTCGGCATCGGGCCGTCAGCCGAGTTGATGCCGCGCCCCGAAATCCTGCGGCGGACAATCACGCCTCCTACCGGCTGTACGCAGCCCGGCGCCCGCAGCGGGTCCCAAGCCCGGCACGCGGGGGTCGCGCCGTGCCGGTCCCCCGGAACGACGACGACCGAACCGTCGACCTGAAGCCAACGCCGGCCCGACGGGAGGCGCCACCGTGGACGCGCTGACGAACGATCCCCGCTTCGCCGCGACGACGTTCGCAGTGATCGACTTCGAGGGCGCACCCCGGCAGGACGGCCCGCCGAGCCGATCGAAGTCGCGGCGTCGGCGCTGCGTCCCCTGGAGGGCCGACTGGTGGAAACGGGCCGGTTCGAGGATCTGATGCGACCGCCTGCCGACGTACCCGTGACCGCGCGGGACGTCCAGCTCAAGGGCATCACCCAGCGAATGCTCACCTCGGTGGCCCCTGTTGCCGTGGTGATGGCGCGGCTCGAGGCGCGTCTGACTACGCCGCCGTACCGGCTGGTCGCCCACCACGCCTTCACAGAGGCCGGAATCATCGCCCGCCAGGCGGAGCACTGTCCCGTACTCGCCGCGACGCCGCTGCTGGACACGTTGCGCCTGGCCAAGGCCGTCGTGCCCGGTCTCGGCTCCTACGGACTGGACAGTCTGCTCGGCCACTTCGGCATCCCCAAGCCTGCCGGACGGCACCGGGCGATGCCGGATGTCGAGGTCACCGCACAGGTGCTGACCGACTCCTGGACGACGGGTGCGCGGACGGCCGGTGGAGCACGCTGCTTGAGCTGGAGATGGCCGCCGGATTGCAGCCCATCCAGCCAGCCACCCCCGGCTCCGGACGCAGAACAGGGAGCCCTGTTCTGACCGGCGGCCCGCCGCAGGGGGACGTCGCGCGAAGCAGTCAGCCGCCTCGTCGCTCACATCCGGGACTTCCGACCGACATCGTGGTCGGTCACGACGCGGTCGGCCAACCGGCCGGCCACCCCGACCACGTACGTACGCACGCACCAGTGATCGTTGCGGTGCCGTGAACCGTGGCTGCTGTGACTGATTCGAGGGTCAAAGAGCGAAGGGGCGTGGGGGAGTCGAATGACGCTCGCCCGCCTGTGCAGTCCGAAGGCCCCGCCCTCGAACAGGATGAGCAGTCCGGTCGCGATCAGCGCCTGCGGCCACAGGATGTGGCCCCAGCGGCTGAGAGAGCCTTGGCGACGACCGGACGAGAGGCGAAGACCTTCCCGCGAGCACCACACCGCAACCAGGATTGGAAAGACCACTGCATACACGCACATCCCGCCGACGCCAGCGGTGGCGAACGTCGGGACGTACAGGGGTGTGACCGAGATAGGTGCCACAGGGGCAACAGAGTGAGCTGGAAGCCCTGAGCGCCGGGGACCTCGCCGTATCTCAGAGGGACAACCGCGCTGTTCTGCCAGCGGCAGAACACCAGCCGGACCGGGCTCGACGGTCACTACAGTCCAGTCTTATGACGACGATCACGACGCGTACGGTCGAATATCCGGCCGACGGATTGACGATGATCGGGCACCTCGCGCTCCCGGCCGGTGTCGACCGCCGACCCGCGGTGCTGCTCGGACCAGAGGGCATGGGACTCAGCGACGTCGAGCGCCGCCGGGCCGATGCTCTCGCCGAACTGGGATACGTAGCCCTGGCCTTCGATCTTCACGGCGGGCGCTACTTGGGCGACCCCGAGGAGATGCTGGCCCGTTGCCTGCCACTGCTCGCCGACCCCGACCGGATGCGGCGCATCGGCCACGCGGCACTCGACGTGTTGCGCACCGAACCGCGGACCGACCCCGACCGGATCGCCGCCGTCGGCTACGGCACCGGGGGCGCCATCGCGCTGGAACTCGGGCGCGACGGCGTCGACCTGCGAGCGATCGGGACAGTCAACGCAACCACCACGGGCCGACCGGGCGAGGCCGCGCGCATCCGCTGCCCGGTGTGGGCCGGGGTCGGGTCGGAAGACCCGATCATGCCGCCCGCGCAACGGAACGCGTTCACCGCCGAGATGCAGGCCGCAGGCGTCGACTGGCGCCTCACGGTCTACGGCGGAGCCTTGCACGCCTTCCACCACCCACCTGTCGACCACCCCACAGTCCCCGGCGTCGGTCACCACCCACGGCACGCACAGCGAGCCTGGCGCGATGTCGTCGACCTGCTCGCCGAGTGCCTGCCAGTGACGGAGAACTCGGCGCCATGACCCAGGCACACATGCTGGTGCCAGGCCTCGTCCGCGTCCCGCACTGCAAACCAGACCCCTACTCGGGCAGTTGTGTGTTCGACGAGACGTATTCACAACTGCCGCAGCAGATATTGGATTTACTGCGACGGAGACCTGTCCGTGATCGTCGCGACCTGCGGCGGACCGTACCGGCTTCCAGGGCGAGAAGTACGCATCTACTGCGGCGTCACTGTGCTGACCACGCGTAAAGCCGCATTGGGTTCTACTCATTGCCCCCTTGTTTATATCTCGGCTGGCCATAGACACCGATGTCGTGACCGCCATTGGCGAAGGTGACGGCGGCGACCTCCAACGAGCAGGGGCCGGCCGCCCTCCTTCGCCTCTTCCTCGTCCGCGTCTTCTCCTGCGGAGGGTGTGGGGGCGGGCGTTCAGGCGTCGGGGTCGACTTCGGGATGCGTGAACCGCACGGGCTTGCCCAGCGACCGGGCGTAGGCGATTTCGGCTCGGGTGCTGTCTCCGATGTAGTCGCCGACTACGAGCACCTCATCAGCCAGCCGGATCTTCGCTCGGTGCAGATCGTCGAGTCGAACCTTCAACGCCTCGGCCTCGACAGGGTCGGACCAAAGTGCGTGCGGCGACTTCATGTCGCAACCCGGCTTGACGACAATCTTTCCGGCTTCGGTCTCCCGCAGATCGGCCTCGATCATCTCGGTCATGAAACGAGTGGAGCCGCAGATCACGACGATACGCGGGAGGCTCAGCCGCTGCTTCGCGTCGGCGAGTTTCTCCTCGGAGGTGAGCGGTTGCGGGTATGACACCGGTTCCTCCTGGTGGGGTGGTCCAAGGGGTGCCTGCGGAGACGAGAATATGGGTGTCCAAGATCGTCTTTCGAAGAACTCGGGCATCCTCGCCAAGATGCGGACCGCCCGGCGACAGTACCCGGCGCGCGGCCCCGTGGTGCCACCCAGGCTCCATGGCAGCCTCGTCTACGAGATGGCTGCCCAACAGTCCCTTCAGGCGACAGCACCACACCTGTCGCAGGGCCGTACTCCCCATCAATGGCGCTGAGCTGCACCAACGTGACTCAGTCGCTGACGCCACAGCCAGAACCCCAGAGAACGTCCAGCTGCCGGACGGGATGGAAGGCGTGGTCTTCAAGCGGCTCACCGACGAATGCCGGGCACTACGTGTGGGGCACGGTGGACCAGCGCATGGCCTGCCTGGAGCGGAGGGCGAAGCCGCTGCATCGGCTTGTGGACGCCACCGGCGATGAGCCCTCCCCCACCTCGCGCAGGACGCCGAGGACCGCGCCGCAGCGGCCCGGGGCGAGGCCCTGGCCGCCGAGTGCGGCGACCCGAAGCCCTCACCGCGCCCGGGCTGAACACGAACAGGCGCCCGGGGCGGAGGTCCGTCACAACACCGCCTTCGGGCGCCTCAAGACCACGGCGTCGTCAAGGCCTCGGTGGCGGCTGGCCTGGGAGGCCGACCAGCGCCGCGTGGGTGCCGCACGTGCCGCCCGCCGTCGTAGACGTGCAGCGTAAAAACGTCTCAGGCTCGGGCCGGTCCGCTCCCACCGGCCCTGGACGGGGGTGAGGGGGCAGCGGAGCCGGTCACGACGCCGACCAGGCACACCGAGCGAGGCTGACGACCTTGCCGTCCCGGCTCGGACTCCACCTGACTCCGCAGCAAACGTGAGGCGACGTTCCTCGTCGACGGCCACTGTTCTCCGCGCGAGTGGGGTTGGCCTGGCTCGTGGGCGCCCCCGCGGGCACGGAAGCGACCGGATCAGAGCCTCGTTCGCACGGACATCGCCCGGACAACCTCCCGCAGGCGCGGGGACGACTGGCCGGCCGGCCGTCGCGGAGCGCGGGGCGGCTTCTGGCTGACCGTCGAGGGCAGGACCGGTGCCGGCGACCAACTCGTCGGCGAGCTGCTGGCGGGCCCGGGTTCCGGCTGAGGTGTAGGGGCGTGAGTGGGGATGATGTCGCTGGGAACGGTACGGTCCCAGCGCACGAGACGAAGGAGTGTCAGTGGAAACGACCAGAGCTGCGATGCCGCCGGGGCAGGCCTTGGAGGCAGCCCGCGAGTTTGCGCAGTGGCTGCGCGCCCAGCTCGACGAGGACGAGCGGATCGCGCGCGCGGCAACCCTTGGACCCTGGGTCCAAAGCGGCATCGGCGACTACGGCTGGACTGTCGACTTCGGCCGTCCGGGCGCAGGAGTCGAGACCGACGGCAGCGAGCAGGGACTCGCTGACGCCGACTTCATCGCTGCACACAATCCGGCGCGGGTGCTGCGCGAGATCGCCGCCAAGCGGCGGATCCTCGACCTGTACGCGACGGCCGTTGAAGATCGGCTGGCGCTGCGTGCCCGCATGCGCGAAGTGATCCACTCGGATCCTGTCGAGTTCGGTCGCCTGCAACTGCAAGAAAACGAGCTCGTCAAGACCGCCGAGTGTCTGGACCCCGTGGCACGCCTGTTGGCGCTGCCCTACGCGGGCCGGCCCGGCTACCGCGAGGAGCCGCGGCCGTAACCGCACCGGCCTTCAGTGCCGCCAGAGAGGACGAGTCCATGGGAGAAGTGCACAAGATCACTAACAGTTCCCTGGGTTACGTCGACGGCTGAACCTGCCGCGCGAGCCCGTCCGGCCGGGCCCCATCTGGGGGCATCGCTTCCGACCGCCCTGTCACCGCATGCCCGCCCGACGAGACGGGCGGCCGACGTGTGCGGGTTGACGGGGCGACCTGGGGCTGGCGTTCTCGGTGTGTCGCGAGGGGCTCATCGACATCGCCCGGTTCGTACAGAAGGCTGCGCTCGAAAAGTTCGACGAGATCCCGCTGACCATGCACCCTACTGCGCCACGACGCCGCGGGTGCCGTAGTCGCGCAAGGTCGCCGCCTGGCCGGGGCCGATGCCGTGCAGGTCCTCGACCGGGAGCTGGGCGAGCCAGTCGGTCACCTGGTCGGGGCTGACGGTGAGGACGCCGCCCGGCAGCGGCACCTGAGTGGAGGCGGTGGCGGCGATGACGGTGAAGGACGGGCCGATGCCGAGCCGGACGTCGACACCGAGGCGGGAGATCGTGCGTACGCGCAGTTCCTCGCCGAGCCGGTACGGGGTGGTGCCGCGGTAGCGGAAGGATCCGGTCAGGTCGACCAGCGCGGCCGTGGGCGGCAGGGCCTGAACCACCGCCGGCAGTCCGGCCAGTTCCTCCAGAACCTGGCGGTAGGTCTCCTCCGGCACGTGGTCGGCGGCAGCGCACATGCATCGCCACCGCTCGCCGCTGCGGCCTGGCGTTCGGGCTCATGATCGAAGGGCATGCAGCGCCCTGGCGTCTCCGAATCAACGGCAAAGCCCGCAATGCGCCTTGGCTTGCAAGGTCTCCACCAGCCCAAGCGCGGGCCCCAGTCCTGCGGACCGGCGCCGACGGTCGGGGGAACACCGCAGGTGGCACCGAGCGGTCACGGCCGGATGTCCCGCGTGCCCCGAGTGTGGTCCGGGTGACGTTGATGGCGGCGGCTCATGTTGCCGTCAACCTCTGGCACTGCGCACTGCGCACTGCGCACTGCGCACAGCGGTCAACGGCCACCGGCAGCGGAACAGCCTCCATGCCGGTTCGTCGAACGACCACCGCCATCTTGACTGGAACCTGTCAACGTTTCGACAATTGCCCGTACCTCCCCACCCCTTGGAGGACCGTTGACCCACGGCCCGTCTCGCCGCACCACACTGCTGGCTGCAGCCGCCGGTGCGTTCGCGCTGCCCGCCATCTGTTCCGGACCCGCGCGTGCCGGCACTCCCCTCCCGCCGGGACTCCGTGAACTCCCCATCGTCACGCACTCCCGTCACCCCGGCGCCGTCCACGGACCCGAAGCCGCGCGCGGTACCCACGCCGAACCCCTGAACGCCGCCGTCAACTGCGCCCTGGACCGGGGAGGGCGGAGCTGATGGCCACGTTCGTCACCCGCTCCCAGTGGGGCGCCAGGGCGCCCGTGAGCGTCAGCAACGACATCACCCCGGCGCAGGGCGGCGTGGTCGTCCATCACGTCGACGCCGTGAAGGTGGCCAAGGCCGATCACGCCGACTGCGCCGCCCAGGTGCGGGGCATCCAGAACTTCCACATGGACTCCAACGGCTGGTCGGACATCGCCTACAGCCACCTCGCCTGCGTCCACGGCTACCTCTTCCAAGGCCGCGGCGAGTACGTCCGTACCGCTGCCCAGGGGACCACGCAGGGCAACGACGACTGGTACGCGGTCTGTGCGCTCACCGGCGGCACCGCCAGCAGCTATGACACCATCACCGCCGGGCTCATCGACGCCATCCGCCACGGCATCAACCGCCTGCGGGTGTCGGGCGGCGCCGCAAAGGCCATCACCGGCCACCGCGACCACCACGCGACCGCCTGCCCGGGCAACCTGTACGCCAGGGTGCTCAGCGGCGAGGTCAACCCCGGCGGCGGCCCCCTGCCCTACCCCGGCGTCAGTTTCCGCCAGCCGCCGACCTTCGTGCATGCCAGCGTGGCGACCTGGCAGTACCGGATGAACAGCGCACACGGCTACTCCCTCGCCGTCGACGGCCAGTACGGGCCGGGATCCGACTCCGCCTGCCGCAGCTTCCAGTCGCGCAAGGGCCTGAGCGTGGACGGCATCGTCGGGCCGGCCACCTGGTCAGCCACGTTCGCCTAGAGGCGGCATGGCCCACCGCCTTGTCACGACGTACGCCCGCAGCCGACGAACTCCACGGGGGGACACCTCGCCATGCGTTTGCCTCGCGTACTGACGACCCTGGCGGCGGGCCTCGGCCTGCTCCTCGGCGCGGTCACCGCGCCGCCCGCCCACGCCGACGCCCGCGCCGACGCCGGTACGGCGGCGCCGGCCCAGTGGCGCAGCTACTGGGTGGACGCGTTCAATCCGGGCATCTACACACCCGCACAGGTCACGGCCCTGGTCCAGGACGCACTGGACATCAACGCCAACGTCCTGATCGTGCAGACGGCCCGGCGGTACGACTGCTTCTGCAACAACGCCCTGTACCCGCGCACCGACGCCGCGATCGCCCCTGAGCCGTACGACCCGCTTGCGGAAGTGGTCCGGCAGGGACACGCGGCCGGACTCCAGGTGCACGCCTGGGTCAACGTCAACACCATGTGGAACAGCAGCACCCCGCCCCGCTCCCCCGACCACGTCTTCAACCAGCACGGCCCGAACGCCACCGGAACCGACCGCTGGCTCAACAAGAAGGCCGACGGCCAGGAACTGGTGGGCGCCAACGCCTACGTGGACCCCGGCCATCCGGCGGCAGCCGACTACATCGTCCGCGGCATCCAGAGCATCGTGCGCAACTACGACGTGGACGGCGTCAACCTCGACTACGTCCGCTACCCGGACGGCAGTTCCACCACCACCCACAGTGACTGGGGCTACAACGCCGTCTCCGTCGCCCGCTTCCAGCAGGCGACCGGCCGCACGGACGTACCCCTCCCGTCCGACACCGCCTGGAGCGACTGGCGGCGCAGCCAGGTCACCCAACTGGTGCGCAGGATCTACCTCGGAGTCTGGGAGGTCGACCCGCGCGCCCGCCTGTCGATGGACGCCATCACCTACGGACACGGGCCGCAGGCGGTCGGCGGCTGGCAGGCCACACGCACCTACGCCGAAGTCCTCCAGGACTGGGCGGGATGGCTGGACGAGGGAATCATGGACACCGCCGTGACCATGAACTACAAGCGCAACTGGAACCCCGACCAGGCGCGGATGTTCTCCGAATGGTCCGAGTTCCTGGCCGACCACCAGGGCGAGCGGCAGGCGGTCAACGGACCCGCGCTGTACCTCAACGGCGTCGCGGACTCCCTCAGCCAGGCCAGGGAGGCGCTGCGGCCCAGCGCGGCTGGCAACACCGCGGCCGGCTGGAGCGGCTACTCCTACGCCGCGCCCAGCAAGGACGTGGCGGCCAACGGCCTGGCAGCCGAACGGGCCAAGCTGATGCAGGCGCTGACGCAGGGCGACGACGCGCCGTTCAGGAACGAGGCGGCGGTGCCCGGCATGCCGTGGAAGACGGCACCCCAGGACGGGCACGTGACCGGCAGGCTACTGCTCCGAAACGGTGGCGCGCTGGACCAGGTACCGGTGACGCTCGCCCCGCTCACCGGCGGCAGCCGCAAGACCACCCGGCTCAGCGATGGCTCGGGCTGGTTCGGCTTCGCCCACGTGGAACCAGGTCTGTATCTGCTCAGCCTCTCCCTGCCGGAGGGTGTGATCGGCGCTCCGAAGACCGTGGTGAGGGTGACGAAGGGCAGCATCGCGAAAGCGGCGTTCCCGCCGTTCCTCACCGTGCCGTGACGCCCTCGACGGCGACGGCGACGGCGACCGCGACGGCGACGACGGCGACTCCGACCGCGACTGTACGCAGTACACCACCCACCCTGACGAGTCCGCTCAAGCCGTCACGTCACACCCACTTTCCCCGGGGGCGTTCCCACTGGAGGTGGCATACCGCCTGCACCCCAGGGTCGCGGTGAGCCGTACACCGGGCACCGCTGCCCTCCGGGGAGGGCTGACCGTCCGCGGCGGACTCGCAGGTCGCCTGGGCCACCGTGCAGGCCGTGCTGAAGAACGAGCCCGTGGGCGGACGGACCACCGGCACCTGATGCCACCCTGGGCCCCCACCGGACAGGCCACCCAGCGAGACAGCCGCCTACTGTCGGCCGGGAACGTCCCCTCGGCATCACCGTGCTGTGACTCTGATGTGCCGGGAACTGGCAGGCGGGTAAGGAAAGTTGGGGACTTCGGGGACTTCGGGACGGATGATCGAGACGGCGGCGGCGTGCCGCAGGGGGAGGAGCGGGGGTGCGCTTCACACTCGGCGTACAGGCGGAGACCGGCGACCACGCGAGCGCCACGGACGAGTTGTACGACTGGCTGCGCCAGGACCCCGAACTGCGCGGACTCGTGCGGCGCGACCTGGCGGACAGCGCGCCCGCGGGAGCGATGGGCGGTGCCTGGAGCGAACTGCTGAGCCTGCTGCTCGCCCCCGGCGGGCCCACCGCGGCGGCCGGTGCCGCCCTCGTCGTCTGGCTGCAGAACCGGCGGAGCAATGTGACCGTCACCATCAACCGGCCGGACGGCACCCAGCTGGTGGTCGCCTCCGAGAAGGTCCGGCCGCTGACCGCGGAGGGCACCGGCGAGCTGGCCCAGCGGGTGGCGGAGGCCCTGCGGGAACCACCGGCTCAGGACGCCCGCAGGGAACCACCGGCCCAGGACGCCCGCAGGGAATCACCGGCCCAGGAGGCCCGGCGGGAACCATCGACCCAAGGCCCCAGGCGGGAAGCACCTGTTCAGACCGCCGGGCGGGAACCGTCCGCGTCGGACACGAGCGACCACGAACCGTCCGGCGGAGACGGCACGCAGCAGGCCGACGGTGACGGTTCCCGCCGGGCGGACGGTGACGGTTCCCGCCGGGCGGACGGTGACGGAACGCACCAGCCCGACGGGGACGGAACGCGGCGGGCCGAGGGGGCGCGCTGAGCATGCCGTTAGGGAGAGGGCCGGATCTGACCGGACCCGGCTGTCACGCGGTGGTGGTCGGCACGGGCCGCCACCCGGGAGACCGGCTGCACGATCTGCCCGCGGCCGTGCCCTCCGCGCGGGCGCTGGCCGAGACGCTGCGCACCCGCTGCGGCATGGGCGACCGGGTGCGCGTGCTGACGGATCCCGTGTCACCCAGCGAGGTGCTGGAGGCGCTGGCGGAGGCAGCCGACCGAGCGGCGCCCACCGAGGAGCGGTCCGAGAGCGGCATCGTCGTCTTCTGCTTCGTCGGCCACGGTCTGCGCGGGCCCGGCGGACGGCTGTATCTCGCGACGGCCGCGACGAAGTCCCTCACGGACACCGCCCACGCGGTGCCCTACGCGGAGATCGAGCGCTACCTCGGCGACGCCCCGGCGGACCCGGTGCTGATCCTCGACTGCTGCTTCGCCGGGAACGCCCGGGAACCCGACCGCACCCCCGCCCCGGACGCGTTCGGCGCGTCCCGTCCCCAGGGCAGCTATCTGCTCGGATCGGCCCAGCGCAACACCCTCGCCTACGCCCCCGTGGGCGCCGAGTACACCCTGTTCACCGGCCACCTGCTGAAATTGCTGAGGGAGGGCGACGCGGGCGCCCCGCGCCTGCTGACGCTCGGTGGGGTCTACCGCCTCCTGGACCAGCGGCTCCAGGGCGAGGCGGCCCGGCCCTACGGCGGCGGCACCGCCCGCATGGCCGAGCTGGTGCTCACCGCCAACCGCCGCTATCTCGCGCAGCCCGCCCCGGACGGGTCACCGGCGCCGGACGACGACACGGACGCCGTGTGCCCGTATCCGGGCCTGCGCCCGTTCCTGCCCGAACAGCACCATCTCTTCTTCGGCCGCGAGGAGATGACGGAGCGGCTGCTGGCCAGGGTCACCGGAGCGCGGCCCGGGGAACCGCTGGTGCTCATCGGCAACTCCGGCGTCGGCAAGTCGTCGCTGCTGCGGGCCGGGCTGAGCGTGGCGACGCACCGCGCGGGACTGGGACCGGTGTGCCTGGTGCCCGCACCCGGAGCGCGGCCGTTCCGGCGGCTCGCCGAGGCGTGGGCGCAGGCGGTGGGCCGCCCGGTCGGCGAGGTCGTACGCGATCTGGAACGGGGACGTTTCACCCGCCCGGGATCCGGGGCGCGCGGCCGGCCGGTGCCCGGGGTCCTGGTCGTCGACCAGCTGGAGCAGTACTTCACGCACGGCGCGGACGAGGCCGAGCGTGGCCGATTCGCCGCCGCGGTCACCGCGACCGGCGGCCCGCGCGTCGTGCTGGCGCTGCGCGCCGACTACCACGGCGACGTCCTCGGCGACCCGCGTCTCGCCCCGTTCGCGGAACGCGACCACTTCGTCGTGTCCGCCCTGAGCGACGACGAGATCGAGGCGGCCATCGTCGAGCCCGCCCGTTACGCCGGACTGGAGTGGGAGGCGGGCGTCCCGCGCATCCTGCTGCGCGAGGTGAACGAGGAACGGCGCGGCGGACGCACCGGCGACGCGGCGGCTCTGCCGTATCTTGCCTACGTCCTCCAGGAGATCTGGCTGCGGCGGCGCGGCACGACGCTCACCTACGCCGCGTACCAGCAGGCGGGCGGTATCCGTGACGCGGTCGCCCGCGCCGCCGACCGGATCCACGACGACCTCGACGAGGACGGCCGGCAGCGGCTGCGCGCCCTGATGCTCGCCATGGTGCAGGTCGCCGACGGCGAGGGCCGGCTGGTGCGCCGCAGGGTGCCGCGGGAGGAACTGGCCGACGCGCAGGACCTGCTGCGGCTCCTGGTCGACGCGCATCTCGTCGTGGTGGACGAGGACGGCGGGGCGCAGCTCGGGCACGACTCGCTGCTGCACGCGTGGGAGCGGCTGACCGGCTGGATCGAGGAGGTCCGCGGCGATCTGCTGCGGCTGCGGCGGCTGACGGTCGCGGCGGAGGGCTGGGGCGAGGGCGGACGCGGGCCCAGCGGCCTGTGGCGCGGCTTCGACCTGCGGGAGGCACGTGAGCTGGCCGTCGGCCGGACCGCCGGGGCGGCGCCCGTACGGCAGGTGGTCCGCGACTTCGTCGCCGCGAGCGACGCCGCCGAGCGGCGCCGGCGCCGGACTGTGCGGGCGTGGGTCTGCGTGCTGTCGGTGCTGACCCTGGTGGCGGCCTCCCTGGCGGGCTGGGCGTTCTACGAGAACGGACAGGCGGCGAGCCGGGAGCGGGCCCTGATCGCCCGCGAACTCGCGGGCCGCGCCGACCGCATCCGCGACCACGACCCGGGCACGGCGCTGCGCCTCAGCCTGGCCGCGTACCGCACGGCGAACACCCCGGAGGCCCGTTCCAGCCTGTACGCGGCGGCGATCACCCTGACCCCTGTCCACCTCACTCCCGCCGAGCCCCACCGCGAGCCCGTCCTGAACCTCGCCTACCGCCCGGACGGCAAGGCGCTGGCCGCGAGCCACCGGGACGGCCGGGTACAGCTGTGGAACCTGTCCGTTCCCGGCCGGCCGGCCGAAGCCGGCCGCTTCCAGGTGGAGGGCCGGCCCGCCCTCGCCCACCACCCCCGCGAGCCGCTGCTGGCCGCGCAGACGGGTACGGAACTGACCCTGTGGAACACCGCCGACCCCGAACGGCCCAGGCGGCTGGCGCATCTGCCGGTCGAAGGGAGCAGGGCGACGTTCAGCCTGGCGTTCAGCCGGGACGGGCAGACCCTGGCGTCCGGCGACGACAAAGGCCGGCTGCGGCTGTGGGACGTCTCCGACCCGGCTCACCCGGCGCTGCGCGCACAGCGCACGGTGACCGAAGCCGAGCTGATCTCCCTGGCGTTCACCCGCGACGGACACCACCTGATCACCGGCAACGGCCGCGGGCCGGGCGCGGACGGGCACCCCGCCCAGGTGCGGCTGTGGGATGTGACCGACCCCGGCCGGCCCGTCCTGCGCGACACCGAGCGGGCCGCCTCGGTCACGTCCGTCGCCGCCCACCCGCGCCGCGATCTCGTCGTCGCGAACGGCGGCGGCGGGAAGACGGCCTGGTGGAAGGTGGCGGACGGGCGGGAACTGCGGCGGGTGTCCACGGAGGCCTACATGGACAGCTGGGGCGGCTACGACGGCATGCCGCAGCTCGCCTTCAGCCCGGACGGCAGGTTCCTCGCCGGGGCGGACCGCGATGACGGCGTACGGCGGCTCAGGGCGACGGCCAAGGCGGCCGAGCTGGCGCAGATCAAGCCGGAACTCGGCGTGCTGTCGGCAGGGCAGCCGGTCCAGTCGGTCGCCTACAGCCCCGACAGCCGCTATCTGGCCGCCGGCGAGGTCGGCGGCGAGATCCGGCTGTGGACCGAACGCGCCGGGGCGCCCGCGCTCCCCGGGCACCTGCCCGTGCACGAGGTGGCGGGCACGGGCCCCGTCAGCGCCGACGGCAGGCTGCTCATCACCAGGCAGGACGAGCCGGACCTCTCCACGACCACCCGGATCTGGACCATCGGCGACGACGCTTCCCCGAAGCCGCGCTACACCCTCCCGAAGGGCTGGGAGGCGAACTGGTTCCTGACCGGCCGGGACGGTGACCCGGTCCTGCTGGCCCACCACTGGGCGGGAGGCCTGGACCACACCCTCCAGCTCTGGCGGTTCGGCGCCGAGGGCCCGCCGCACCGAAGCACGAGCGTCCGGTACACCGCCGACGCCTCGCACATCACCGTCAGCCCCGACGGCCGGCTGCTGGCCGTGGGTTCCAGGGAGGAGCGGACCATCGCCCTGTGGGACATCAGCGACCCCGCGAAGCCGGAGCGCCGGGCCGACATCCCCGCGCAGGCCAACGGCGGTCTCCTCGACACGGGAAGCCTCTGGTTCGCGGGCCCGCACACCGTCGTGACCGTCGAGAACGAATGGCACCTGCGGTTCTGGGACGTCTCCGACCCCGACCGTCCACGGATGGGCGACGTGATCGAGGACGCGGCGCTGCGCCAGGGCGCGATGTACGACGATGTGTCGAAGCTGCTCATCACCGAGGAGAGCGGCGACACGATCCGGCTGTACGACCTCTCCGAGCCGGCGCGTCCGGTCAGGGGCGAGCGGATCCCGGCCGCGCCCGGGAGCTACTTCCCCGCCGGGAAGGACGAACTCGCGACCGCGGTGGCCGACGGCACGATCGAGTTCTGGGACGTGTCCGTTCCCCTCAAGCCGAAGAAGCGCGAGACCGTACGCCTTGACCGCGCCATCACCTCCCTCGCCATCACCCCCGACGGCCGTCACGCCATCACCGGCAGCCCTTACCGCATCTGGCTCCTGGGCCGCGACAGCCGCTGGGTGACCCCGGAGTTCGCCACCCTGGAGGGTGCGGAGTCCGTCCGGCTGCCCCCGGGCGGGAACTGGCTGGCCGTCACCACCAAGACCGACGCGCCGGGCCTGTCCGACGAGAGGAAGACGTACATCCTCGACTACGACACCGACCGCCTCTACGAGGCCATGTGCCGCTCACAACCCGTCAGTCTGCCGGAGGATCGCTGGAAGGCACTGTTCCCGCACCTGGAACACCGCGATTCCTGCGCCGAAGGCGAGTGATCACCTACGCGCCTCCCGCCCGTGCCTCGCACCTCGCACCTCGCACCTCGCGCCTCGCGACTGATGCAGGGACGTCCTGAACGGCGTCCGGCGAAACCCGACTCCGCTGCTCCCTGCATGTCATCCACCGGCGGCCGTGCGGTCCGGCCATGGACGACAGCGGAACGATTCTTGGGCGGTCGACGGCATGCGACGCGGTTTGGTCGTCGTCAAGGTGCCCGGCAGTGGCCGACACGGCCGCAGCCGGAACGGCACGAGGCTCCCGGGGAGGCTTGCCGTCGGTGCCGGCGATCCACCAGCGCTTCGGCCAGGCGAACTCGGCGGTGCGGGTGAGCTGGTCGGGGGCCGGGTTCGGTACCCGGGGCACGTGGTGCGCGGCGGCAACCGCCCTGTCATGTGGGTCCTCGGCTGGGCATCCCCACTGAGTTCCTGTCCGGGTCGCCCCACTGGTCGGCCGGACCGGGAGGCAGACCTCAGGGGCGCCGGCGGCCATCTGCCGGTGCCGGCGGCCCTGAGGTCTTGGCCGCGGGACAGCGGCCTACGGGAGCTGCCTCACCCGGTCGACGATCCCCCAGTCCACTACGTGCGACAGCTGGATGTACTTCTTCTTCCCGGAAGCCGAGATCCGCTCGTCGCGGAAGCCCAGGAACTCGTACGACGCCGGGTCGAAGATCAGGTACTTGCTTTTGCAGGATCCGCGTCCGGTATGGGCGATGCCCACCCCGGTCCGCCCGGCGGAGTCCTTCACTCCGGGGATCGTCTTGACGCCGGGCACAAGGGCCAGCGCCTCGTACGCCGCAGGGCGCAGCCCCTGGGGCAGCACCGGATTCTTCAGGAGCTCGCCGAGCAGCCAGTAGGCCTCGTACCGATTGAGCTCGTCGAGATCGCTGATCGACCGGTCGTCGGACCCGCCGGAGGAGACGATGACCGAGATGAGCTTCTCCGGCTCGTGGGGCAGCTTCTTCAGCTCGCTCCACTTTCGGGGTGGCCACACCCCGCCGCCCTTCCCCGCGGGCTCCTCCCACATCTCGCGGCCCAGTTCCATCGACAGGGAGGGTTTGGAGACGTCCACGGAGTCCCACATCTCGTCGGTGTAGGTCTTGACCTGGCCGGTCTTCGTCTCCGTCTCCTTGATGATCCGCTTCGAGTAGATGAACTGGTCGTCGCGGGGCGCCACCGGCTCCTTCTCCTGCTCGCGCTCCCACGCCGCCGCCCCGTTCAACACCGTCGCGGCGGCGTTCTCCACCCGCGGGGTGCTGGTGCCCGGTGCGCCGGACCCGCCGGAGCCGTCCGTGCCGAGCAGTATCGCCGACCCCGTCACCGCCGTGGCGACCAGCGCGGCCCCCGCGAGGCGCAGCGCATGGCGGCGACCGGGGCCGGCGCCGGCGCGCTGGTCCGCGTGGGCCATCGCGTTGAGCAGCCGGTGCCGGGCCCGGTCCCGGGCCGGACCGGTGAGCGGGGTCGCGTCCGCGTCCCACTCACTCAAGAGTTCGAGTTCGTCATTCATGGTCGGATACCTCTCGCAGTGCCGTCGGGTCGGATCCGCCCAATGCTTCGCGCAACTTGCTGCGAGCCCGGTGCAGCCGTGATCTGACCGTGCCCACGGGAATCCCGAGGGCCTGGGCCGCCTCCCCATAGCTGAGATCACCCCAAGCCACCAGCAGCAGCACGTCCCGGTGCCGAGCGGGCAACGCGGCCAGCGCCGCCGCCAGCTCGCGGCGTACGGCCCGCGCCACCACCTTGTCCGCGGCCCGGTCGGCCAGCGGCTCGTCGTGGTCGGCGGGAGCCGGGACCCGGGCCATGGCCTTGAACCGGCGCGCCTCGGCCCGCCGATGCCGATGGACCAAGTTGGTCGCTATGCCGAACAGCCAGGGCCGGGCGTCGGCGCCCGCGTCGCGGGCCGGGTCGTAGCGATGCCGCTGCTGGAACGCGGTGGTGAAGGTCTCCGCCAGCAGGTCATCGGCGACCTCCCCGCCGAGGCGGCGGGCCGCATAGCGGTGCACGGCGTCGGCGTGCCGGTCGAAGAGCACGGCGAACGCCTCGGGCTCATCCCGGGACCGCGCGATCACTGAGGCGTCGCTCTCCGCATCGGCACGCGCGGTGCCGATGCGGACGCCTGGTCCGACGGTCATCGGGGCTCCTCTCGTCCAAGGGACGATGGTCGAATACTTGGGCTTTCACCTGTCCTTCGCCCCTCGCGCCGAAGCGGTTCCCTCAGCCCTCTCGGCGAACCAAGGTCTGCGGCCACGCCCACATGCCGTGGCGGCCCAGCGGAGACTGGACGGGCTTGAAGTCCGGGTTCCAGGGGTGCTTCTCGCTGACGACGGCCGAGGCCGCCACCCGGCGGACGTGGCAGTTGCAAGTCGGGGCGACCATCAGTCCTCGGCCCCGGTCCACGCTGGTCAGGCAGCGGATGGTGGCGGTACGGGTCGACGGCGCGCTCGCCTTCTCCCTCCACGACGACCGACTGCCGTCCCTGATCGCACGGACCGGAGTGCCGGCGGTGCTCGGGGGCCGTCCGGCGGGAAGCGAGCACCTGGGCCTTCCCCTGGTGGACTGCGACAACCGCGGCGGTGCGACGGCACGCGGTGCGCCATCTGGTCGACCTGGGCCGCAGGCACATCGCGCACCTCACGGGTCCGCGTGACCAGACATCGGCGATGGGCCGGATCCACGGCTACCGCGATGTCCTCGTCGACGCCGATCCGCTGTTGCTGTGCGAGGGAGGTTTCACCGAGGAGAGCGGAGCCCGCGCGATGGGCGAACCGCTGGACCGGCGTCCCGAGATCGACGCGGTCTTCGCCTCCAACGATCACATGGCCCTGGGTGCGTTGCGCCCGCTGCGCGAGCGCGGGATGCGGGTGCCCGAGGACGTCGCGGTGGTCGGCTTCGACGACATGGCCTCCGTGGTACGGGCCGCGGAGCCGCGCTCACGACGGTCCGCCAGGACATCGAGGGCATGGGTCGGATCATGGTCAAGCTGCTGATGCGTCGGCTCGACGCGCCCGGTGAGGAGGTGCCCGCTTCCGTGATCACCCCGATGACGTCGGCTCGCCGGGCCTCGGCGCGACCGGCGCGCAGCGCTGACGAGCGTTATGGCGCCCTCTGCCGGAGCCAGAGCCGGAGCCGTAGCCGTGCGGACGGCTGGACACGTGCGTCACCGCGCCGCCGGCGCCAGCGGCGAAGAGCGGCTCGGTGGACGGTGCCCAGCACCAGCGCCAGGATGCCGGCCAGCGACATGCCGATGCCCACTTGCCCCGCCGACAGTCCCACGACGTGGACGAAGTACACG